>CAZEAA010000710.1:0-2191 GCA_964510015.1 uncultured Sandaracinaceae bacterium
CACGGTGGACGTGGAGTACGGGATGGCGAGCTCCTCGCTCTGCTGCACCGCCACCGCTGACGAGGACGCCAGCTGCATGACCATGAAGACGAGCAGAATCGTCATCATGTCCATCATCGGGTAGATGTTCAGACCGTGAGCGGCGTGCTCTTCCTGGCGCCGCTTCTTCGAGCGGATCATCCGCTTGAGGTCGGTCATGGACGCGGGCGTGCTCTCGCCGTCGGCCTGCGGGAAGCCTTGGAAGCTGCCCTCGCCGCCCTCGCCCTGATCTTGCGTCTCGTCACTCATGTTCAGCGCACCCCTGCCGACAGCAGGACTTCCGGGAAGAGCTCAACGCCAGCGGCGTTGCTGCGCATCGCGTCCATGGCGTGGATGACGTGTTCGTAGTGGATGGTGGGGTCTGCCCCGACCGTGACGCGATGCTCGTCGGCGAACGTTTCTTTGATCTTCTCGGCGCACGCGGTGAGAGCGCGCCAGTCGTAGCCGGCGCCCGCACGCGGGACCGTGATGACACGACCCGACTGGGTGCTCTCGCAGCCCGGTGCGAGCTTGCCGGAGCTACCCGTCACGATGATGCCCGACTCCGTGATGGTGACCATCAGGTTCAGCGCGTTCTCGTTGGCGGTGGAGCGCGTGCCGGCGCGACCCGAGCTGTACTGTGGCAGGGTGGCCTCGACCTGCGAGAAGAAGGCCACCGTGGACACGGTCATGAGCAAGAACATGATCAGGTTGATGACGATGTCCAAGAACGGAACGATGTTCAGCTCGGAGTCGAGCTCGGAAGCGTCCAGGTCATGGTGCTTCGAGTGCTTCTTGACGTAAGCACGTTGCCGTCCTGTCAGCTGCTTGGACATGCGTTACTCAACCCTGGCGCTTCAGCGTCAGCAGGTTCTCGAGCTTCATCGTGGCCTTCTCCATCTCGTGCTTCTGACGCTTGGCCATGCCGTTCAGGATGAGGTGGAAGAACATCGCGATCACGGCGATGAGCAGCCCGAGGAAGGTGTTCCACATGGCCTCGGAGATACCGGCCGAGAGCATGGCGGTCTTCTGCGACGGGTCGTCGATGGTACCGACGGCCGCGAAGGCGCGAATCAGACCGCGGATGGTGCCGAGCAGGCCGATCAGGGTCGCGAGGTTGGCGAACGTCCACAAGGAAGCGATGCGCTTCTCGAGGGCCGGGAGCACCTCGGCGAGCTTCTCTTCCATGTTCGCGATCACGGCATCCTCACCGCGGTTCACCTGCGTGAGACCAGCCTTGATCACCTGCAGCAGGGGCAGCGGGGCCGCCTCGCAGAGCTTGATGGCGCGGTCGATGTTTCCCGCCTGCACCAACTTGCGCACCTGCGCCATGAACTCCGTAGCGTTCACGCGATACTTACTGAGGATGAAAACGAAGCGCTCGGCAACGATGGCGAGTACCAGGGCAAGCACCGCGATGTTGATGAACGAGAACGGCGCGCCCTCCACTAGTGCGTGGCCAACCTCTTGCATCAGTCAGGCTCCTTCGAGGCCGGAAGCGATGTGAGCTGCGTGCTCCATCCCCCCTGCCTTGTCGCCGCTCCGGTTCGAGGAGGACGGCGCATTTCTTAGTACGTGGATAGAAGTGAAGACTCAGCAACTGCTGAGAACCGGGGGGACGCTACCGCAGGGCCCCGAAGGTTGTCAACGCGAAGCGCGCATCATCGTTGTGATCTTTCGCGGACGGAACCTTGGTCCGCGTCGGGTGTCCAACCCGCGTGCTCGTCGTCTCGCCATTCCCCATTCGATTGTGTCGCGCGGATCGATGTTGACTTGCATGGGGCAGTCGGTATCATCGGCCCTTCTCGATGACAGACCGCACGGGAGCGCTTGTTTTCCCGTGAGTTATCAACCCTTTAGGCGCAGTATCTCAACACCCGCATGGCGCGGACACGAGATCCGAAGCCGCAGTGGCACCCGACACAGACCGGCGTCTCGATAGCGAACGTCGGAACTCAGAAAGGCTCAGGAGACGATCATGGCAACACTTTGGGAACACTACCAAGAGGGCGGCTGGGCCATGTGGATCATCCTCTTCTGGCTGATCCTCGCGATTGCGATTATCGCCGAGCGCTCGGTGTACCTCTACAAGAGCTCGATCAACAAAGACGTGTTCCTCTCCACGATGCAGAAGTGCATCCTGGCGGGTGACATCGCCCGCGCCATCAAGCTG
>CAZEAA010000711.1:0-2162 GCA_964510015.1 uncultured Sandaracinaceae bacterium
GGTTGCCCCGGGGTGCGGGGGTGGTGGGGGAAACAGCGACTCGGGCATGGACGCCGACCGGAGTGACGGGAACGTCAACCCCGACGGTCTGCCCGTCGGCTCGGCCTGCACGTCCAGCGACATGTGCGCGGGACCTGGCACGCCGCTCTGCCTCATCAACGAGTTGTCGGCGCTGGAGGCCGTGGCGAACTCCACGAATGAGGCCGCAGCTGCCATCGCGGGGGACGCGATCATCCAATTCCCGGGCAACTACTGCTCGACCGTGGCGCCCTGCTCGAACGACAGCGAATGCGGCGAAGGCGGAACCTGCTTCCTTCCCTTGGTCGACATCGAGGAGGCCGAATACAACGGCCTCATCGACGCGCTCCAGATGCCGCAGTTCGAGACGGAGACGTTCTACAGCTTCCGCACCTACGGCGTCTGCCTCCAGGCGTGCGACGACAACAGCGACTGCACTCGGGAGGGCTACCGCTGCGTGGTGCCGCTCGGAGACTTCGTCTCACTCGTAGAGTCCATCGGTGCGCGACTCGAGACGTACTGCGTCGGCACACCCGAGGGCATCTGCGAAGACGCGTGCGTCAACGGTTCGTGCACGGAGGACGAAGACACGTCCGTTTGGACGTGTGAGTGCGAGTCTGGCTACACGGGCGTGAACTGCGACCAGCAGGTCCCCGGTCTCTGTCCGTTCTTCGACGTCACCGCACCGCTCCAGGTGAGCGCCACGGGGTACGACGAGGGCGAGATCGCGACCTTCTCGTGCGCACAGGGCTTCAGCCTCGTGGGCAATGAGACCCGCACCTGCCAGGCCGACGGAACCTGGACCGGCACCCTTCCGACTTGTGACTCGGACCCATGCGCCGGCAACCCCTGCGTGAACGGCGGCACCTGCAGCAGCAGCACTGGCAGCGCGGTCTGCACGGGTTGCGACGCGGGTTGGTCTGGAAACCTGTGCGATGTCCCGGCTGACTGTGGCGCATTGAGCGCCACCGCACCGCTGATGGTGTCCACCACGGTGACGACGTTGAACGGAGTCGCAACCTACACGTGCAGCGGCACCTTGGTGCTCACGGGCAACGGCACGCGTACTTGTCAGGCCGACGGCACCTGGAGCGGCTCGGCGCCCACGTGCGAAGAGCCCCCGATGACCTGCACGCCGAACCCTTGCGACAACGGCGGCACCTGCATCGCAGACGGCTCGGGGAACTTCGAGTCGTGTGCCTGCGCCTCCGGCTGGACCGGCGCCACCTGCGCGGTGCCCGTGACCTGCGACGTGCTCTCCCCCACCACTCCTCTGAACGTCAGCTACTCCGACGCGCAGGACGCTGGCAGCGTCGCCACCTACACGTGCGGGACCGGCTACTCTCTGCAGGGAACCGCAACGCGTACGTGCGTCGACTCGGCGGGCACCGGGATGTGGAGCGGCACTGCACCGACCTGCCAGCGCATCATGTGTCCCACGCTCGCGGTCTCTGCCCCGCTGCAAGTCAGCACCGCGGAGACCGACTTTGGCACCACGGTCACCTACAGCTGTGCCACGGGCTACAATCTCGCCAGCGCCGGCCCCAGCTCCACCACGTGTGGCGCCTCGGGCTGGAGCCCGGCGGCGCTGCCCACCTGCGAGATCGTGACCTGCCCTGCGCTCACCAACCCGAGCAACGGCACGGTCGACGACGGCAACAACCAGTACGACACCACCGCCTCGTACTCCTGCAACACGGGCTATGAGGTGACGGGCGGCACGGCGGTGCGCTGCAGCGCCTCGGGCACGTGGACTGGCACCCCACCAGCGTGCGCGCGCGTGTCCTGCCCGGCTCGGACCGCGCCCGGCAACGGCACGATCACGCCGGCGGGCCCGTATGACTACCAGGACACGATTACCTACATGTGCAACAGCGGCTTCTCGCTCTCGGGCGGAGATGCCACGCAGACCTGCCTCGCCAGCGGCAACTGGAGCAGCACCGCGCCTTCGTGCTCGGCTGTGCTCTGCCCGGCGCTCTCGGCTCCGGCCAACGGCACTGTGGACGATATGAGCCGGACCCCCGGCACCGTCGCAAGCTACGCCTGCTCGTCTGGCTACGGTCTCTCGTCCGCGGCCGCGGTGACCTGTCAGGCGAACGGGACGTGGATGGGGACCCCGCCCACCTGCAACCTGCTCGACTGCG
>CAZEAA010000712.1:0-2149 GCA_964510015.1 uncultured Sandaracinaceae bacterium
CAGCGCAACGCCCTCGGCTACCTGCACGCGAACTGCGGGCACTGCCACGGCGGCGCGTCGCCGCAGGTGGGGCTGAACATGCAGCTGCTCACGGGGCTGACCAGCGTGTGCGAGACCAACACCTACCTGACCGCGCTCGGCGCGACCGACAACATGGCGGGGGGCTGCACCACGCCCGGCGCCGACTCGTTCTGGGGCGGCACGGACGTCCTGCGCGTGGCCCCCAACAGCGTCTCCACCAGCGCCGTCCACCTTCGCATGGGCATGCGCGGGGCGCCGGGCAACACCAATCAGATGCCGCCGCGGGGCACCGAAGAGCGCGACGAACTCGGCCTCATGACGATCCAGACGTGGATCATGGGCGGCATCTAGCCAGTGCCGATGGGAGCCGAACTTGAGCCGCAGGAGGGGTTGGATGAGAACCGCACGGAAATGGGGGCTCGATCGAGGGTTGAAGTCCGTCAGCGCCACAGTGGTTGTCATCGCGATGGTGGCGACTGGCTGCTCTGGGACCTTCGACGAGTCGGTCGTTGATGGCGGTCACGCTGATGGAATGGTGCTCGCAGACATGGGCGATCCCGCTTCTGACGACGCAGCAACCCTCACTGACGCCATGGCGTCGGTGGACGGAGGTGGTGATTCTGGTGACATCGGAGCCGCGATGGACGGTGGAACCGACGCGGATACTGCGATGGATAGCGGGGGCGATGATCAGGGCCCGCCCCGTTGTGAAGGCCCGCCCGGTCTCTACGTCGACGGCTCGTGCACCGAGCTCGCGCCCGGCGTGCGCCCCTTCCGCCCGCGCTTCCAGCTGTGGAGCGACGCGGCCGAGAAGGAGCGCTTCGTGCTCATCCCGGAGAACGGGGTCATCGACACGTCGAACCCCGACCGCTGGGTCTTCCCGATGGGCACCATCTTCTGGAAGACGTTCTCGCGGGGAGGCGTGCGCCTCGAGACGCGAATCCTCACCAAGACCTCGGCCAGTGAGGGAATGGACTCGTGGACCTTTCAGACACACGCCTGGAACCAGACGCAGGACGACGTGACGCTGGTGGGCGTTGACGGCATTGAGAACGTGCTGGGCACGACACACGACATCCCCTCGCGCGAGGACTGCCTCGCCTGTCACGCCACGTCGGCGACGCGCGACGTAGTCCTCGGCTTTGGCGCTATCCAGCTCGCGGATTTCAACTTGCCGCTGTCGCTCGACGACCTGGACGTTGCCGGCGAGATGACAAACGACATCAGCATCGTTGCCGCCGCCACGCCCGGAACCACGGTGCAGCGCAACGCGCTCGGCTACCTGCACGCGAACTGTGGGCATTGTCATGGCGGCGCGTCCCCTCAAGTCGGGCTCAACATGCAGCTCCTAGTCGGTCAGACCAACGTGTGCCAGACCAACATGTACCTGACCGCGCTGGGCGCCACGGACAACGGGGCAGGGGGCTGCACGACGCCGGGCACCGACTCATTCTGGGGCGGCACGGAGATCCTGCGCGTGGCGCCCAACAGCATTGCGAATAGCGCCGTGCACCTGCGCATGAGCGCACGTGGGAACGCCAATCAGATGCCGCCGCGAGGCACCGAGGAGCAAGACGAAACCGGCCTGACGACGATCCAGACCTGGATCATGGGCGGCATCTAGCCACCACCCACCAGGCGCGGAAAGGGCGTCGAAAAATCGTTCGAGCGCGAGCGCGCCCGGACCAATGGGGCGAAGAAATACTCCAGTATTTCGAGCCTCGGCGGGAGGACGTAAGCCGCGATCGGGCGATTTGGCGACGCCCTTTCAGTCCAGGGAAGCGGGCCGATGGCGCGCGTCCCCGGGGGTGCGCACCACCAAGCGGTAGTCCCCCACCGGCAGGTCGTGCGGGACCCCGAAGCCTCCGAAGAAGCGCCCCTGCGCGTCGGTCACGGCCACGCCCAGCAGGCGCTCGCCGCGGCCCGCGAGCAACACCTCCACGCGCATCTGTCGGACGGGTCCGCCCGCGTCGTCCACGATGCGCCCCTGGAGCTCGAGCGCACGCCCGCGCAGCACCTCGGGGCTCGACGTGGTGAGCTGTACGCGCACGCCGCGCCGCTCGGCCGCCGCCGTCCCCGTGGCTCCCGTCCCCCCCGGAGCGCCCGTCCCCGGGGTGGCGCCCGTGTC
>CAZEAA010000713.1:0-2146 GCA_964510015.1 uncultured Sandaracinaceae bacterium
GAGTGCGCGGGATGCGGCGGTCGAAGTTGGCGGGTCCATCCGCGCGAGGAATTGCGTCGACGAGCGAGGTGCGTCACACGCGCGGCGATCGCGCTGCCATGAGAGCGCCGCCTTCCACAACGGCGCTGCGGGCGTGAGCGAGCCACAGAGCTGCGTCCTGAGCGCATCGGAGACGCGCCACTCGGGCGGACCTCCCGTGACCCCGTCGAGCGCCGGGGGCGCGGATGACGACGCGGAGGTTGTCTTTCGAAGCGCACGCCCGTCTCCCGCGCGCACGCGGCCGATCACGCCTTGTCGGCCATCGATCGCCAGTGCTTGCAGTGCTTCTCCGCCGTCGCGCGGAACTCCGAGTGCTGCGCGACGGGGTTGCGGCTCTTTCGCAGCGTCGCGCGGGGTGACCCCTAACCCCGCTTCCGCGCGCCCTTTCCCCGCCAGTTGAGTCTGACCGCCATTGGGGAGTTGACGGCGCCAGACGCTTCCCGTCGCGCCTGGGGTTCGGCCCGCGTGAGAGGGACGCGCGTGACGCGCCCAGGGCTCGCCCCCCGAGGGATGTACACGATCGGGGGCTCGGCCTGGGCTTCATCAAGGCACGGATCACCGGTCTTCGACCGGTTCAGAAGGCATGGCGAGGCTCTCTCTGCTGAACCCTCGAAGAGGGTGATCCGTGCCTCGTCATAGCGTGCGCCCGGCATGGGCGCTGGTCAGCGGGTGCAAGTCCCCGCGGAAAGTAGGTCTCGACGATCCAAGCGACGGAGCAAGGGCAGCGAGGTAACGGACTGTCTGAAGGCAGCTCCTAGCGAAGCAGCGGGCCGACGAACAGAAACCCGATAGGAGGCCGTACGAGCCGGGGCGAGCGGACGCTAGCCCGCGAAGCTCCTGAGACCAAAGGCTCGCGCGGTAGATCGGGCGGTCGCGCTGCGAAGGCCAGCGTTCTTACCCGGGGAGACCCCACCTCATGTCTGAAAGGGCAGCGCGCACACGCGCGGCGTGGGGAGTCAGCAGAGGTCGTAGTAGCGCGAAACAGAAGCCGGACAGGGAGACCCCCGACCACCCGGAAGAGTTCGGGCCGCGCGAAGGACCAAACGGAACGGAGAGCGAATCGATCATGAGTCTCGAACGGAAATCGCCTCAGATGCCTGGGAAACCGGGGCGAGCAGTGCGCGGGGAGGGTGAAGCCCGGGCTCCGGCGCTACGCGAGGAAGACCGCGCGGCGACACACGAGGACGAGCGCTCAGGCACGAGCGCGCTGCTGGAGGCCGTCGTTCAACGCGACAACCTCCTGCGCGCGCTGTCACGCGTGAAGGCGAACAAGGGCAGTCCCGGCGTCGACGGGATGACCGTGGATCAACTGCCGACGCACCTGCGTGCACACTGGCCGCGACTTCGCGAGGACCTCCTCGCGGGGCGCTACCAGCCGCAGCCGGTGCGACGGTGCGAGATCCCCAAGGCCACGGGAGGCACGAGGATGCTCGGCATCCCGACGGCCGTGGATCGGTTCATCCAGCAGGCGATCCTCCAGGTGCTTCAGCCTCGCTTCGACCCGACCTTCTCACCGCACAGCTACGGGTTTCGACCGGGCCGCAGCGCGCACGACGCCATCCTGGCGGCGCAGCGCTACGTCGCGGACGGGCGCGTGGTCGTGGTCGACGTCGATCTGGAGAAGTTCTTCGATCGCGTCCACCACGACGTGCTGATGGGCAGGCTCGCGCGTCGCATCGAGGACAAGCGCTTGCTGGGGCTGATCCGTCGCTACCTGGAGGCCGGGATGATGGCCGACGGCGTGGTGACGGAGCGACACGAGGGGACGCCGCAGGGCGGCCCGCTGTCACCGCTGGTGGCCAACGTGCTGTTGGACGAGGTGGACAAGGAACTGGAGCGCCGCGGTCACGCGTTCGTGCGCTACGCCGACGACTGCAACGTGTACGTGCGGTCGTTGAAGGCGGGCGAGCGTGTGATGAGCTTCCTTCGGGAGAAGTACGCGTCGCTGCGCCTGCGTCTGAACGAGTCCAAGAGCGCGGTGGGTCCGGTCTGGGGACGAAAGTTCCTGGGGTATCACCTCTACCGCTACGGCGGCGAGGTGAGGCGAGGGGTGTCCGCGAAGTCGCAGGAGGCGTTCAAACGTCGCGTGCGTGAGATCACGCGGCGT
>CAZEAA010000714.1:0-2127 GCA_964510015.1 uncultured Sandaracinaceae bacterium
AAGGCCAGTGCTCGGGGTTGTCCGTGGGCTTCACGGGGACGGCCACCGTGGAGGCTTCGCCGTGAGTGAGGCCCCGCGCCGAGCATTGCGGTGCGATCGCGCGCCAGCCATGCTCAGCTCCGTTGCCCGACCACGCCACCACGTCTGACTCGCCGCCCGAGGGCCTCGCACCCGAGGCGAGTCCGGGGACGACGAACGCGCGCGGGATGCGGAGGCTCGGACGCCTGTTCGCGCTCTTGCGCCCGCACTGGGCACGCTTTGCGCTCGGCACGGTGGCGCTGCTGGTGAGCGCCGGCATGGGCCTCGCCTATCCACAAGCTGTGCGCTTCGCGATCGACCAGGGCGTGCGTGGCGGGTCGCGCGAGGTGATGCACCAGGTGGGTGTGGGGCTGCTGGTACTCTTCGTGGTGCAGTCCGGGCTCACGTGGTTTCGGCACTACACCATGAGCTGGCTCGGCGAGCGGGCGGTGGCCGACATGCGCCGCAAGGTGTTCGACAGCCTGCTGCTGCAGGACGCCACGTTCTTCCACTCGCGCCGCACCGGGGAGCTCGTGGGCCGCCTCGCGGGGGACGTGGCGATCATCGAGGGCGTGGTCGGATCCGAGCTGAGCATGGCCATGCGCAACGTGGTGCAGCTGCTGGGAGGGCTGGTGCTGCTCTTCGTGGAGAACGCGAAGCTGGCCATGATCATGCTCACGGTCATCCCGCCGCTCACCATCTCCGTGATGCTGTTCGGGCGCCGCATCCGCGCCATGAGCCGCGTGGTGCAGGACCGCCTGGGGGAGACCAACGCGCGCGTTCAGGAGTCGCTCGGCGCCATCACCACCGTGCAGGCCTTCGGCCGTGAGGCGCACGAGTCACACGCCTACCGCGAGACCGTGGAGCACGCCTTCGTGGACTCGCTGAGCCTCGCGCGCTGGCGTGCCAGCTTCATGTCCGTGGCCACGCTGTCGGGTTACCTGGCCATCGGCGTGATCCTCTGGCTGGGCGGCTTGATGGTGGCGGACGGGACGCTCAGCCCCGGCAGCCTGACGGCGTTCATGCTGTACACGGGCGTGGTGGCCGTGGCGCTCGGCAGCCTGGTCGGCATGTGGGCGGCGCTCCAGCGCGCAGCGGGCGCCACCGAGCGCCTGTTCGCGCTGATCGACCTCGTGCCCTTGATCCGCGAGCCGGCCCAGCACGTGCCCCTGCCCGACAGCGTTCTCTCACGTGGCGCGGTGAGCTTCGAGCACGTGTCCTATCGCTACCCCACCCGCGCGGATCACCCCGTGCTGAGGGACGTGAGCATCGACGTGACCCCGGGCACGAGCGTGGCGTTGGTGGGTCCGAGCGGCGCCGGCAAGAGCACGCTGACCGCGCTGGTGCCGCGCTTCTACGACGTGGACGAGGGCGTGGTGCGCGTGGGCGGCGTGGACGTGCGGCAGCTCGCGCTCCACGACCTGCGCGACCTGATCGCCATCGTGCCGCAAGAGCCCGTGCTCTTCTCGGGCACCATCGCCGACAACATCGCCTACGGGCGCGAGGGCGTGACGCGCGCGCAGGTGGAGACCGCCGCCAAGGACGCCAACGCGCACGACTTCATCCTGGCCTTCCCCGACGGATACGAGACGCTGGTGGGCGAGCGCGGCGTGCAGCTCTCGGGCGGGCAGCGCCAGCGCGTGGCCATCGCGCGCGCCATCGTGAAGGACCCGCGCATCCTGATCCTGGACGAGGCCACCAGCAGCCTCGACGCCGAGAGCGAGCGCCTGGTGCAGGCCGCCCTCGAGCGCTTGATGGAGGGCCGCACCACGCTGGTGATCGCGCATCGCCTGAGCACCGTGCGCAACGCGCATCGCATCTGTGTGATCGACGCCGGCCGCGTCGCCGAAGAGGGCACGCACGACGAGCTGATGGCGCGCGCCGGGGTCTACAGCCGCCTGGTGCTGCACCAGCTGAGCTGACGGGCCGGGCTCGACAGCCCGCATGGGGTTCGGCATGCTGAGAAGCATCTGAGGGGAGCGCGCATTCCTGCGCCTCCGTGTGTGTGATTTCACTCTTGGAGAGCTACATGACCCTCAGCTTTGCCCTTACCCGGTTCGCTTCCTTCATCTGTGTGGTGCTGCTCGGCTTCGTCGCGGGCTGCGGTGA
>CAZEAA010000715.1:0-2117 GCA_964510015.1 uncultured Sandaracinaceae bacterium
GTCTTCCACGGGGATGATGATGTCCTCGGGGCCGCGGTCCTTGAGCCGCGTCGCCGGATCACCCAGCAGGTGGTAGATGGCCAGCATGTCGCGCGCGCCCGTCGGGTTGTCCGTGGCGAGCGTCCCGTACGCGCCGTCAATCGCCTCGCCCAACGTGCGCGCCTCACCATAGAGGCCCCGCGCGAAGCCCTGCAGCATGGGCTGCGCCTGGCTGTCCGAGCTGAGGCCCGTGGCGCCCCAAACGCCAATCGCCAGGTTGGAGTTGCTGAGCGTCTCGCCGAAGCTCTCGAAGCCGGGAATCTCGAACCGCGAGGTGGTGCAGGTCATCGTGGTGAAGATGGCCAGCTCGGCCGCGGTCAGGGTGGGTACATCGGTGGCGGTCAGCAGCCCGTCACCCGAGATGGCGTTGCTCGCGCCGTGCCCGGTGTAGTTCACCCAGAAGACGCCCTCTTCGAGAGCCTCGAAGAGCCGTGTGCGGGCCAGCTCGAGGGTGAGGTCCGAGCGGTAGAGCTGCTCCACCAGGCCCGCGTCCGAGAGGGCGTTGACCAACGTGGCCAGCGCATCGGTGGACGTGTTGAACACGCTGTTCGAGCCGTCGGCCAGGAACAGCGTCCGGTCGGTCTGTTCCGCGAGGCCGGCCTCGTAGTCCGCGAGCCGCGCCACGAACGCCTCGAGCGCGTCGTTGCTGGCGACTGGCAGGCGGCCCAGCAGCAAGTCGGGACGGCCGTCGTCGTTCAGGTCGGAGAAGGCCGTGTCGCTGGCGAAGAGCCCGCTCGGCGTGTTGACCATCAGCGGGGGCAGCAGGTTGCCGTTGAGGCCGCGGATGTTGAGGTAGTCGTAGGAGCCCGCGCCAGCCAGCACCACGTAGCGCGGGGGCGTGGCCCAGTGCTCGCTGGCGTACTGCAGGAATGCGCGGATGGCGTGCGGGTCGGGCGTGCCGTACGCGAACTCGTCGAACACGTCAGTCAGGTCCACCAGGGTCGTGGTGAGGCCCTGCGCCGCGCGGTAGTCCACCAGCGCGTTGGCCCCCGAGAAGAGCGCCCGTGGGGCGATCACCAGGTACTCCGCGCCCGCGGCGTTCCGCAGGTCCGACGCGTAGTCCACCGTGAGGCGGGGCACCTGTACGCCGTCGCTGCCGATGGCCACGTAGCGCGCGCCGGCTTCTGCGCCGAGGCGCACCGAGTCGCCCGTGAGGCTGAGACCGTCGAGCAAGACGGGCGAGCGTGGGTTGCTCACGTCCAGCACGCGCACGCTGTCGCCGGTGAGCCCTTCGAGCAGGATGGCGCCCGCGCTGTCGGCCGCGAAGGCCACGCTCGAGCCCACGTCGTCGAGGCTGCGGGTGTAGCGCGTGGCCACGGAGTCCACCCACAGGATGCTGTGCGAGGCGCCGGTGCCCGTGATGCGGACGGTGTTTGCTCCGTCCACCAGCAGCGTGGGGTCCACGTCCAGCGTGATGGTGCGCGGGACGATGCCCTCGAAGGCGAACGTGCCCACTTGGGTGCCGTTCACGCGCACGATGGCGCTGTGCTCGCCGGTGACGCCCGTGCGGGTGGTGGCGCCATGCAGGTCGATGGTGAGCTCCACCGTGCCCGTCCCTGTGGGCGAGGCGAGCGTGATGGGGAAGTCGACGTTGCGGCCGGGCCCCACGTACTGCCAGAACCAGAAGTCGTTGTTGGCGTCCGGGTTCATCACGGTCACAGGGGACACGTCCAGCTCGGCGCGCACAAGGTGCTCGGAGAGCGCGCCCTCGCCACCGCTCGCGGCGGCGGCGTTGCGGGTGGTCACCGCGGCGCCGCTGCCCACCGAGAGGCGGTACAGGTTGTCCGCCAGGTACATGCTGTCGCGCGACTCACCGTAGAAGTAGAGCGCGTCGCTGCCCGCGTCGGTCCACCAGGCCACGGGCTGGCCCTCGACCGTGAGCGCCAGGCCGTGCGACGCCAAGTAGGCCTGCGCGGCGGAGAGGCTGAGCTCGAGCGCGGCCGCCACCTGCGTCATGGTCACGCGGTAGATGCCGCTCTCGTCCACGCCCAGGTAGAGCGCCACGGGCGGGCCGTCGGGCTCGTCGCCGGCCTTGGCCCGCGCCACCGGCGTGGTCACGAGCGCATGCGGCACCGCCG
>CAZEAA010000716.1:0-2110 GCA_964510015.1 uncultured Sandaracinaceae bacterium
ATGATATCGTCTGCATGGTCGAGGCGATCGCGGAAGGTCTCGGCGAAGACGACGTCTCCGTTCTCTCGGGGAGCTGCGACTGAGAGTGGCCCGCTAGCCAGATGCGTCGTCACCACGACACGCACCACGTTCGCCGGTCACACCCACACGACCTCTCAGGAAGCCGCGCCGCATGGCGACAGACGAGACGCTTGGCGGTACGCTCATCCAATGATGGGGCCACATCGAAGACGGAGAACGGCGGTGCTGCGACGTGGCGCCACCGTAGGGCTGTGTATCCTCCTGACGGGCTGCTTCTCCTACACGCTGAGAACATCGGCGACAGGTGACGGGATCATCCGCCGAGGTCGCGGCGCCGCTCTGTTCTGGGGTTTGAAGGGTGTGCGACGCGACGCTCACGAGTGCCGCGACGGGATCGCCTACTCCCGCACCTACCAGCCATGGTGGTCCGTCATCGTCGCCACACTCACTTTCGGAGTCGTCACGCCCTGGCGTTCCCAGTACGAGTGCGTCAATGACCCCTTCGCGGACCCGACGCCCATGCCTTCGCCGTGGGACGCCGAAGGATCCGGACCGTGATCGCCCAGAGTTCTTCGAAGAATGCGCCTAGTCGGGCGACGTGAAGGATGCACTCCGTCGGGCCCAGTCGAGCCCTCGTCGGTCTAGGGCCCCAGTCGGGCTCACCCGCGCACGCCACGTCACCGTGGTGGGGGAGGGGCGCCCGGGTCGAGCGGGGCTTGGGGGGGCCCTATTTCAAGCGTCGTTCCGACGCGCCGAAATGGGGGAGGTCAACCAGAGGGAGCGCCTGCGCGACCGCCCCCGCTGACCCGGGTGCCCCTCGCCCTCCGATCGATCACGTCTCCGTCCCGCAGGCCCCGGCTTGCGTCCGCGTCTACCGAATGGTAGGGAACCACGAAGCGAGCGGCAGGTCCTCCGCCACATCGCGAACCACAGGAGTGACCCATGGGGGTATCGACCCGTTACGTGCTTCATCAAGGCCCCGTGCTCGGCGCGCTCGGACGAGCGGCTGTCGCGGCGGTCAAGAGCCGCAAGAAGTCCACCGGTGGCGCGCCCACGCAGGTGCCTGGTCGTGAGCTGCGCGAGCGCATCCCGCCGCGCCCGGCCGACCTGGTGAACGACTACATCCGCAACGTGGGCGGCGACCCGTCGGCGTATCGCAACCAGGTGCCGGCGCACCTCTTCCCGCAGTGGGTCTTCCCGCTCCAGGCGCGCGGCCTCGAGGACGTGAGCTACCCGCTCCAGAAGGTGCTCAACGGCGGCTGCCGCATCGAGTTCAACGCGCCGCTGGCGCTCAACGAGGCGCTCAACGTGAGCTGCCGCCTCGAGGGCATCGACGACGACGGCAAGCGCGCCATCATCCACCAGCGCGCGGTGACCGGCACGGCCGCGCAGCCCGAGGCCGTGGTGACGCACGTGTATGCGTTCGTGCCGCTCAGCAGCAAGAAGGACGAGAAGCCCGCCGCCGGCGCGCCCAAGAAGAAGGCGCCGCCCGCGCGCGTGCCCGAAGACGCACGCGAGATCGCGTTCTGGAACATCCCGGTCTCGGCCGGCCTCGACTTCGCCAAGCTCACGGGCGACTTCAACCCCATCCACTGGATCGCGCCGGCCGCGCGCGCCGCGGGCTTCAAGAACGTGATCCTGCACGGCTTCGCCACGCTGGCGCGCGCCATCGAGGGCATGAACCGCGCGCTCTTCGCTGGCGACCCCTCGCGGCTCGCCACCATTGACGTGCGCTTCACGCGGCCCTTGGTACTGCCCGCGAAGGTGGGGCTCTACGTGCGCGGCGACGAGATCTTCGTCGGCTCCGCGAAGGGTGGCCCGGCCAACCTGGTGGGCACCTTCACCACTCGCTGAACTCGAACAACCCGCGAACCACGGAAACGGAAGACCATGAGCGACCTCCTCCTCGACAACGAGCAAGCCCGCAAGCTCATCAAGACGTTGGGCCTCCCCCTCCCCGTGCCGGAGCGGCTGCGCCGCGCCAAGGGCCCCTACGAAGAGCGTCCGCTCGAGGGCAAGGTGGTGCTGGTGGTCGGTCACTCCGCGCTGCGCGACTCGCTGGCCAGCTCGCTCGCCAAGATGGGCGCCG
>CAZEAA010000717.1:0-2095 GCA_964510015.1 uncultured Sandaracinaceae bacterium
CCGTACTTCACGGCGTTGTCCAGCAGGTTCACCAGCGCCAGCACGATGGACTGCTCGTCGATGGCCACCTTGGGCACGTCGGGCGCCACCTCCAGCGTGACGCGCTTGCCGTCCTCCTCGAGGCGGTAGCGGAAGGCGTCGATGGCCTGCTGCAGCACGGGCCCGATGTCGCGCTCGTGGAAGTCGTACTTCTGCTTGCCGCGCTCGAGGGCCGCGAAGTCGAGCACGTTCTCGATGAGCCCGCTCAGGCGCTCGGACTCGCGGCAGATGATCTCGAGGTACTGCTTCTGCTTCTCGGGCGTGCGCACGCGCTCGGTCAGCAGCATCTCGCCGAACATGCGCACCACGGAGAGCGGGGTCTTCAGCTCGTGCGACACGTTGGCGATGAACTCGCTCTTCATTTCGTTGAGGCGCCGCTCCTTGCTGGCGGCGTACAGCAGGAACGCGATGCCCATGGTGATGACGGCGAAGGACATGCCGAGCGACCCGAGCTGCACGCTGCGGCCGAGGCTGCCCTGGGTCTCGAGCTGGGTGGCCTGCTGCGGGGCGATCTGCAGGCGCCACTGATACAGCGTGGTCGGGAAGCGGTGGCCCACCACGTAGTCACCGGCCGAGGCGAGGCTCGGGCCGTAGACGCGCCGGTTGTCCACGTCCACCACGTTGTAGATGCTGCGCCCCGCCTCGGTGGAGAACAGCGTGGGGAACTGCGACCGCACGATGAAGCCGGTGTCGTGGTGCGCCACGAGGAACATGCGCCGGCCTTCGTGGCGCACGGCCTTGTAGCTGAACAGGTAGCTGCGGTCGCGGAAGCGCCCGTGCAGGTGCTTCAGGCTGTTGAGCGGCGTGTCGTCGAACTCGAACTCCTGCACGATGTCCTGGTGGAAGACGTCCAGGAAGTCGCGCCGGTCTTGCGCGCCCGCGCGTGACGCAAAGCCCACCACGTGGCCGTACTCGTTGAGCAGCATCACCGACCGCACGCTCGGCGTGGCGTCGATGGAGGTGGGCCGCCAGCTCTCCTCGAAGCTGTCCGGGTCGTCCAGCGGGTAGTCGTTGAACACCGCGTTGTCCTGCCGGATGACGTAGCTCTCGATGTTCTCCACCTTCTCGCGCGCCAGCAGCAAGGACGACGCGGCGATGGCCTCTTCGTTCAAGCGGGCAAAGCGAGACGCCGTGAGGTAGGTGTAGTAGCCGAGCACGCCCGCGGCGATGGTCAGCGCCGGGATGAGCAGGATGTAGACCGAGGGGAGCCTGCGGAACACGTCACTCCCGCTCGTGGCGCAGCGGACGGGACATGAGGTCCGTGAGCGCCTTGGTGGGCGACTTGCCCTCGTAGAGGATGCGGTAGACCTCGTGCGAGATGGGCATCTCCACCTTGCGCGCTTGGCACAGGTTGTAGAGGCTCTTCGCGGTGCGCACGCCCTCGGCCACCATGTTCATGGAGCTGAGGATCTCGTCGATGGTCTTGCCGCGCCCGAGGTCCATCCCCACTTGCCGGTTGCGCGAGAGGTCACCCGTGCACGTGAGCACCAGGTCGCCCATGCCGGCCAGGCCGCTCAGCGTGAGCGGGTGGGCCCCCATGGCGGTGGCGAGGCGTGACGTCTCGGCCAGGCCGCGCGTGATCAACCCGGCCCGCGCGTTGTGCCCGAGCCCCATGCCGTCGGCGACCCCCGCCGCGATGGCGATGACGTTCTTGAGCGCGCCGCCCAGCTCCACGCCCACCACGTCTTCGGTGTTGTAGACGCGGAAGCGCTCGGTGGTGAAGGTCGTCTGCGCGTCGCGCACGCTGTCCCGGTCGTGGCCCGCGATGCACACGGCGGTGGGGATGCCCATGGCCACCTCGCGCGCGAAGGACGGCCCACCCAGGTAGGTGAGCTGCCAGTGCATGGTCTTCGGCAGCACGTTCTCGAAGATGTCGCTCACCAGCATGAGCGTGTCCTCTTCGATGCCCTTGGTGGCGCTCACGATGGTGACCCCGTTCGGGATCATGGGCCGCGCTTCGTTCAACACGGCGCGCAGACCGTGGGTGGGGATGACCGAGACCACCATGCTCGCGTCGATCAGCGCGGTGGCCAGGTCGCCGGTGGGCGTGAGGGTG
>CAZEAA010000718.1:0-2094 GCA_964510015.1 uncultured Sandaracinaceae bacterium
GTGACGCCAGCTCATCGGCGCACCTTGCCACGAAACCGTCGCGAAGTGGTTGAGCACTCCCGCTCCCTCCGCTATGGTCCGCCTCCTTCGGGGTGTAGCACAGCCTGGTAGTGCGCTAGCTTTGGGAGCTAGAAGTCGTGGGTTCGAATCCCGCCGCCCCGACCCCTCCGGACCCATAGCTCAGTCGGATAGAGCGGCGGCCTTCTAAGCCGATGGTCGGTGGTTCGATCCCACCTGGGTCCGCCATCCGCTACGTCAGGCCCAGCTGCTCGTCGGTGGCGCCAGGCCCGTACTTGTCCCGCGGGGGCCACGGTCGCTCTCGCCAGCTCGGCTCGAACACGAAGGACGACACACGTCGGCCTTCGGGCAGCGCGCCGTTGCCCGCGTTGCGCGCGTAGTCGTAGTAGACCTTGATGATCTCCTCGTCGCCCACCTGCTGCGCCGCGGGGTGGCTGAGGCACGCGTCGCGCCAAGCGCGCACGCGGGCGAAGCGGGGTTCGTCGGGGAGGTCCACGTCCTCGTAGTAGGCCACGAAGCAGAAGCGCCGAAAGAAGGGGGCGAACACCGCCTCGGCCCAGCCGAACGTGTCGAACAGAAACGGCCCTTCGCCGCTGCCGTGGCGAACCAGGAACGCGTCCAGCTGCGCCAGCGTGTCCAGGTACGTGTCCACGAGCGCCTGCCGCTTCTCACGCACGGGGTTCATGACCAGCGAGTAGCCCGCGTTCACGAAGCCCCGCTCCATGCCCACCAGCAGGTTCTCGACGGCGCGCTCGTACGGGTCCTCGCGGCGCACCCGCACGTCGGTGAAGCGGTCCTCGAAGTAGCCCATGAGCACGAGGCTCTCCTTCAGGCTGCGCCCGTCCGGCAGCTCCAGCACCGGCAGCGCGGTGGTGCCGCCGCTCAGCGCCAAGACATGCGGGTCGCGCGGCTTGGTGATGTCCACCACGCAGAAGGACACCTGGTCGCGCAGGCCCTTCAGCGCGAGCAAGGTCTCGACGCGCTGACTGAAGGGGCACACGGGGATGTGATGAACGCGCAGGGTCATGTGCTGCTCCGCGGGGCGAGCCCGCCCTACTTGCTGCCCACCCGCGAGCCGGGCGCGGCCTTGGGGTCGGTGACGTTCGCCAAGTCCACCAGGTTCCACGTCCCTTCGTTGCGGTACAGCCGCTTCCCGAGGCGCGGGTAGTCCGCCACGTCGTGCGCGAGGCGCCCGCCCACCACCAAGCAGCGCAGCACGTCCGGCCCCGGGTTGTGGAACACGTGCGCCGGGCCGCCGGCGGGCAGCCCCACGAAGTCGCCGGGGCCGAGGTCGAACGGCTGCTCGTCGAGCGTCACGCGCGCCTGCCCGGCGAGCACGTAGACGCACTCGTCCTCCTGGTAGTGCACGTGGTACTCGGTGGAGTCCGCGCCGGGAGGGATCTCGATGAGGTGAATGCCGAAGCCGGTCAGGCCCGTGGCGTCGCCCAGCGACTTGTTGGTGCGCCGGCCGTTCGCGTTGAGGAAGTGGACCTTCTCGGCGCCCGCCATGGCCTCGATGGCCTCGCGGGTGAGGATGAAGCGCGCGCCCAGTGAAGCGGGATCCTGGCTCATGGGTTCGTGATACGCGAAGGCGGAAGCGAGCGCCATGGTAGTTTCCTCACCATGACTCGCCCTGCCCTGGTCGCTCCGCTCGTGCTGCTCTCCGCCCTGTCCGCCTCGTCCGCCTGGTTGTTCGCGGGCTGCGGCGGCGACGAGAGCCTGCCGCCCTTGCCGGACATGCCCAGCTACGTGCTGACCGCCGACGAAGGCCGGCCCGCCCAGGTCTATGCGCCGAGCGACTACGATCCGAGCGTGCAGTACCCGCTGGTGATCCTGCTGCACGGCTACAGCGCAGGGGGTGGCGCCCAGAACCTGTACTTCGGGGTCAGCCGCCACGTCACCACGGAGCAGTTCATCTTGGTGGTGCCGAACGGCACGCGGGACATGACGGGCACGTCGTTCTGGAACTCGGACCCGATCCGCAGCGGGGAGACGGTGGACGACGTGGCCTACCTGCGCCGGCTGATCGAGGAGGCCAAGGCCAACTTCCGCGTGGATCCGCGCCGCGTGTACCTC
>CAZEAA010000719.1:0-2085 GCA_964510015.1 uncultured Sandaracinaceae bacterium
GAGCGCATCATCAAGCTCTCGCGCGAGACGCTCGAGACCCCCGAGCGCGCGGTGCCCGCGTACACGGCCTGGGTGACGGCCGAGCCCGCCGCCATCGCGCCGCTGGTGGGCCTGGCCGAGGTGTACGGGCTGAGCGAGCAGTACGTCTACCAGCGCGACGTGCTCGACCGCTTGGTGGCGGTCGCCCATGGCACCGATCCCGCTGCGGCGTACGGCTACGCGCGCGAGGTGGCGAAGGTCTGTCACGAGAAGCTCGATGACGCCGAAGGGGCGTATCAGCGCCTGCTCCCCGGGACGCTGGCCCACGACGAGGCGAGCCGCGAGGCGCTGCACACACTGGCCCTGGCCACCGGCCGCGCGAGCGCGCTCGGTGACCTGTACGCCGGAATGGCGCACCAGAAGGGCAGCGGCTCCGACGCGAAGGCCGGCTGGCTGGCCGCGCAGGCCGTGTACGCCGACCACGCCAAGGACCCTGCGAAAGCGCTGGACTCGCTGCTGCGCGCGTTCGCGCTGGACCTCGACGACGGCGCGCTGCTCGACCAGGTGGACGTGGCCACGGTCGCCCTCGAGGCCTACCCGCGGCTCGAGCAGGTGTACGAGACCTTGATTCGCCGCGCGGAAGCGGCCGACGCCAAGGTGACGCTGCTGCTGCGCCACGCCGACGTGCTGGAGCAGAAGGCCGCGATGCCGAGCGAAGCGCTCGACCGCGTGCTGCGCGCCATCAGCCTCACGCCGCTCGACGAGGCGCTGTTCGCGAAGGCCGAGGCGTTGGCCGCCAGCACCGGCCGAGCCGCCGACCTGCTGCCCGCGCTCGACAAGCGCGCCAACGCGTTCACCAACCCCGCCGAAGCCGTGCCGGCCGTGCTGCGAGCCGCGCGCTACGCGGCCACGCAGGTGGGCGACGCCGAGGCGGCGATGCGCTACGTGCGCAAGGCCACCTCGCTCGCGCACGGGGACGCAGCGGCGCTCGGCGAGATCGAGACGCTGGTCACCGGGATGGACGAGGCTGCGGGCGGCGACACGCTGCGCCGCGTGCTCATCGCCACGTACCGCGAGACGGCCGAGTTCGCGGGCCCGAAGGGCGTGGCTGCCTTGCTGCGCGCCGCCAATCTCTTGAAGGGGCTGGGCAGCGTGGACGAGGCCCGCGCCACCGTGGAGCAAGCCGCGCGCAACGCGCCGCTCGACGACGATGCCTACCGCGCTCTCGCGGCCCTCTCCGAGGGCGAGGCGGGTGCCCAGAAGCTCGACGCACTGCTTTCGGACTTGATCGATGACGCGCTGGACGCCAACGTGGCGGGCACGCTGTATCGTCGGCGCGGCGAGCTGCTCGTGGCACGCGGCAAGCACAGCGACGCGGCCGACGTCTATCAGCAGCTGCTCACGCTCGACAGCCACAACCAGCACGCCCGCGAGTCGCTGCTGGTCTCGCTGCAAGCCGCCGAGCGCTACCAAGACCTGACGATGGCCATCGAGGGCGACCTTCGTCGCAACACCGACGCCACGCACAAGCTCGCGTTGCGCAAGCGGCTGGCGGCCATCTGGGAGGGCCCGCTCGACAACCGCTTCGAGGCGCTGGACGTGTGGAAGCAAGTGCTGCGCGAAGCGCCGCGGGATCAAGACGCGCTCGACGCGGTGGAGCGCATCGGGAGTGCCGCGCGCCCCAAGGACGAAGACGAGGACGACGACGACCGCGAGCTGCTCTCCATCCCGCCCTCGGCGAAGCCCGCCTCCGTCGCCCCCGTGGCGCGCAGGCAGGACGCCGAGGATGATGACAGCGACGACGGTGACGACGCCACGGCCACCGAGTCCGAGGCGAACGACGTCCCCGAGCGCGCGACCGACCCAGACGCTGCCGGAGAGCCCGTCGAGGCGCTGGCCCGCGAAGAGCTGACCCATCCGTCCATCGCGTTGCCGGATGACGCCGCTCAGCCCGAGGCCACGCCCGAGCCAGAGACCCCCGAAGCCACGCCCGAGCCAGAGACCCCCGAGGTCACGCCCGAGCCAGAGACCCCCGAGGCCACGCCCGAGCCAGAGACCCCCGAGGTCACGCCCGAGCCAGAGACTCCCGAGGCCACGGTTCCTGCG
>CAZEAA010000720.1:0-2069 GCA_964510015.1 uncultured Sandaracinaceae bacterium
GCACACACTGCTGCTCGTACCCACGGTCGTTCACGAGCGACCGTCCGTCGCAGGCGTTCTCGCCAACACAGTGGCTCACGCACTGCCCCGTCGGCTGGACGCACGCCTCGATGCTGTCGTCGCAGGCGCCGCAGCCGAGGCCGCCACACTCCTGGCCCGCACAGGCCTGGACGAACTGCGAGGGTGTGCAGCCTCCCGCAAAGCCCACCGCGCTGAATTGGTTGCTGCTGCCATACGCGAAGGTCGAGGTGGCTGCAGCGATGGCGACCTCTGCGTTGTGCTCGGCGCCCGCGCGCTTGGGCGAGCAGTAGCCCAGCAGGTACGTGCGGCGCGCCTGGCCCGCGATGCGGGTGGCCATGCGGCGAAACTCACGCGAAAGGGTGGCGGCGTTGGGGGAGTCGATGACGCCCATGGGCGAGAACTCGCGCAGGGTGGTTCGGTCGTAGTCGGCGCTGCTGGAGAGGCCCACGGCCAGGATGTCGTCGTTGGTCCCCTCGACGGCCGCGAGCGCCTCTGCCTTGGTGTGGTAGCCCGCTGTGTCGCTCCCGTCGGTGAACAAGACCAGGTGGCCCACGGTGAAGGCTCCGCCGTGGTTGCGGTCGCGGAACGCCGCCTGCGCCTGCTCGCTGACCTGCACGGCGTCGATGACCGCGCCGTAGAGGTTGGTGGAAGAGCGGTCGGGCGAGGAATAGCTGGCCAGCGCGTCCAGACGCTGGTGGAGGCGAGCGATGTCGAGGGAGTGGGCCTGCCACTCCACCAACGTGGCGCGACCATCGAAGACCTGAACGCCGACCTGCGCGCGAACCCCCGTTTGCGCGTGCAGCTCGGTGACGAAGGCCTTGGCAGCGGCGATGACCTCCGGGAGCACCGCCTCGGTGGAACTGGACATGTCGATGACCAGGGTCGTGAACACCTCGAAGCCGCGTCGGTCGAGCAAGATGGGCGAGGCCTCGACCGAGAGCCGCGAGCCATCCTCCCAGAGCGAGAGTTCGCTCACCGAGAGGTCGGTGATGGGGCGACCCCAGCAGTCATCCATCGCAAAGAAGAGCGCGATATTGCTGGGAGCGACGGTGCGGGTCGAAAGATAGCGGGTGGCCACGCAGCTCCGGTCCGGAGGCTCGGTGTAGTTCACGCCGTCAGCGATGAAGCCGCGCGAGAAGTGGTCCACTGTGGCCTCCACGTAGCCGCCGTTCACCACGCCGCCTACGCGTTGATAGCCGCCGCCCTGCGCAGCGCCGCGCGACCAAAAGAGCGTCGCGAGGCCCGCATCGCCTTGGTAGGGCAGGCGGATGGTGAGGGGCTGGTCGAAGGTCGCGCCCTCGGGCTCAAAACGGAACACCGGCGAGTACCGTGTGTAGCCCGCCGGGCCCGCCTCGGAGGTCTCGGTGATGGTGATGGTGAGTGCGTTGGAGACAGCGCCCGGTGGGATGGTGAGCACGACGTCACCCAAAGGGATGGAGGCCCCGCTCGAGTCGACCGTCATCGACACACTCTGCCCTATCCCGATCGGCCCTCCGTCCGGCGGCGTCGAGCCATCGAGCGATGACGAGCCGTCTGCCGAAGCAGAGCCGTCTGCCGAAGTGGAGCCATCTGCCGCAGTAGAGCCGTCTGCCGACGCGCCATCAGGCCTCGCCGCATCAACGCTGCTCAGATCGTCCCCCGAACCACAACCCGCTGCCCAGAGCAGCGCTCCGAGACCCAGGATCGATACCTTGTTCGCTCGCATCGTCGTCACCTTCCGACGGAAGCGGTCAGTCGCTGCGCTCCGGCCACAGAAAGACTATTTGACTTCCGTGTCATGGTCAAGTTCCACCTTCACGCGATTCACAGGTTCCTGTGCCGCGCCGTCCAGGAACTCGACCCCACACCTCCGACGAAGCGGAGAGGGAACTGCGTGCCCTTGGCGCGGCGATCCTCCGTGAGCGGGATCAACGCGGCTGGATGCTCGAGGCGATGTCGGAAGCGACAGGGCTCGATCCCGCGTATCTAGCGCGGGTCGAGAGTGGGAGGATCAAGCCCATAGTCATCATGAACCATCTTGAGCAAGTGTTCGCAGAGTTTACATAAAC
>CAZEAA010000721.1:0-2068 GCA_964510015.1 uncultured Sandaracinaceae bacterium
TGGACTCCGCCACGCTGCTGCCCATCACGAGCGCCGCGAGGCGCGGCCCGTTCGCCAGCCGGTGCGCCTGCGACTCGAGCGCCAAGGCGGCGTCTTCACTCCCGCTCGTGGACTCGTCGGCCAGCTCCCAGAAGGCCTCCGAGTGGCGAGCGAGGGCGTCGGTCCCCACGAACGCGGCCACGCCGATGGCGATGCAGGCCAGCAACGTGCGGCCGCCGGGACGGGGCGCAGGCTCGGGGCTCGCGGTCGGTGGGAGGCTGGGCTCCATCCCGCGCTACTTATCACTTCATGCTCGGGCGGGCGCGTTCCTGGAGCACGCTCGTGGGCGGGTGCGCCCCGCGCTTCGCTCAGGCCGCCACGGGCGCAGGCGCCAACTTGACCTCGTGCGCGCGCACCGGGCGGTACTGCGGCTCGGGCCCCAGCTTCAGCTCGGCGCGCAGCTCGTCGAGGTCACGGCCCAGCGCCTCGGTGTAGTCGAGGTGGATCAGCGTGCGGGCCCGCAGGCCGCGCAGGAAGCCCTCACGCACGATGCGCCGCGCGTTGGGCTCGAGCTTGGCGGTGATGGCGCCGAAGCGCACGTAGGCGGAGAGCACGATCAGCGCGAGGCCCGGGGACGGGTGCTGCGCGAGGTCGAACGCCAGCAGCGCCGCCTCGCCGATCAGGTCACCGTGATAGCCCGTCAGCGCGTGCTTGAGGTCGTGCGTGTCGCGCAGCCAACTCTGTACGAAGGCCATGTCGGAGTCGCTGAAGCGTGTGCGCACGTCGGCCTCGACCAGGCCGTCGGCCGTGATGTTCTCGTCGATGACGAAGCGCAGGTAGCGGTCCGCGAGGGTGTTGGCCGGGAGCTTGGCCAGCGTGGCGCGGTCCAGCAGCTTCTCGATCAGGCGCGGGGGGTTGGCCAGCAGGCGCGCGCCCACGGGGTCCGCCTTCATGGCGGCCGTGGTGCGCTCGAGGAAGCGGCCCGCCAGCGCGTCCAGGATCACGAACACCTGGTCGGTGGCGTTCGGGTCGGCGAGCAGCGCGCGGATGGCCTTCGCCGCGCGCGGGACGTCGAAGCGACCCGTCGGCATCACCCTCGGCTCCACCACGGTCTCGACAGGCGCGGCGGCGGGCAGGCGAACTTGGGATGTCTGGGCGTGCATGCGATATCTCCTCCGAAGCGTGGGCCGAGCGGCTCGACTTATGTCTACAATATTGTAGATAGCGGCAGGCGCGGCGAAGGTCAAGGCATGACGAGCACGAGACGGCGGAGAACGAAGGAAGAGGCCCGGGAGGAGATCCTCGACGCCGCGGCGAAGCGGCTGCGGGACGATGGCCCCGACGCCCTGCGCATCGCCGACGTGGCGGCCGACGTGGGCATGAGTCACCCCACGCTGCTGCACCACGTGGGCAACCGCGACCAGCTGCTGCAGGACGCCACCGCGCACCTCATGCAGCGCAACGCGGCCCGCACGCTCGAGGCCATGCAGCGCGCCGGCGCCGAGGCTGACCTCGAGGGGTTCGTGCGCGAGAGCCTGGACGCGTTTCGCGACGTGGGGCGCAGCCGCGCGACGGCCTGGCTGGCGCTCACCGGCCGCATGAAGGGGATGCCCAAGCCGGCCTGGGAGCCCTTCGTGAAGGCGGCCCACGCCGTCCGCATGCGGCGCGCCGGGGACGCGGCCGACGGCGACGAAGACGAGACGCGACGCGCGCTGGTGCTGGCCTTCCTGGCCATCTTCGCCCTCGAGATCATCGGCGACGACGTGCTGCCCAACGCGGGGCTCGGGGAGGGACCCGCGGCCACGGACGAGTTCCTCGAGTGGTTCGCGCGCTTGCTGCAGCAGCGGCTGAAGTAGCAGCCCGTCGCAGACCTTCGGTGCTCGGCCTCGTTGCGCGCTACGCTAGCCCCGATGCGCGCGCTGCCCTCTCTCCTGCTGGCTGTCACCCTGGTCGCTTCGGGAGCCCCAGGCTGTGGATCGGACCCGGACATCGAGCCGCCTCCCGACGCTGGGCGGCCCGCGAACACCACCTGCTTGGCGCTGTCGCCGCCCCCCGATGCCGGTCGCGTGCGACTCGAGCGGGTGTACGC
>CAZEAA010000722.1:0-2066 GCA_964510015.1 uncultured Sandaracinaceae bacterium
AAGCCGAGCTCCTCGAGGGTGGCCCCCGCCATGATCTTGGCGGCCAGCTGAGCGAGCGGCACGCCGATGGCCTTCGAGATGAAGGGCACCGTGCGGGACGCGCGCGGGTTCACCTCGATGATGAAGACGTCCGAGCCGCGCACCGCGAACTGCACGTTCATCAGGCCGATGACGCCGATCTCGAGCGCCAGCGCGTGGGTGGACTTGCGGATGACGGCCAGCACGTCGGCGGGCAGCGAGTGCGCGGGCAACACCTGCGACGAGTCACCGGAGTGGATGCCGGCCTCTTCGATGTGCTGCATCACGCCGCCGATGACCACCTGCTTGCCATCGCAGATGGCGTCGACGTCCACCTCGATGGCGTCCCGCAGGAACTTGTCCACCAGGATGGTCTGCGTGTCCGCGTCGCGGATGGCCTCGAGGGCCACCTGGAAGTAGCGGCGTAGCTCGGTGGGCGAGTGGCAGATCTCCATGGCGCGACCGCCGAGCACGTAGCTCGGGCGCACGACCACCGGGTAGCCGATGCGCTCGGCGATGTCGAAGGCCTGCTGCATGCCGGTGGCGATGCCGCCCTCGGGGCGCTGCAGACCGAGCTTGGTGAGGAGCTCCTCGAAGCGCTCGCGGTCCTCGGCGCGGTCGATGGCGTCGGCGCTGGTCCCGAGGATGGGCACGCCCGCCTTCGAGAGCGGAACGGCCAGCTTGAGCGGCGTCTGCCCACCGAACTGCACGATGACGCCGTCCGGCTTCTCCTCCTCGATGATGTGCATGACATCCTCGAAGGTGAGCGGCTCGAAGTAGAGGCGGTCCGACGTGTCGTAGTCGGTGGACACCGTCTCGGGGTTGCAGTTGACCATGATGGTCTCGCAGCCCGCGTCCTTCAGCGCGAACGACGCGTGCACGCAGCAGTAGTCGAACTCGATGCCCTGGCCGATGCGGTTGGGACCGCCGCCGAGGATCATGATCTTGCGGGCCTTGGTGGGGTTCGCCTCCGAGCCGCGCCCGTACGTGGAGTAGAGATACGGCGTCAACGACTGGAACTCGGCGGCGCAGGTGTCCACGCGGGCGAAGATGGGCTTCACGCCAGCGGCCTTGCGCGGGCCGCGCGCGTCGTCGGTGGTCTCGCCGCGCAGCTTGGCGATGCGCGAGTCGGTGAAGCCCAGCGTCTTCCAGCGCTCCCACGTGTCCTTGCTGACCGTCGTGCCCGCGCTCGCCGTCATCTCATCCTCGGCGTCGATGATCTCGCGCAGCTGCGTCAGGAACCAGACGTCGATCTTGGTGGCGCGGTGGATGGCGTCCACGGAGAGGCCCACGCGCATGGCGTCGCACACGTAGAACAGGCGCTCGGCCAGCGGCGTGCGGATGACCTCGAGGATCGCCTCGCGCAGCTCTTCCGGGCTGGCTGGGGGCAGCTCCTCGCGCACGGCGTTGGGGTTCGCGCTGCGGGCCTCGCCGGCGTTGGCCAGCTCGCGCATCTCGGCCGCGAGATCGCGGTAGTCGATCTTGCCAATCAGCGAGTCGAGCCCGTCGTGGCCCGTCTCGAGCGAACGGGCGGCCTTCTGGATGCTCTCCTTGAAGGTCTTGCCGATGGCCATGGCCTCACCGACCGACTTCATCTGCGTGGTGAGGCGCGGATCGGCGCCCGCGAACTTCTCGAACGCGAAGCGCGGCACCTTGGTGACCACGTAGTCGATGGTGGGCTCGAACGCCGCGCTGGTGCCGGTGATGTCGTTGCGCAGCTCGTCGAGGCGGTAGCCCACGGCCAGCTTGGCGGCGATCTTGGCGATGGGGTAGCCGGTGGCCTTCGACGCGAGCGCCGAGCTGCGCGACACGCGCGGGTTCATCTCGATGACGATCAGGCGCCCGTCCGCCGGGTTGAGCGAGAACTGGATGTTGCTGCCGCCCGTCTCCACGCCGATCTCGCGGATGATGTCGCGAGCCGCGTTGCGCATGCGCTGGTACTCGCGGTCGGTGAGCGTCATGGCCGGCGCCACGGTAATGGAGTCACCCGTGTGCACGCCCATCGGGTCGAAGTTCTCGATGGTGCAGACCACGATGAAGTTGTCGGC
>CAZEAA010000723.1:0-2065 GCA_964510015.1 uncultured Sandaracinaceae bacterium
ATGCAGTCCTGGGTGGACGCCTCGCCACGCGCGGCACGCGAGCGCGCCCAAGGCTCGGGCGGCTCCGGCGGAGGTGGCCCCGCCGGCTCGGGGAGCGGGCGAGTGGAAGGCGGCCAGGCGTCGCCGCACGCCCCGGGCCCCGGCGGTCGGGGCGCGCTCGACACGAGCGACTCGCGCTACCAGACGTGGCTGCTGGCCCAGCGGCGGCGCGTGTACGAGGCCATGGTATTCCCGCGCGAGCGACAGCTGCAGATGGACCAGGGCGTGGTGGTCTACACGTTCGACGTGGACCGCAACGGTCAGCTCGTGGGCACGCCGCGGCTCGCGCGCAGCAGCGGTCACGCCGACATCGACGCCGCCGCGCTGCGCGCCATCCGGCAGACGCTGCCCACCGCGCCCCCGCCCGCGGTGCTCATGGCGGACCGCGCGCAGTTCCCGGTGCGCATGCATCTCAACTTCAGCAACCCGATGGTTCGGTGAAGCCTCGCGCGCTGAGCTACACTCGGCCCCGATGCGCGCCCCTTCGCTTGCCCCCCTCGCTCGCCTGCTGAGCCCGAGCCTCGCTGCCCTCGCGATGCTCACGACCGCGTGCGACGACCCCACGCGTCATGCGCCCCCCGTTCACCCCATGGTGCAGGCCAGCCTGGACCTCGCGGCCACGGGGCACAGCCTGGACGAGCGGGTGGCGGCGCTGGTGGCGGGCACCTCGCGCCAGCACGAGCCCACCGGGGAGCCTTTGGTCGGAACGCTGGACGCGGGCCGGGCAGCCGAGTTCCAGCTCACCCTGCGCGGCACCTTTTGCTACATCGTGGCCGGCGCCGGCGAGGACTCCATCGAAGAGCTGGACCTCGAGCTGATCGACGACCAGGACGTGCTGCTGCTCTTGGATCGCGACTCGTCGCGCATGGCCACGCTCGGAATTCGGGACGCCATCTGTCCCATGCGCCCCGCGGCGTATCGCCTGCGTGTCACGGCCACCCGTGGCCACGGCGACTTCGAGGTGCGCGTGTATCAGGCCAGCAACATCTGACCGGGCTAGCCCGAGAGGCGCGCCTTTCGCGTGGCGGCGAACGCGTCGATACCGTCAGTCGGAATGCCGACGCGCACGGCGTGGCCGCGCAAGAAGGCGAGCGCCGCCGCAAAGTCCGTCTCCACCAGCGTGGGCACCGCCGGGGGCGCGAACCAGTGCACCGCGGAGGTCCCGGCGCGCACGATGGCAGAGCCCACGACGAGCGCGTTGGCCGCCTGCCAGCGCTTGAAGTCCTCTTCGCGCGACTTGGCCCACTCCCCCATGCGCTTGCGGGTCTTGGCGTCGGTCATGCCCGCCACCGCCGCCGTGTCGGTGACCGAGACGTACTTCGTGCGCGCCGAGAGGATCGCCTTGGTGTCCTCTTCCAGGACGTCGGCATACGACCCGTCCATCGTCGGCGGCAGGATGAGCACCACTAGGGGGAAATGCGTGACGTCGATGGCTTTCGTCTTGGGCAGCACGTTCACGAGCCGAGTATGGCAAACGCTCCGCAGGAAAGAAAGATCCCAGTGTAAAACTACAGTTGCAGCACACGCCCGCATCGGGCCGGGGTCATTCCACGCCCAGCTCGCGTCGGGCCGAGCGGTAGCTGGCGGTGAACTCGCCGTCGTGGCCGCGGATGGTGAGGGACGTGCGGACCACGGGCGACGTCCGCTCCTCGAACACCAGCTCGTACACGCTGAGGAAGGGCTCCGAGCGGTCCTCCCTCATGTGCGCGTCGAGGACGCTTCGGACGTGGAGGCCGGCTGCGGTGGCTGCGGCGACCACCCGAGCATCGCAGGCCGTCTGGTGCACCAAGAAGAAGGCGCCGTCTCTCCGAAGGTGACGGGCCGCGGTCTCGCAGTAGGCCTCGACGCCACCCCGCAGCTCGAAGCGACAGGCGAGCCGCTGCGGGTCGTTCGGCAGCACGCCGGCGCTCGTCGGGAAGTAGGGAGGCGAGCCGGTGATGAGGGGGAAGCGGGGCCCGAGGTCGAGCTCACGAAAGTCGGAGTGCAGCACCCGCGTGGGTGGAAACCAAGCGGGTAGCTCGCGGAC
>CAZEAA010000724.1:0-2058 GCA_964510015.1 uncultured Sandaracinaceae bacterium
GCCAGCCCGTGAGTCGCACGCCCAGCGCGGCCTCGGGCATGACGCGTCCCAGATGCGAGACGTCGTCGTCGAAGCGCAGGTTCTGCTCGATGTCGAGGTGCACTTCCCGCGTGAAGCGCAGCCGCAGCTGCGCGCTCAACCAGAGCTGCGTCTCGTTGTCGGCGCGCGCGAGCGAAGGGGTTGCCCCGTCGAAGGCCAGCAGCCCCATCGTCACGAGCCCGAGCCACAGGAGTCTCCGCACCATCGACCAGAGCGTAGCGTATGGGCCCGCCGTTGCCCGCCGTGTGCGTGTGCTCGAATACGGTTCTTGCTTCATGCTGCGCCGGGCATGTCAGCCCCCGAAGACGCGTCGCCCCCTGCTTCCCCTGCGCCGGCCGAGAGCCCTGTGCCACCCACCCCCGCCCCGAAGCGCAAGCGTCGCCGCTGGCTCGCCGTCCTCGGGGTGCTGCTGGCGCTGCTGCTGGTGGCCTTCGCCGTGTTGGTCACGTGGGCGCCCGTCCCGCTCGGCGCGCCGCGCGGCTTCGACCTGAACGAAGTGCGTGCCATGGCCCGCGGCGGCTCCGGGCCGCTGCCCTCGGCGGTGGGTCGCTGGGTGGTGGCCGAGGGCGTGTCGCCCCGCGCGTTCGTGGGGGCGAGCTGGGACGTGGTCACCAAGATCACCTTCGCGTTCCCGGCGTTCCAGATTTCCTGGCCGGACCACTACGTCATCGTGGACGCCCCGCACGAGCGCAGCACGCACGACGAGCGCTTCCCGGGCAACGCCTACGACCAGGACGCCTACGACGGCGTGGCGCGCGCGCTGCGCGGCGCCCAGCAGATCATCTTCACGCACGAGCACTTCGACCACGTCCGCGGCGTGTCGCAGTCGCCCGACTTCGCCGCGCTGGCGCCTCGCGTCCGCATGACCCAGGCGCAGGCCGACGCGATGCCCGAGGACGCGGGCTTCACCGCCGAGCAGCTGGCCGCCCTCCGCACCGAACCGCTGACCGAGCCCACGCGCATCGCACCGGGTGTGGTGCTGATCCCCGCCGCCGGTCACACCCCGGGCAGCCTCTACGTGTTCGTCGCGCTCGCCAACGGCCAGGACGTGCTGCTGGTGGGTGACGCGGTCTGGTCGCACCACAACCTGAACCGCGCGGTGGGCCGCCCGCTCGCGGTGGCGCTGGCGCTCGGCGAAGACCGCGAGGCCACGCTGAACCAGGTGCGCGCGCTGATCACCCTGCGCGACACGCAGCCCACCCTGGCCATCGTCCCCGCCCACGACGACCAGACGGTGCAGCGCTACGTGGAGGCCGGGTTCCTGCACGACGGCTTCCTGCCCGTGCGGCCGCGGCCTGTGGTTCCGGACGGGGCCGAGCAGGCGCTCTTGCCCGACGGCGGCGTGCCGGACGGAGGTGTCGTGGAAGCCGGCCTCGATGGCGGTGTGGCGGAGGCCCCCGACACCGACACCGACGCGGGCGTGGCTGATCCTGCGGTGCCGGCCGCCCCCGGCGCTCCAGGCGCAGAAGAGGCCGCCGCTGCCAGCCGAGCGCCTGCTCCCCCGGCGTCCGCCCCCGCGGCGCCCTAAGGCTGGCTTTGATCTGCACGCCAGCCTCAGGCTGGCGTCTTTCTCCACGCCGAGCCAAAGAGGGGGAATGGCTCGCCCCGTCCGTCTCATCAAGCCGCTCGAGCGCGTGATCCACGAGGGTCACCCGTGGATCTACCGCGACGCGCTCGAGCCGCACGACGCGCAGCCCGGCGACACCATCACGGTGCACGACAAGCGCGGGCGCTTCGTGTGTCGCGGCCACGCCGACTCGGGCCCCATCGCGCTGCGCGTGTGGACCACCGAAGACGAGTCGCTGGCCCGGCTGTACTCGGCGCGCTTCGCGGAAGCCTTGGCGCTGCGGGCCTGGATCCGCCCGCCGGACAGCACGGCCTACCGGTTGGTGCACGGCGAGGCGGACCGCATGCCCGGCTGCGTGGTGGACCGCTACGACAGCGTGGCGGTGATGCGCCTCGACGGCGAGGGCGCGACGGCCCTGCGTGAGCCGCTGATCCTCGCGGCCGAGCCCCACC
>CAZEAA010000725.1:0-2055 GCA_964510015.1 uncultured Sandaracinaceae bacterium
GGGTTGTTCAGCACGCGGATGGGCGGCATGGACAGGTCCTCGTGCAGCGCACGCGTGAAGCGGTGCTGGATGCTCTCCTCGCCGCTGAAGCCGAGCCAGCGGACGGTCGCCGAGCCGAACCGGCCGACCTGGTCGCTCGAGCGCGCCGCGGCAGCGCCCGCTTGGTCCACGGCCTGCGTCTCGGCTGCCGGGGGCGGCGTGACCTGCACGCCGATGAACGGCGACGAGAAGCCCTCCTTGCTGGCGAGCGCGGCAAGCCACTGCTGCGCCTCGGGGGTGGCGCCGATGGCGCGCCAAGCCTCCACGCGCGCGGTGTTCCGCTGAGCGTCCATGACCACCATGCGGGCGCGCGCTTCCTCGTCTTGGCTGGCCTCGGCCATCGGGTTGATCACCAGCTGCTTCACCAGGAGCCCCAGCACCACGAGCACCACGAGGCCCCACCCCACCTTGCTGATCAGACCGAGCGCCTTCACGGCCCCGGAGTTGGGCGGCGTGAGCTGCGCCTTGTCGAGCGGCGCCTGCGCCTGCAGCTGCGGCAGGGTGCCGGACAGCCAGCCCGCGAACCCGTCGAAGAACCCCGCCTTGGTGGCCGCGCTCAGCCCGCGCGACGCATCGCGCATGACGCCCGTGAAGCTCAGCTTGCCCCCGTTGCGGAAGTGCAGCGCTAGCTTCTTCACGTTTCCGTTGGGGAGCTCCTCCACGCGCCCGACGGTGCCCAGGTCGACCACGCGCTCGCCCTTCACGAAGCCCATGCTCACGCGCCCCTTGAAGAGGAAGAGGCGCCGGTTGGTGGCCACGATGTAGGGCGGGTCGAAGTGCCTCGCCAATAGGAACAGCGCGACCAGCAACCCCGGCAAGATGCCCAGGATGAAGCCGATGCCGGTCGCCATGGTCCACAGACGGCTCGGTTCTTCGGGGGCGCTGCTGACTCCCAGGACTTGCTCCCCGGGCAGCAGGATGGGCTGCACCACGCTGCGGAGCGTTGCTTCGACATCGGCCATGGTCTCTCCTTCGGTTCGCGGACGCGCGACTGGGCCACTCGCCCGCCGCAAACGTACCCCGCGAAGCTCGGCGACCGGCCTTATCCGAACCTTATTCGTCGGCCCGCCGAGCGTCCATTGTCAGCGGACGCGAACGCGGCGCCGCACGCGCAGCAGGAGGGAGGCCGCGAGCAAGAGGCCGAGTGGCGGTTCCCCCGTGCGGGTCTCGCCCACACGGCAGCCGCAGCCCGACCGCGGGCGGCGCCCCGGCCCGCCGTCGACCCCCGCACCTGCATCGCCATCGATGACGCTCATGTCCTGCGCCACGCCGCCATCGGGAGGCACCGCACTGGGCGTGAGCCGAACGGCATCCGCCACGATGTGCTGGTCGGCCGCCACCGCGCCCTCCACGTTGTCGAGCAAGCGCACGCGGCCGACGTCGTCGAAGTCGAAGACACCGAGCGACGTCCAGCCATCCGCTGCGCCCTGGTCGATGACCACCTCGTACTCGCCGCCGGCGTGGTCCACGAGGTAGCGCGCGCTGGCGTAGACACCGAAGGTGGGGTCCACGTAGACCTCGACCTCGTACTCGCCCGCGGCTTCGAAGTGCAGCCGCCAGCTGCCCCAGTTGGCGGGCGCGTCCGCGGTGAAGGCGTTGGTCCAGAAGAGGTGGCCCTCATGCCCCGTGCTCTCTTCACGCCAGTACGTGGGGTTCCCGAAGGCCTGGAAGCAGGGGCCTTCTTCGCTGACCACGCCGCCCGCCGCTGGGATGACCGCGCACGGCGCCACCGGCTCGGAGTAGCCCTCCTCCACGTCGGAGCCCGGGAAGTAGTGCTCCACCATCCAGAGGTGGTCTTTGGGGCCCGACCCGAGCGCGCCGAAGTCGCAGGGCGCGTTGGCGCACACCCCGGTGGCCCAGCGCTGCGTGCCCCACTGACACATCCCGCGGCCGTGACCGAAGAGCGTGGTGCCCGTGCACGTGGGGTCGTCCACGCCGTTGGCCGTGGGGTCGCTGTTCTCGGCGCTGAACTCCGTGGTGATGACGGCTCCGTCGCGCGTGACCACCAAGCCCTCG
>CAZEAA010000726.1:0-2043 GCA_964510015.1 uncultured Sandaracinaceae bacterium
CGCCACACCCCCGCGAAGTTGAGCGCGGCGTGGAAGTCATTGCTGCTGGTGGCGCCGTCGCCGAAGAACACGAGCGCCACGTCGTCCTTGCCCTTGAGGCGCGCCGCGTGCGCGAGGCCCACGGCGTGCGGGATCTGCGTGCCGATCGGCGCGCTCACCGACAGGCAGCGGTGCTGCTTGCTGTGGAAGTGGTCTGGCATCTGGTGGCCGTGACCCGGGTCGGCGTCGTTGCCGAACATCTGGTCGAGGTAGACGGACAGCGGCGCCCCTCGGAACAGCAGCGCGCCGAACTCGCGGTAGCAGGGCACCAGCCAGTCTTGCGAGCGCAGCGCGGCGGCAGCCCCGATGATGGCGGCCTCTTCGCCTCGGTGCCCCACGTGGAAGCCGATGCGCCCTTGGCGCTGCAGCGCCATCAAGCGCTCGTCGAGGCGCCGGCTCAGCAGCATGGCGCGGTAGATGCGGAGCTTCAGCTCACGCGGGATCTGCGTGGGGAGCTCGCTGGTCTCACCGCCTGGGGTCCTGCGCCGCTGCCATGCGCGCTCGTCCAGGCCGGTCGCTCGCTGGTTGGCGGGGACTGAAGCAAGGTGACGGGCTCGGGCCATGGGGACCTCCTGGGTAGGGGTGATTGCTTACGTGTCGCGCAAGAGCGGCAAGCGCGCCTTGCGTCCATATCGGTCGGCGCTGGCGGTGCCCTCGGTCTTCAGTACTCCATGCAAGAACGCCTCGGCGGCGCGGTAGCTGCTCCGCACCAAGGGGCCCGAGGCCACGAATCGAAAGCCCATCGCGCGGCCGGCTTCGGCGTACGCGTCGAACTCGTCGGGCTCCACGTAGCGCACCAGCTCCGCGTGCTTGGGCGTGGGGCGCAGGTACTGCCCGATGGTCAGGACGTCCACGTCCGCCTCTCGGAGTGCCTGCATGGCGCTCAGCATTTCTTCCTGGGTCTCTCCGAGGCCCACCATCAGCGAGGTCTTCGTGATGGCACCGGCCTCCTTAGCCCAACGCAGGACTCCCACGCTCTGTTCCCACGAGCAGCGCACGTCGCGGATGGTCCGCTGCAGGCGCGGCACCACCTCCACGTTGTGCGCGAACACGTCGGGCCGCCCGTCGCGGATGAGCGTGTCCACGTCACGGCGCACGCCCTGGAAGTCACCCACCAGCGTCTCCACCAGGAGGTCCGGGCTGCGCTCCTTGATGCGCCGCACCGTCTTGGCCACGTGCGCCGCGCCACCGTCCAAGAGGTCGTCGCGGTCCACCATGGTCATCACCACGTAGGCGAGGCCCATGCCCTCGAGCGCGCGCGCCGTGTTCTCGGGCTCGCGCGGGTCCGTCAGGCCACCCGGGTCGCCGGTGTTCACGGCGCAGAAGCGGCAGCCGCGCGTGCACGTCTCGCCCAGGATCATGATGGTGGCCGTGCCCTGCCCCCAGCACTCGAAGATGTTGGGGCAGCGCGCCTCCTCGCAGACCGTGTGCAGGTCGCGCTTGCGCATCTCTTCGCGCAGCTGATTGAACTGCGCCTGCTGCTCCCCGGCGGGGAGGCGGACGCGCAACCAATCGGGCTTTCGGGCGGGCAGATTCATCGTGTGATTTCAACGTAGGCCGCGGGCCGCGGGGCGTCAATCAACGGGCAGGTGCCCTCGACCCTGCGGCGGGGCTCGGGCACGCTCTCTCCATGCCTCTCGGCCGCCCCGTCGCGCTCCTGCGAGCCTCGTCGCTCGCCTTGGCTTCTGCGCTCGCCCTCTCGGGATGTGGCTCCGATTCGCCCTCCTCGGGGAGCGCGTCGCCGCAGGTCAGCCCTGGCGCGACCCCGCGAGAGAGCCCCGCGCGAGAGCCGCGAGAGCGAGGGGGTGCCTCGAGCGAGCCAACGCGCGCGCAGGCGCTCCCTGCTGCGCCGGCCACGGACCTCCGTCCGGTGGGCCCCTATCAGGCCGACCACGGTCGTGACTGCGGAGGCTGGCCGCGCCTCGCGCTCGAGACGCTCCCGGGGACGTGCGTGGGCATCGTCCTGCATGCGACGCACCCTGCCATCGCGGCGGCCGGGCCGCG
>CAZEAA010000727.1:0-2042 GCA_964510015.1 uncultured Sandaracinaceae bacterium
GGCAACCGCAGCGCCGAGTGCTTGGCCAGCGTCACCATCGCCCCGGACGTCCAGCGCCAGTACGTGATCACCTACGAGTACACGAGCGAGACGCAGTGCCGCGCCGTCTGCAACCTCCACACCCCGCGCCCCGACGGCACCTTCGAGCGCACCCCCTGCCCCACCTCGTACTGACCCCAAAGCCCACGACCCCCTCTCGTCAACGTCCTCGTCGACGTGGTCGTGGTCGTGGTCGTGGTCGTGGTCGTGGTCCTTGACGGCGACGGCGACGGCGACGCCCCTCGCTAGAGGCGTGGCTCGGCTTTCGGGTCTCCCCTTCGACGGGGTACCCAGTCACGCGGGACCCGAGCCTTGTGACGAGTCGTCTTCGTGGACGTAGTCGTCCCCGTCGTCGTCCTCGTAACCGTAGCCGCACCACCGTGCTCGTCGTCCTGCTCGTGCTCGTGCTCGTGACCGCCAGCGGACGCCGACGACCGCCTGGCGAAGCGGGACACCTGGCGGAGGTCGGACACGAGCACGAGCACGAGCACGAGCACGTCGAGGAGCACGCGGACGCCTAGGACCACGACGACGACCACGAACGACCACGACGACGACGACCACGTTCGTGCGAGTAGACTTTGGGCCGCCCCCCGCATTTTGGGGAGCGCGCGCCCGACCCCGCCTCGCTAGACTGAGCCGTGCCGCCAACGTCCCAGCCTCCGCCCCGCGCCATTCGCATCGGCATCGTCGACGACGACACCGTCATCGCGCAGGCGCTGGGCGCGGCCATCGCGGCCGAGCCGGACTTCCAGCTGGTGGGGCTGGCCGAGTCGCTGGAGGAAGGCGTCGCGCTGGTGTCGCAGCCGCTCGACGTGCTGCTGGTGGACCTGGGGTTGCCCGATGGGGACGGCCTCGAGCTGCTGCCACGTCTGCGCGCGGAGCGCAGCGGCTCGGGCTGCAAGGTGCTGGTGTTCAGCGTGTTCGGCGACGGTCGCAGCGTGGTGCGTGCCATCGAGCAAGGCGCGGACGGCTACGTGCTGAAGGGAGCCGACGGGCGTGAGGCCATCGCGGCCATCCGCGCGGTGCTGGCGGGCGGCGCGCCCATCAGCCCCGCCGTCGCGGGCCACATCCTGACGCGCGTGCGCGGCGCGGCGTCGTCACAGAAGCGCGCGACCAAGCCCGAGACCAAGGTGGCCCTCACGCCGCGTGAGATCGCGGTGCTGGAGCAGCTGGCCAAGGGCCTCTCCTTCAAGGAGGTGGCCAGCGCCGAGGGCATCTCGTACCACACCGTCACCGACCACGTGAAGGCCATCTACCGCAAGCTCTCGGTCAACTCACGCGGCGAGGCGGTCTTCGAGGCCATCCACCACGGGCTGATCGACCTCGGCGAATGAGCCCCCCCCGCACGCGCGAGCGGCTCCTCGCGTGGGCCGATACGTTCCTCCCCGACGAAGGCCCGCAGCCTCGCAGCGTGGACGCGGTCCGGAGCGCACGGGTGGCCGTGGCTCACGCGGCCATTGGTCTGCTGCTCACGCCGGTCATGAGCGCGCTGCACGCCGGGCTCGGGTCGCCACTCGCGGCGACCGCCATCGCCTGCGTGGCCGTGGGCCTGGCGCCGGTGCCTTGGCTGCTGCGGCGTGGGGTCTCGGTGGTGAAGCTGACCAACCTGATGATCGCGCTGGCGTACCTCGCGACGCTCGGCGTGGCCCTGCGCGCGGGCGGTCCGGCCTCCCCCGCCAACGTGTGGAGCTTCCTCTTCCCCCTCGTGGTCTACGCGGTGGGCGGGCGAACGTCCGCCTTGGTGTGGACGGCGCTCTCGGGCGCCCTGCTGGCGGGGCTGCCGCTCGCCGAGCTCGGCGGCGTGGTCTTCGCCCAGGACTTCAGCCCAGCCGCGCTCTCGGCCCTGCGAGGGATCGCCGACGCGGGGGTGCTCGGCGCCTCGCTCGCGCTGCTGGTGGTGACCGACGGAACTCGCGCAGCCGCCGTGGAAGCCCAGCGCATCGCCGAGCAGGCGCTCGATCGCCAGCGCATCCTCGACGACATGCACGACGGCGTGGGCA
>CAZEAA010000728.1:0-2027 GCA_964510015.1 uncultured Sandaracinaceae bacterium
ACCCTCCGTGGCCGGCCGCCGCTCTGGCCGCCCTGACTGTCTGCGTGGAGGGCCACGATTGGCAGGCCGTCCTCCTCCGCTTCGGTGGAGATGTAAGGGCTCGTCCTCCGGCCGCGCACCACCGACTCTCGCCATGCCTTCTTGTGGTGGAAGGGAAGGCTGGCCTTGGCTTCGGAGCGGTTGATGTGGACCATGCTTTCGTGGGCCACCTCGAGCGTCCCCATGGCACGCAGGGCGTCGTCCGAGCGATAGCGGAGGCCCAGTTCATACCGCAGGAAGGTCATGGACGCCTCGGCGGGCTGCCCGAGTGCATCCTCACCCACGGCCGGGATCAGCAGCTCGACCTCGAAGTCCATGCGGTCGGTGGTCTGATCGCCGCTGCGACGAAACAGGCTCGCCACGTCGCCCAGTCGCGCGTCACCACCCCGGACTTGCTGCGCAGCGTCCATGAGCGGCCTGGCGGCCAACGCCGATAGGAACATGATGGCGTCGAAGAGGTTGGACTTGCCCACGCCGTTCGGCCCGGCGATGCACGTGAAGGGGCCGAAGTGGACGTCGACGTGGTCGAGGTTCTTGAAGCCGTTTACCTTGAGTCGGGTCAGCATTCGGGGCGCGACGGCCAGCCTAGCGCACGGGGGGAGGGTGGGTCCATGGGGACGTGGGACAGGCTGACAACACTGCTGTTGACCACTGCTTGGCCGTTCCGAATACTCGTGGGGTGTCCGACCTCGAGCTGCTCCGTGACGCCCTTCATCGCCAGCGTGCGCACCTTCAGAGGGCTGCCCGGCTGGGTGATGAGGATGCCGATCCAGAGCTCCTGGCCCTGACCCTCCAACAGATCGACACCGTGGAGGCGAGGATCGAGAGCGCGGCTCCATCAAGCATGGCGCGCGACGAGCTCTTTCAGCGACTGGATGCGCTGACAAAGACACTCGTGGACCGCTGAGCGTCGAAAGGGAGCCGCGCCGCGAAATCCACCCGCCCCGACACGCCCCTGCGGTACCCTCGCCCCCCATGGCGAGAGGCCCCGAGGAGAGCGCGGAACAAGCATGACCAAGACCGCGAATGACGTGCGCACCGCGCTCGTGAGGGCCCTCGAAGCCGACCTCATCGGTCCCTTCCTGCCCGACCAGCCCGACGCCACCGAGATCCTCCCGCTGCCGCCCTCGCGCTGGTACCTCACGGGCTTCCTCGCCCCCCAAGGCGGGCGTGCGCCCGACGAAGACGACGACGACCCCAACGACGAGCTCGCTGCGGGCAGCGACACCCAACGCGAGGACGCGGGCACGGTGGACGCCGAGCCCAAGCGGCCCAACCGCTTCCCGGCCTCCATGGGCCTGAGCGTGTTCTTGCCGCAGGCCCCCAAGGGCGCGCCCGACAGCGTGCAGGTGGACCTGCGCTACGCGTACTACGACAAGGTGGAGATCAGCGAGGACACCGACACGCGCGTGCGCATGGGCTGGAAGCGCGTGCCCATGCGGCCGCCCACAGTGACGGTGCCGCTCACGGCCGAGGCGCTGGGCGAGGGCGTGCCCGTGACCGGCTCGGTGGGGCTGCGGCTGCGTGGTGAGCTGCGCCACACCGAGATGGATGGGCTGCCCGAGGGCGCGCGCATCTTGAGCCTGTTCCTGGTGAACGACCGTACGCCCGAGGAGAAAGACCGCGACCTGGCGTTTGTGTTCCAGGTGGGCTTCACGCTGCACTACGAGGCGGGCTTCTTGCCGCGGCCCAACCGGCGCGGCGAGAGCGGCGACCATGACCAGCGGGTGCTGGCGCTGCTGTTTCGCGACCGTAAGGAGTGGGCGGTGGGGCACAACACCAGCCCCGATGCGGCGGTGCCGGATGCGGACGGCAAGGTGCGCGCCATTGGCACCACGCAGCTGCCGCGCCACGAGGTGAAGCGCGTGGACCACGTGCCCGTGCCGGGCGTGACGCTCAGCATGCAGGCGCTGGCCACGCTCACCGACGGGGCTGCGCTCGAGCGCGCGCTCACGCCGCTGGTGGAGGCCTATGGCCTGTGGATTGAC
>CAZEAA010000729.1:0-2022 GCA_964510015.1 uncultured Sandaracinaceae bacterium
GAGAGCTTCGCGACCGCCGGCAGCACGCTCCCCACCGGTCAGACCACCGGTGACTGCCGCTCGCTGCAGTGCAACGGCGCGGGCGGGGTGGTGTCGGCGAACTTCAACACCGACCTGCCGAACGACTCGAACGCCTGCACCACGGACACCTGCGTCTCGGGCACGCCCACGTACACGAACGTCACGAACGGCAACGCGTGCGGCATGAGCGGCATGTGCTTGAACGGCGGCTGCGTGGGCTGCGTGCAAGCGTCCAACTGCGGCACCAGCAACTTCTGCGTCACCTACACGTGCAACAACAACTCGTGCGAGGTGGCCTACACCCCGAACGGCACGCCGCTCCCCGGCCAGACGGCGGGCGACTGCCAGCGCCTCGAGTGCGATGGCGCCGGCGCCACGGTGTCGCGCGCGTTCGACGCCGACCTCCCGGTGGACGGCAACACCTGCACGCAGGACGCCTGCACTGGAGGTGTGGTGAGCCATCCGCCCCAGGCGCTGAACTTCGCGTGCGGCACGGGCGACTTCTGCAACGGCGCGGGCACGTGCGTGGACTGCAACAGCGCGAGCCAGTGCGGCACGGCCACCTTCTGCCAGAGCTTCACCTGCAACAGCAACACGTGCGCCACCGTGAACGTGGCAGCGGGCACCGACCTGCCCGCCGGTGACCAGACCGCCGGCAACTGCCGCACGCTCGAGTGCAACGGCAGCGGCGGCACCATGAGCACCGTCACCGACTCGGACCTGCCCAACGACGGCAGGGAGTGCACCACGGACACCTGCGTCTCGGGCACGCCCACGTACACCAACCGCGCCATCAACACGAGCTGTGGCAGCGGGGACTACTGCAACGCGTCGGGCACGTGCGTGGACTGCAACATGGCCAGCCAGTGCGGGACCGACACGTTCTGTCAGACCTTCGCGTGCAACAGCAACACGTGCGCCACCACGAACACCGCCAACGGCACGGCGTTGCCGGTGGGCATGCAGACGGCGGGCAACTGCCGCGAGCTGCGCTGCAACGGCGTGGGCGGCACGACCAACGCGGTGCTCGACAGCGACGTGCCGGTGGACGCCAACGCATGCACCGACAACGTCTGCACGTCCGGCACCCCCAGCAACCCGAACAGTGCCATCAACACCGCTTGCGGGAGCGGCGACTACTGCAACGGCGCGGGCTCCTGTGTGGACTGCAACGTGTCGACCCAGTGCGCGAACGGGACCAACTGCCAGAGCCGCACCTGCAACAGCAACACCTGCGGCCTGACCAACCTGAGCAACGGCACCGGCTGCAACGACGGGCTCTACTGCACGCTCACCGATCAGTGCAATGGCAGCGGCACCTGCGTGGGCAGCGGCGGGCCGTGCAACTCGCAGTGCGAGACCTGCAACGAGGCGTCGGACACCTGTCCGGACCGCTCCAACGGCACCGGCTGCAGCGACGGGCTCTACTGCACGTCGGGCGACACCTGCCAGGGCGGGAGCTGCTCCCCCGGCGGCAATCCGTGCGACTCGCAGTGCCAGACGTGCAACGACGTCAGCGACAGCTGCACCAACTCGGCGGCGGGCGCGGCGTGCAGCACGCCAGCGAGCGGGCGCAACAACGTCTGTCACGTGACGGAGTGCAACGGCAGCGGCACCTGCGGCAACCGGCGCAACCGCTTCGGCGGGTCCATGACGGCGAACAACGTCTCCTACTCGTACGCCAACGTGGCGAGCTTCACCTCGTGCACGGGCTGCCACTACAACTACTCGGGGACGCCGGGCGACTTCAGCTTCAGCGAGGGCTGGTCCGAGAGCAGCGACTACAGCGTGTTCAACTCGTACTGCTCGAACTGGAGCGGGAACGGGAACGTCAGCTACTACGGCAACCGGCGCGCGGGCTGCGTGCTGATGCTCGTCGTGAACGGGACCATGCCGTCCGGAAACCCGGGCGGGTGGGCGTATCAGGACGAGTACCTGCAGTGGTACTGCAGCAGCAACGGCCCGGGCGGCGGCGTCTTCGGGTTCTGACCCGCAGATCAG
>CAZEAA010000730.1:0-2022 GCA_964510015.1 uncultured Sandaracinaceae bacterium
TGCTGCCCTCGGCTTCAGCCGGGGGTGCCCATATCGCCTTGCAGCAAGGGAGAACGGCCACCGCGCGAGATGTGTAGGAACCTCAGGCTGAAGCCATGGGTGCCCCAAGTTACCTTCCCAGCAGTTCAATTCGGCTCCCAGGTCAGAACGACTCCCGCTGAACCACCCTGCGAGCCTGTCTCCTGCGAGAGACTCTCAAGCGGCCAGCGAAGCGCCCGGCAGCACGACTCCGCTGTTCGACTTCGCTGCCACCCGCGCGGCCTGTGCCTCGTCGCGCATGACCTTCGCGGTGCGGCCCAGCCCGTCTTCCTGCCAGCCGGGCGGCATGAAGAACGCGCCGAGCTTGCCGCGCAGTGTCTTGGCCTTGGCTGCGTCGCGGAACACGGCGCGCCACTCGTTGAAGGCGATGCGCACGGGGTTGTACGTCTCGATGTTGGTGGTGAGCCCGTAGTCCACCTTCTCGTCGGCGAGCTCGGCCTGGAAGGTGCCGAAGAGCTTGTCCCAGATGATGAGGATGCCGCCGTGGTTGCGGTCCAGGTAGAGCGCGTTCCGGCCGTGGTGCACGCGGTGGTGAGAGGGCGAGTTGAAGACCTTCTCGAACCAGCCCATCGAGCCGATCAGCTCGGTGTGGATCCAGTACTGGTAGACCAGGCTCACGGTCTGCGCGAGCACGATCATCTCCACGCTGAAGCCCAGCAGCGGCAGCGGCACCCAGAAGAGCGGGCCGGTGAGCGGCGTGGTCCAGCTCTGGCGCAGCGCGGTGCTGAGGTTGTAGTGCGTGGACGAGTGATGGTTCACGTGCGAGGCCCACAGCGCGCGCACCTCGTGGTGGCTGCGATGGAACCAGTAGTAACAGAAGTCCTCGGCCACGAAGAGCAGCACCACACCCCACCACGTGAAGGGGATGTCGAAGACGCGGAACTGGTAGAGGAACAGGTAGAGCGCGAGCGCGCCGAGCTTGGCCACGAGGTTCACGCCCAGCATGCCGAGGCCCATGGTGATGGAGGCTGCGGTGTCTTTGGGCGTGTAGCCCACGACCCCGCTCGCGGCCGCGGCGTCTTGCTGGCGATGCACGAGCAAGCGCCACTCCACCAGCATGGAGACGATGAAGAAGGGGATGACGTAGTTAATGGGCTCCATCACGCGGTGCCTTTCACGGGGGTCGGGAGGGCAGGGGTCGTGTTCGCTTGCTTGGCGCGTGCGGCGGCGTTCGCGGCCACGGCCCCGCGCAACAGCTCCTGACGCGCGATGCGCTCGATGAGCGCGAGCTCGCGTTCCCCGTTCTCGCGGCTGGGGATGACGCTCGCGGCGAGCGCGGCCCCCTGCATCATGTTCATGATGCTGAGGATCATCGGGTCGAAGTCCGGGTTGTGCTCGGCGGCTGCGGGGAAGAGCACGCGCGCCTCGGCCAGCAGGTTCTGCTGGTGCGCGGCCAGCACGGGCGTGACCAGCGCGGCGAGCTCGCGGTCCGTGCGCGCCGCGAGGTACAGCTCGAAGGCCGCCTGCAGCGTGGGCGAGCAGAAGATCTCCCAGAGGATGGCGATGGCCGCGCCCAGCCGGTCGGCACGCTGGTCCCGCGCGAGCTTCTGGCGGAACTCTTCGACCAGCTCGGTGAAGAGCTGCTGCAGCGCCTCGCCGAGCAGCGCGTGCTTGCTGGGGAAGTGCTTGAACAGCGCGCCCTGGCTGACCTCCGCGCGCTTCGCGATGCTGGTGGTGGACGCGCCCGCGTAGCCGTCGGCCACCAGCGCGTCGACGGCCGAGGCCAGCAACCGGGCCCGCGTGGCGATGCTGCGGGCCTGCGTGGGGATGTTGCTCGGCGACGTCATGAGCCCACTCTAGCGCCCACAAAAGAAAGTAACAAGTCACTTTATTTGTCGCTGATGACTTTGTCGGTGAGCGTGGGCCGAGAGGGGCAGGGCGACGTGCGGCGAGGTAGGTTCCGCGCGCCGAATTCCTTAGTGATTTACGCGCCTGATACGCGAAATGACCGAACGGTGACAAATGCAATTGGCCACTCGGGCT
>CAZEAA010000731.1:0-2014 GCA_964510015.1 uncultured Sandaracinaceae bacterium
GCGCTGGCTTGGGCACGTACGCGGGCGGCATGCCGGTCGCGGCGTAGTCGGCGATGAGCTGGCGCAGGTGCGGGGCGATGCCGTCGGCGGCCGGCGTCGGTGCGACGGGGCCGGCGGGCGTCGGCGCCAGCGCGCGTCGGCGCGCGTCGGCGTTCTGTTCCTTGTCGAGCGGCAAGAGCACCGCGAGGTGGCTGCCGTGGCGCGGGTCGACGAGGTCGACGCTCGTGAGATCCCAGCGCGCGTACCGCACCGTGACGCGAGTCAGCGTCCGGTAGCGCGCCGGCAGCTCGAAGCGGATGCCCTGGACGGTGAACGTGCCGTCCGAATGTCGGACGGCGCGTGTCGTCTCGGCGCGGAAGGCGCGACGCAGCTCGTCGGAGGCGGGGCTCGGGCGCACGACGGAAGGGCCGGCCAGCGCGCGCTCGAGCGGGGACGTGCCCAGCTCGCTGTGGACGCGCCGCTGGTACTCGCCTTCGACCCAGGCCTGCGTCGCCTCGTTGAGCAACGCCAGCGTCAGCGCGGCCTCGCCCTCGAGCATCGGCACGAGCCGGCCCTCGATCTGCGCCCAGAAGACCTCTTGCTTGGCGTTCTGCTCGGGCGAGTACGGCAGCGTCGTATGGTGGACGATGCCGAGGCGCGCCAGGCCCTCGGTGGTCTCGGCGGCGACCATCGCCGCGCCGTTGTCGGTCAAGAGCGCGCGCGGCAGGCCGCGCTTCTGGATGGCCTGGCCGAGGCCGTGGATCAGCGAGTCGGCGGTCGCGTCGAGGTACCACTGCAGGTGGCAGCACAGCCGCGAGCGATCGTCGATCACGCCGAGCAGCTGTGGGTGCTGCCACGTGCCGGCGGCCGTCAGCACCTTGCGCGAGCCCTCGTGGAAGTCGAGGTGCCACAGCGCGTGGACGTGGCTGACCTCGAAGCTGCGCGTCTCGCGGGCCTCGCGCGCCGCGTCGCGGTCGGCCTCGAGCTGGCGCTTCTTGCGATGGCGTAGCCAGCCGTGGTGCCGCATGAACCGGCGCGTCGTCGGGTAGCTCGGTGGTGGACCGAGCGCGGGCTGTTCCCGCACGACCGCGAGCAGGTTGTCGTGGTGCAGCTGGTAGCTCCACCCCGGATGCGCGCGGTACTGCGCCTCGAGCGCCGCCGCCAGCCGCGCCGGCATCGCCGCGAACGTCCCGGCGTGCGACGGCACCTTCCGCGCCAGCGCGATGACCGGATCGGCAGCCTCGCGCGCGGCGTAGTACCAGCGTTCGATCGTCGACGCGCCGAACCGGATCACTTCGCCGGTCGTCGGGTGTTCGTAGGCCTTCCCGGCCAGCTCGGCGATCCGTGCGCCCAGCTCGCCGTGTTCGGCGGGGGCCGCCAGCAGCGGCCCGATGATCGAGAACCGTAGTCGGGCCCAGCGCCGCGTCACCGACGCGTCGCGATGCGTGCTCGTGGTCATGTGCAGACTCCTCCCCTGCGCCCCGAGGGTCCTCCTCGGCGGCGAGCGTGTGCCGCGCACCCTACGGCGGTGCGGCGGCCACCTCCACGCGCCCAGCGCGCCAAGCTCTGCGGGTCGACCTCCAGCCCTCGCGGATCGTGGTCAGCGCGCCGCGGCGTGAGGTACCGGTGCGAGCAGGTGCAGCGTCGCGATCAGCGCCGCGGCCGACGACCGCCCCAGCGACACGCGCGCGATCAACGCCGCCGGCAGCACCTCGCCCGGCTCCCAAGGCGGCGCCAGCCGTCCGCGCAACGCCTCGAACCAGCGCGTCGCCGGTGCCAGCACCGCGAACCACGCTTGCCACCGCCGGACCGTGCGCCGCGGCGGCGCCGCCAGCGACAACGTGCTCGCCCGCCACGTCGCGACGACCACCGTGATCGCCAGGTACACGCGCCGCCCGAGGAACACCAGCGACGGCGGCGTCACGCGCTTCCGGCAGCCCTCGCGCGCACAGCACCAGCTCCGCCGCCACCGCAACGCCTCGCCCGCCAGCGCGACGTCGCCACCCCGCGGCTTTCGCGGATACCGCGCCTGGTC
>CAZEAA010000732.1:0-2013 GCA_964510015.1 uncultured Sandaracinaceae bacterium
CCATGCCCGCCGCGCCTCTCGCTGCCCGCCCCGACCAGTCCGAGACTTGGTCCAACTTCGGCAACCCACTGAGCTTCGAGGACGCTGCGTCCCGCGTGCTCAACGCCCACCGCCACGACGGCGAGCGCCGCGACGTGGCCATCGCCGATCTGCGCGGCTGGGCCTTCGGGTCCGTGGACCGCACCACGATGCAGCTGGTGCGCATCCCGTTCCCGGGCCGCGCCGTGGGCGAGCCCCTCGCGTTGCGTGAGCACGCCTTCGCCCAGCTCTGCCAGAAGATCCAAGCGCCCGCCCCCTACATCAACCGCCTCCCGGCCAAGCTGCAGATGGCGTGCATCAACGTAGGCCTCACCCAGAAGGCCACCCCCGCCCTGCTGCGCCTCGCCGGCAACGAGGTGCGCGCCATCCTCAGCGACCGCTACGCCGCAGCCGACGACGCCAAGCTGCTGGACATGGTGGCCGACTGCCTCGACCGGGCAGGGTACCTCCGCGACGCGCGCGTCCGCGCCGTGGCCACCGGCCCGCACACCGTGCTGCGCATCACGCTCCCTGGCGAGGGCGTGGCCGTGAAGGTGGGCGACGTCATCGAGCACGGCATCGACATCGGCAACTCCGAGCTCGGTCTGCGCTCGGTGCAGATCACGCCCATCACCTACCGCCTCGTGTGCACCAACGGCATGCGGGCGTGGAAGAGCGAGTCGGCCCTGCGCCTGCGTCACATCGGCGACCCGGACCGGCTGCACGAGCTGGTGCGTGACGCGCTGCCCATCGCGTTCGCGGAGGCGCGCGGCGACCTCGAGCTGTGGCGGAAGAGCGTGGACCGTCTGGTCGACGACGCCCTCAACGAGGTGGAGTCGCTGCGGGCCTTCGGGCTCGGATCCGGCGAGGTGCGCGCCGTGGGTCAGGAGCTCGCGGTGGCGTCGGGGATGGATGGGTCCGCGCAGAACGCGCTGGCCGGGGCGGGCTCCACGGTGTTCGACGTGGCCAACGCGGTCACGGCCGTGGCGCGCGCGCGTGGGACGGCCGCGCGGCTGGTGCTGGAGGAGGCAGGGCATCAGTACCTGTGCCGGCGAGCTGGGTAGCTGCACGCCTGCTAGGCAAGGGAGATTCCCGACTGCCCTCCGCGCGTGGGGGTGGTCGGGGACCCCCGAGATGGCGGGCATGGCCGCCTTCATTTTCGCTATCGACCGGTAAAGGGCCGGAGTGACACTCGCACTCCGGCGTCGGGCAGCGTGGTCTCGATGCGGTTGTCGGCGGTCAACGCCGTGCGCCCGCCGGCAGTTCGCGTATCACTACGAGGGGGATGCTGCTAGCATATGGCCCCTTCTCCACCCGCCTCGCTTAGGAGTCCACTCCCCAGTGCTGAACTACACCTACGTCGACAACTCGAACGTCTTCATCGAGGGTCAACGCATTGCTGCTGTGAAGACAGGAATGGCAACCAGCCTCGTTGACGCGATGAACCGGCAAATTGTGGACCGCGCCTGGAACCTCGACTACGGGAAGCTGCATCAGTTCGTGTGCGGTCAGAAGAGCGAGGTTGGATGCGCAAAGCTGTGGGGCTCACCGCCACCGGGAGACTCCTTCTGGAAGGTGGTCGAGTCCAAGGGTTTTCAGGTGAAGACCTTCGAAAAGAGCATCGCCGGTACAGAGAAAAAGGTTGATGTTGCCATCGCCCATCAGATGACCAAGGACGCATACACCTTGATCGACAAGGCCACCAGCGAGATCACACTTGTTTCCGGGGACAAGGACTTCGTGCCGGTCATCGAAGATTTGGTTGGTTCGGGGTTCCGCGTCGTGGTTGCGTTCTGGGACCATGCCGCACGAGAACTACGCGATGCAGCGAGTGCGTTCGTGTCCCTCAACGCCTGGCACGATCACCTCGCTCGATAGCGTCGCCTGCGTCAAGGACGTGGGCGCCGCCGGGCGACGAGTATTCCGGGCCAGTCGCGGGACAGCGACCAGCGTCACACCGTTGTTCAGTTGCGCTAGTCCTGCACGATGTCGAGG
>CAZEAA010000733.1:0-2009 GCA_964510015.1 uncultured Sandaracinaceae bacterium
CGGGCCGAGTGGTTGCTCCGTCCACTGCTCCTCGGAGAACGCGGTGAGCACCGCGCGCAGCGTGTCTTCGTCGTGCGGCGTCTGGTCCAGCAGCGCCCACGTGGCGGCCACGTCGTCGAGGCGCCCTTCTTGCCACGCCCATGGGATGACGTCGGAGATGGTGTTGCGGCACAGCTCACAGACGCACCCACCGGAGTAGGTCGCCGCGTTCACGTTCACCCACTCGTCGGGGGTCAGCTCGACCAGCAAGAGGCGCGGGATGCCGTGATCGGAGTAGAGGTCCTCGTTGGTGATCTGCGTCCCGCGACCGCAGCGCGACACCACGTAGAGTTCGTCGCCGAGCTCCACGAACCCGGGGCCGCGCGCTTCGAGCAGGCGCTTGGTGGCCGGCACGCGCGGGATGTCCGTCAGCTCCCAGCCCGCCTCCTGCACCAAGCGATGCACGAACGACTCGGTGGCCACCACCACCTCGAGCCAGTGCAGCGCCGCGTGGGACGACATGCTGCACAGCCCGGCCGAGTCGGAGAACACGAACATCAGCTCGGTCTCGCTCGCGGTCCACAGGCCGTCGTGATAGCCGTCGTCCGCCGCCATGGAGAGGTACTGCGCGAGCACCTGCCGCCCCGCGTAGCCCGTGACCATGGCGCGGATGGTGTAGGCCACCTTGTCCCACAGCGCGCGGTGCAGCTCCGCGGGTGGGACCGCCGCGTCACTCACGCGTCGGATGGCGAAGCTGGTTCCGATGGCGCCCATGCGCGCATGCTACTTGAGGCCGGCCTGGACTTCATCGCCATCCAACAGCATGCCGAAGAAGCTCGACGCGCCGAGGGTGAGCGCGCGGCTCTTGGCCATGCGCAGGAGCAGACCCAGCTGCACCGCCGTGCGATTGATGGGCACCACGAAGTCCGGCACCAGCACGGGGTAGTCGCGCTCGAACTGCTCGAGCGAAGACGCCACGATGCGCTCGGGCGGCATGGAGCCGCCGATCAGCTTGGCCACCTTGCGGCTGCGCGGGCTGAGCTTCTTCTCGTAGCTCTCGCTGCCCTCGATGCCGTTCACCAGCGTGACCGCCACCTTCACACCGCGCCGGCGGTACTCGGCCCAGAGGCTCTCGCCGAAGAGCAGGATGAACGCCTTGGTGCCCTGGAAGACGCTGTCGATCTCGAGCGGCGACAGGCAGTTGAGCGAGCTGATCAGGATCACGCCACCGCGCCCGCGCTCCAGCATGGGGGGCCCCAGCGTGTGCACGAGGCGCACCGGCAGCTCCGTGTTCATGCGGATCATGCGCAGCTTGGTGTCGAGGTCCATCTTGTCGAAGAGGTTCACCTTGTGGAGGTTCGCGTTGACCACCAGCAGTGAGATCTCGACGTCGGAGACGGCCGCCACCAACTTGTCCACGGACCCATCCAGCCCATAGGAATCATGAATCATTTCCATGCGGTGTGGGAGGAGTTTACATAACGCTGCATCTGCGCAATACGCTGTCGGTCAGCTCACGCTGTCGGCCACGCCTCCCGCGAACGGCGACACGCGCAACTGGCTGCCGTTGCCGGAGCCCACGCCCGAGTCCACGCGCGCCATGTTGATCGTGCGGCAGACCTTCAAGGACCGCGCCGCGGAGGCGGCGGCCGAGCTGCGAGTCGAGCGGACCAGCGGCCCACATCATCCGTCGCCGCTCACGTGCGCGCAGCTCGAGGACGCGCTCCGCACGTCGGGCATGTTCGTGGCCGGCGCGAGCATGATGTTCGCGCGCTGGTCGAAGGGCTTCCAAGAGCACGTGAACACCCTGCCCCTCTTCGACCAGAAGCGCTCCGACGACGCCGGCGGCGACCCGAAGATCCGCTACTACCACTCGTACTGGAAGCTGGCCGCGGACGAGGCGCTGGTCATCACCGTGACGCCGCCCCCCTGTCAGCACTGGAACTTCCAGCTGAACAACCACTGGATGGAGTCGCTCGACTACCGCTACTTCCAGGTGCACGTGAACGACCGCTCGGCGCACGTGGACC
>CAZEAA010000734.1:0-2008 GCA_964510015.1 uncultured Sandaracinaceae bacterium
CCCGCGCCCAGGTCCGGGCCCGGGTTGCCACCGGAGCTGCCGCAGCCTGTGGCGAGGGCCGCGAGGAGGGCCCACCCCAACACCGACTCGAGCACCAACTTGCGCCGCGGCGCCACACCCGAAAAGCGATCCATCGGGTCAGTGTACTCGCCGACGTCGCGCTCGGAAAGTGCGGATCCGCTCAACGTGCGGGAGAGAGCGCCACGCCCCAGCGGGCATACGTGTTTCGCGCTGCGGTGCGCGGCCGAGCGTCGCCAGCGCCCGCGCCATGAGGTCGTGCGTGATGGCCACGTCACCCACCCAGTCGTTCGCGGAGGCCAGCGTCAGGGCGCGCTCGAAGGACCGGAGGGCAGCGTCCGCGGCGCCCTCCACGCGCTGCAGCTCGCCCTCCACCAGCAACACGCGGTGCGCGAAGTTGATCGGCGCCTGCCCGGACAGCTCACGAAGCGCGGCGAGGCTCTCGTCGATGCGCGGCCGCAGCTGGGTCCGCGTGGCGTCATCGAGTTCGTCCCACGCCGCGCAGGCCGAGAGGGCCGCAAACTGATGGCACAGCGGCACCATCCAGCAGGAGGGCACCGCGTCGAGGTACATGCGCGCGACCTCGAGCTGCTCGGACGCCTCACGCACCCGGCCCGCGAAGAAGCGCGCCAGCCCCATGGCCACGCGATGCACGCAGAGGCTGCCGCGCGCGTCGGTCGCCTCGGCCGCAGCCAGCGCCGCCGCCTCGCTGAAGTGCTCGTCGTCCAGGTTCCATGGCTCGGCCTTGCTGCCCGTGAGCCCCTTGAGCAGCTGCTCGAACGGCGCGTGGAGGTGGATGGCGTTGATCTGCCCGAAGGAACGGATCTGCTGGCCGAGCCACAGCGCGTCGTCCCGCAGCGGCACCAGCGGCTGCCCTGCGGCGAGCGCCATGTACGTGGCCATGTGCGCGGCGTAGGAGCCGTACTCGAAGTCCCCCGTCCGCTGCGCCAGGTCGAACACCGCACGCGACGACGCCACCACCGAGCGCAGCGGCACGATCCAAGGACAGACGAAGTTGAACACCACGTGGCGCGTGGCCGCCTCGAGGCTACGGTCCTCCCAGCGGTCGAGCAGCGTGATGGCCAGCTGGCCCCAGCCGTGCGACACGGGGAACATCCCCGCCGAATTCAGGATCAGCCCGAAGAGCGCGAGCGCGTTGGGCGTGGCCGTGGAGAGCCCCTGCTCGATGGACGTGGTGACCAGGTTGCAGGCCATCAGCGCCAGCAGCCGCTGCTGCACGAAGAAGGCCACGGGGCACAGGCGCACCTGGATGCGCATGGCGGCCAGCACGTGCGGATCGCGGGCATCGGGCAGCGCCGCGAGACCGTCTGGCCCCACGCGCGTGAGGTCCTCGAGCGCGCGACCGAAGGCCGCGCCCACGGAGGCCTCGTCGGGGTCGCGGGGAAGGTGCACGCCGAGCAGCGCCAGCACCTCGAGGCCCGCGTCGATGGCGGCCAGGTACTCGTGACGGCCCGCCAGCGCGTCGATCTGCACGACCCACGCCGGCATCTGGTCCACGAGCGAGCGGCTGTGCGCCTTCACCTGCGCGATGCGCTCGTCCATCACCGCCCACGCGGCGTTCAGGTAGGCGGCCTCGGCGGCGCCCGCGTGCAGCCCGAGGCTGGTCTCGTAGTCGCTCTCCCACGCGTCCGTCGGCAAGAGCCGCACGCCATCTTCGAAGCAGCGCAGCGCGAGCGGGAACGACGCCGCCTGGCGCGCCTGGCGACCGGCGGACAGGTGCAGGCGCGCCGCCGCGAGGCGCTCGTGCGCATCCGTCAGCAGCGAGCCTGCGGCGCCCAGGTGCCGGACGGCGTCGAACAGCCACGGGCCGGGCGAGTTCCCGTCCACCAGCGCCGCGAGCGCACGCCCCAACGCCAGGTGCACGGCGGCGGTGCGCTCGCTGGTCAGCTGTGCCAGCACCGACTCGCGCATGCGGTCGTGATAGATGCCCACGCGGTCCCCCGCGCGCACGCCCGCGCTCTGGACGAAG
>CAZEAA010000735.1:0-2003 GCA_964510015.1 uncultured Sandaracinaceae bacterium
CACGTGCGGCCGTGGCACGTGGGGGTGCTCTACCAGCGCGACGCGCGCCTGGCGCACGCGCTGCGCGACGCCCTCTCGGGCGAACACGGCCTGGTGGTGGGCGACAACGAGCCCTACTCGGTGAGCGACGAGACCGACTACACGATCCCAGCTCACGGCGAGCAACGTGGACTGCTTCACGTGGGCCTCGAGGTGCGACAAGACCTGGTGCAGCACGGCGAGGGACAGCACGTGTGGGCCGAGCGCTTGGCCCGACTGCTGGAGCCGTCTGTGGCGCGCGCGAGGCCGGGGTGAGTCCGGCGTGTAACTTCGTCCTGCCTGGCCTTTCGCGAGCGAGCGCGTGCTCGTATACGACCCCTCACGCCTGCCACCTCCAAGGAGTCTCCGTATGCTGATTCGGCTCGGGTTCGAGATCCGTCATCGCTTCCCGCAGGACACACCCATGCTGGTGACGCTCAACCTGCATGACTCGCGTCGCGGCGACATCGCCATCGCGCAGGAGCTGCTGCTCACGCCGGGTGTCCCGCTGCGCCAGTACCACGATGGCTTCGGCAACATCTGCACGCGCTTCGTGGCCCCGGCTGGGACCCTCACGCTCTTCAGCGATGCGGTGGTGCGCGACACGGGGGCGACCGACGACATCGCGCTCGGCGCGCAGCAGGTTCCGGTGCCTATGCTGCCCGACGAGACCCTCGTCTACCTGCTCGGAAGTCGCTACTGCGAGACGGACAAGCTCATGGAGCAGGCGTGGAGCCTCTTCGGGAACACCCCGCTCGGCTGGGGGCGCGTGCAAGCCATCTGCGACTACGTGCACCAGCGCATCACCTTCGGCTATGCCTTCGCGGACGCCACCAAGGGCGCCGCGCAGGCGCTCCAGGAGGGCCGCGGCGTCTGTCGTGATTTCGCGCACTCGGCCATCGCGCTGTGTCGCTGCATGAACATCCCGGCGCGCTACTGCACGGGGTACCTGGGAGACATCGGTGTCCCGCACAGCGATGCGCCCATGGATTTCTCCGCGTGGTTCGAGGCCTATCTCGATGGTCGCTGGTACACCTTCGACGCGCGCCACAACACACCGCGCATCGGTCGCGTGCTGGTGGCTCGTGGGCGCGATGCCTCGGACGCCGCCATCAGCAACACGTTCGGCGCCAACACCCTCGAGTCGTTCGTGGTCTGGTGCAAGGAGACCGACGACGCCACGCTCTCGCCGCGCACGTGACGGCCAGCGCGGAGGTCAGCGCTTTGCGTACTTGCGCAGGCCGTTGTCGATGGACGTGGTCAGCATGGCGTGGATGAGCCCGCCCGTGCCGGGGATCTGCGCGTCGAACGTGATCAGGTAGTGCAGGTGCGTGCCGCTCGGCGTGGCGGTGAACATCAAGCGGCCCAGGTGGTTCTTCACCCCCGGACCCTTGGTGACCTTGTACTCGATGAGTCGGTCGCGCTCGAACGTGACGATGGTCTCCTCCAAGCCACCGAGCGCAGGTCCCACGCGGCGCACGGAGCCGAGGCCGCTCTTGCCGCCGTCGCCATGTCCGTCTTTCACGTGCTTTATCGGCGCCCCGAGGATGCGCCCCAGGTTCTCGTGGTCGGACAGGTCCGCGAACACGCGCGACACGGGGAACGGGAAGTCCAGGTGGAGCTCGACCTTGTGCTGCATGCGGCGGAGGGTAGCACCTCAGCTTGGGCGCGTGGCGAGCGTGTCCGATTCCGGATTCAGCGGCGCATTCAGCAGGCCTGTGAGCTTACGGACGTTGTGCAGCGCGAGGGGATGATGCGGGTCCAGCGCCAGCACGCGCTCGTAGCTCGCGCGGGCACGCACGAACTTGCCGGAGACCAACGCTGACTGACCGATGCGAATCCAGGTCTCCACGGAGTTGGCGCTGGCTGCTGGCAGGTCGGCCTCGGTGTCCCCTTCCACCAGCGGCCGCAACGAGCCTTGGCTCGAGCGACGCGACGCACTGCGCGGGGAGGCGCTCGCCAGCTCGCTCGGCGCTGGCGGGGCC
>CAZEAA010000736.1:0-2003 GCA_964510015.1 uncultured Sandaracinaceae bacterium
TTCGTCCTCGCAGCCGGGCTCGAAATACTAGGAGTATTCCTTCGCCTGGCTGCTGTGGGCGCGCTCGCGCTCAAACGATTTTTCGACACCCTCAAGAGCTGCTACATGGCGCGGCATGGCGAACACCCCCGAACAACGCGCCGCGCGCCTCGCGGTCGCGGCGGCCTCCCCCGATGCAGCCAACCGCCGTGCCCGCGCCGAGTGGCTGGGCCTGTATGCGAGCAACGCCGAGGTGCACGACCCGGTGGGGACGCCGGCCTGCCGCAAGGACGCGAAGACGCGCCCCGAGACGGGCAAGAACGACCTCGAGCTGTTCTACGACACGTTCATCGCCGGCATGAAGTCCATGAGCGTGGACGTGAAGCTGGACGTGGTGGTGGGCGACGTGGTGGCGCGCGACGTGATCCTGCGGCCCACCATGTCGTTCGACGTGAAGTCCGAGATCCCCACGCGCCTGCTCTACGAGCTGGTGGACGAGAACGGGAAGCTCGCGGTGCGCTGCCTCGGCGCCTACTGGGATGCCTCGCAGGCCACGCAGCGCACCATGAGCAAGGGGCTGCGCGGCAAGGCGTCCATGATGGTGTCGAGCGCCCGCATGGCGCGCTTCCTCGGGCGGGCCTGGATGCAGCGCTACGTGGCGGGCACCAAGAAGGGCGCTCGTCGGCCGGGGCGCGAGGCCGTGCTGGCGTTCTCCAACGCGCTGCGCTCGGGTGACGTGGCCGCCGCGAAGGCGCTGGGCACCGATGGGCTGCGCGTGCGGGTGTGCGAGAGCGCGCCCATGGACTTCGAGGCCTTCGTGAAGCGCGGGCACCAGCTGGTGCTGAGCGAGCCCATCGCCTCGGGTGACTTCGTGACCGCCCTCTGCAGCGCGGTGGACGGTGGCCGGAAGGTGGAGGGGCTGGCGTTCATCAAGGTCGACCGTGACTCCCACAAGCTGAGCGACGTGCGCCTGCTCTGGGAGTGAGCTGATTGCGGGGGCGCCTTCCGCCCACTACCGTGTGGGCGTGGCGACTTCCGCTGTTTCCTCGGTTGGTGTGCGCTTGGCCGTTGGTGGGCTGCTCTTCGTCGGGGCGCTGGTGTACTCGGTGGGCGTTCGACTCGGCTCACCGGGTCACGCGCCGGCGGCGCTCGGAAGCACCTTGGACGTGGGCTCGAACGGCGACGCGCTTGCTTCCGGCGAACTGCTACTGGACCTCGAGGACGACCTGAGCGACGACGAACGCGCCGCGATTTCCCGCGCTGTGGATGGCGCTGTGGCCCCCTTCGACTGGCCGGACGGAACGCTGGGGCAAGAGCTCAGCGCCGGCGCCCAGCTCTACCGGCTGCGCGTCCCCGAGAGCGAGCTTGCCGACCTGCGACGCAGCCTGAGCGGCAACGGCGCCGTGGAGTCGCTCGAGCGCGAGCAGCGGCTGGGCCTGCCGGTGGACCCTGTGGCGGTGGACTTCACGCCCAACGACGCGGGGCCGGGCGACGGCCGGGCCCCGACTGAAGTGGCACCCACGCGCGGCACGTTTCGCCCCAACGACCCGTACTACAAGCACCAGTGGCACCTCGACCAGGTGCAGATGCCGAATGCCTGGATGCGCACGCGCGGACGCGGGGTGGTGGTGGCCGTCATCGACACGGGCGTGCTCTACCGCGACCACGAGCGTGGCCGGCGCGCCCCGGACCTCGCAGGGACGCGCTTCGTGCCCGGCTGGGACTTCGTGGACGGCGACGACACGCCCGACGACGAGCACGGTCACGGCACGCACGTGGCCGGCACCATCGCCCAGTCCACGCACAACGCCATCGGCGTAGCGGGCGTGGCGCCCGATGCGGCCATCATGCCGCTGCGCGTGCTGAACGCGCAGGGGGGAGGGCGCTCCGGGGACATCGCGGCTGCCATTCGCTGGGCTGCCGACCACGGGGCGGACGTGATCAACATGAGCCTGGGCGGCGGCCTGCCCTCACGCGCCATGGCCAACGCCGTGACGTACGCGCACGACAAGGGCGTGGTGGTG
>CAZEAA010000737.1:0-1986 GCA_964510015.1 uncultured Sandaracinaceae bacterium
CCTCGGCGCCGTTCACCGGATTGAGCGCGGAGCCCCCCGTGAAGACGCCGCTCTTGTCCTTGCTCTGCATGCGGTCGCGGTCGCTCTTGTTGCGCGCGGCGGCCACGTATTGGGTCACGGCGGCGCGCTGCGCGTTCGTGGTCAGCTGCTCCACCAGCGGGTGCTCGGGGGCCAGCACCATGAAGGTGGCGCCGAAGAGCGTGTCGGGCCGCGTGGTGAACACCGTCACCGTCGCGTCCGGTGAGCCCTTGATGGCGAAGCGCACCTCGGCGCCCTCGGAGCGGCCGATCCACTCGGTCTGCATGGTGCGTGTGCTGGTAGGCCAGTCGAGATCCGACAGCCCATCCAGCAGCTTGTCCGCGTACTGCGTGATCTTCAGCACCCACTGGCGCAGCGGGCGACGCTCCACGGGGAAGCCGCCCACTTCACTGAGGCCATCCACCACCTCTTCGTTGGCCAGCACGGTGCCGAGCTGCGGGCACCAGTTCACGGCCACCTCGCTCTGCGCCGCGAGGCCGCGGTGGTAGAGCTCGAGGAAGATCCACTGGGTCCACTTCACGTAGTTCGGGTCGGTGGAGTTGACCTCGCGCGTCCAGTCGTAGCTGAAGCCCAGCTCCTTGAGCTGCCGCTTGAACGTGGCGATGTTCGCCTCGGTGGTGGCCGCAGGGTGAGTGCCCGTGCGCACGGCGTGCTGCTCGGCAGGGAGCCCGAACGCGTCCCAGCCCATGGGATGCAGCACGGCGAAGCCCTGGGCCCGCTTGGCGCGCGCGATGATGTCGGTGGCCGTGTAGCCCTCGGGGTGCCCCACGTGCAGGCCCGAGCCCGACGGATACGGGAACATGTCGAGGATGTAGGCCTTCGGGCGCGGGTCGCTGTCGGGCGGCGTGAGGAAGGTCTGGTCTTGGTCCCAGAACTGCTGCCACTTGGGCTCGATGCTGGCGGGGTCGTAGCGACGCTCGCGTGGCGCATCGGCATCGGGAGTGGGCACAGCCTCGTTCGACTCGGTCATGCGCGCGGTTTAGCACAACCACGGCGCACACAAATCGGCGGCGCCACGCGCGCGAGAGCTGGTGTATCCTCGCTCTCCGTGACCCGCATGTGCGCCACCTCGAAGCCGTTCCCCCCTCGCCGCCGCGGCCGCGCGTGGGCGGTGGCTGCGTTCCTGGTGGGCGCCGCGCTGATGGCCGCCGTCCCCACGGCGGGCGCACAGCAAGGCTCGCGCCCCGCGACCGGCACCCCCGAGAACGCAGACGCCTCACGCCAGGCCCGCGCGCACTTCGTCCGTGGTCAGCAGCACTTCGACGCACGGGAGTTCGAGGAAGCCGTGACGGCCTTCGAGCAAGCCGCGGCGCTCGTGCCCTCCGCAGACCTCTGGTACAACATCGCCCGCGCACACGAGGAGCTGGGACACCGCGAGCAGGCCGTGGAGTACTACCGGCGCTACCTGCGCGACCGCGTGGACCCGCCCGACCGCGCGCGCATCGAAGCGCACATCACGGAGCTCGAAGCGGCAGCGGAGGCTGAGCGCCTGGCAGCCCACGCCGCCCCCACCACAGGTACCCTCGAGATCCACGTGGACCAGCCCGGCGCCGCGGTGCTGGTGGACGGCACGAGCATCGGGGTGTCACCCCTCTCGGACCCGCTCACGCTCGACCCCGGCCTGCACGCCCTCGCCGTGGACCTCGAGGGCTACATTCCGTTCCGCAGCGAGGTGCGCCTGAGCGCCGGCCTCGCCACGCTGGCCACCGTGCAGCTTCAGCCGCTCACCAGCTACCGCAGCGTGCGTGGCCGTCGGCTCTTCACGTGGATCGTGGGCGCGCTCGCCGTGGGCGCCTTCGGCACCAGCTTGGGGCTCGGCATCCGCGCGCAGCGCCTCGAGAACCAGGGCCGGCTGGACGACGCGCGCGACTTCGCCCGCTACAGCGACATCGCGCTCGGCTCCGGCATCGTGCTCGGCGTGGGCAGCATCACGCTCTACTTCGTGGA
>CAZEAA010000738.1:0-1975 GCA_964510015.1 uncultured Sandaracinaceae bacterium
GCCCAGCAGGTCGCGCAGCACGATGACCTCGCGGTGAGCGTCGGGCAGGCTGCACAGCGCGCGGCCGATGGCGCGGCCGACTTGCGCGGCCTCGAGCCGCTCCTCCGGCGTGGCGCCCGAATCGGCGCGGTCGGCCACTGCGGTGTCGGGCAGGTGCGGCTGGTTCTTCAGCCCACGGCGGCGCCGGTTGCAGGCGCTGCGGGCCAGGGCGAACACCCAGCTGGAGAGCGCCGCGCGCTGCTCGAAGTCGCCCAGGTGCGACGCCACGGCCAGCAGGGTGTCCTGCATCACGTCCATGGCGTCCGCCTCGTGACGGCAGAGCTGCTGCCCGAAGCGGCGCACCGACGGGCTCAGCTCGGTGAGCAGCGCCTGCATGGCCGCGCCGTCGCCGCTCTTGGCCCGCTCGATGAGCGCCTGGTCGCTATGCGCCGCTGACTTCGGGTTCGCCATGCGGCTCAACGTAGCAGCTCGCGCCTTCGCTCTCCATGCGGGCCCGCTTCTCCTGGTGGCTGCGCAGCGAGTAGTACAGGAGCGGGACGGTCATGCGCGACAGCAGCAGCGAGGCCACCTCGCCGGCCATCAGCGCGATGGCCAGGCCCTGGAAGATGGGGTCGAACAAGATGACGCCCGCGCCCACGATGACGGCCGCCGCGGTGAGCACCATGGGCCGGAAGCGCACGGCGCCCGCGTCCACCACGGCCTCCTCGAGGGGCATGCCCTCCGCCAGGCGCAGCTCGATGAAGTCCACGAGGATGATGGAGTTGCGCACCACGATGCCGGCGCCGGCGATGAAGCCGATCATGGACGTGGCCGAGAAGAACGCCCCCAGCATCCCGTGGGCCGGCAGGATGCCCACCAGCGAGAAGGGGATGGCGGACATGATCACCACGGGCACCAGGTACGAGCGGAACCAGGCCAGCACCAGCACGTAGATGAGCACGAGCACCACCCCGAACGCGATGCCGAGGTCGCGGAACACCTCGTAGGTGATGTGCCACTCGCCGTCCCACTTCACCGTGTAGCGGCTCGTGTCGCTCGGCTGCTCGGCGGTCAGCTGCTCGATGGCGTAGCCCTCCGGCAGCGCGATGGCGTCGAGCGCGGGCCCGAGCTCCAGCATGGCGTAGACGGGGCTCTCGATGGCGCCGGCCACGTCTCCCGTCACGTACACCACGGGCAGCAGGTTCTTGTGATAGATGCTGTGCTCTTGCACGCCGTCCTCGGCGCGCACCAGCTCGCGCAGCGGGACCACGCGCCCACCCGTGCCCACCATCGGCGTGGCCAGCAGGCGGTCCTGGTCCGAGCGCGTCGCGCGGTCGAGCTGCACCAGGATGGGCACGTCGCTCGGCATGCGCTCGTCGTGCAGGCGGCCCACCGGCTCACCGGCCAGCGCCAGGCGCAGCGTGCGGGCGATCTCGGCCTCGCTCACGCCGTGCATCGCGGCCTTCTCGTCGTCCACCACGAAGCGCCGCTCGGCTTGAGCGGTCTCCATGAAGACGTCCACGTCCACCACGCCGTCGAGCGCGTTCATGGCGTCGCGGATCTGCCCCGCCACCGCGAACTGCCGCTCGTAGTCGGGGCCGTAGACCTCGGCCACCAGCGTCTGCAGCACGGGCGGCCCCGGCGGCACCTCGGTGACCTGTAGGGTGGCGCCGAAGCGCTCGGCCACGGGGAGCAGCTGCTCGCGCAGCGCCCGCGCGATGTCGTGGCTCTGCGCGTCGCGGTCGTGCTTGGGCAGCAGGTTCACCACGATGTCGGCCAGGTGGCTGCCCTGGCGCAGGTAGTAGTGACGCACCAGCCCGTTGAAGGTGATGGGCCCGGACGTGCCCACGTAGCTCTGGTAGCTGACCACCTCGGGCTGCGCGCGCACCACGTCGGCCAGCGCGCGGGTCACGCGGGCGGTGTCCTCGAGGGTGGTGCCCTCGGGCATGTCCACCATCACCTGGAACTCGCTCTTGTTGTCGAAGGGCAGCATCTT
>CAZEAA010000739.1:0-1974 GCA_964510015.1 uncultured Sandaracinaceae bacterium
GGCAAGGAGGAGCGCGCGCGCTACCGGCAGTTCTACCGCGGTCAGTCGGGCTTCGAGCTCGCGGACGGCTTCCTCGAGCGCTGGTACGGCAAGCTGCTGGCGTTCTCCATGGAGCGCCGCTGGGTGGTGGGCATCGTCATGATCCTCGCGCTCGGGAGCATCCCCCTCGTGGGCGCCCGCGTCCCCACCGGCTTCTTGCCCACGGACGACGAGGGCCGCTTCGAGATCTCCATCGAAGCCGCGCAGGGAACGTCGCTCGCCGAGACCGAGATCATCGCGGAGCGTCTGGCTCGCCAGGTGCGCGCGCTGCCCGAGGTGGCTCACACCGTCCTCATGGTGGGCAGCGCCGAGGGCGACATCAGCGGTCGTGGCAGCCACGAGGCCCTCATCTACGTGGGCATGGTGGACCAGCACGACCGAGAGCGCAGTGAGCTCGAGGTGGAGGAGTTCATCCGCGCCGAGTACCTGCCGGGCTTCATCGAGCGCGAGCACGCCAAGGCCCAGATCTCGCGCATCTCCGGCTTCGGTGGCTCGGGACCGCAGTCGGCTCCCATTCAGTACCTGCTGCGCGGCACCGACTTCGCCGCGCTCGAGCAGTACTCCGACGCGCTGGCTACGGCGCTGGGTCAGCAGCCCGGCGTCTCCATGGCCGACACCACGTTCCGCGAGGGCCGCCCCGAGCTGCGCGTGGAGATCGACCGCCCGCGTGCCGCCGAGCTGGGCGTCACCGTGGCCGCCATCGCCGACGCGCTGCGCATCCTGGTGGGTGGCGCCGACGTCACCGAGATCGCGGTCGCCGGTGAGCAGTTCGACGTGAACCTGCGCGCCGACGAGGCCTTCCGCCGCTCGGCCGAGAACCTCGACCGCTATCAGATCCGCGCGCTCGACGGGCGGCTGGTGCCGCTCTCGCAGGTGGCGCGGGTGGTGGACGGCATCGGGCCCGCGGCCATCGAGCACGTGGGTCGCGAGCGCAGCGTCATGGTGTACGCCACCACGCTGCCGGGCGCGTCCACGGCGCAGCTCATCCAGACCCTCGACCGCACGGCGGCGTCGCTCGACATGCCGCCGGGCTACTCCACGGCGCTGACCGGTCAGGCGCGCGAGTTCGGCAAGGCGGCGCGCGGCTTCGCCATCGCCATCATCCTCTCGTTCGTCTTCATGTACCTCATCATCGCGGCGCAGTTCGAGAGCTGGATCTACCCGATCAGCATCTTGGCCTCGCTGCCGCTGACGGTGCCGTTCGCGCTCATCTCGGTGCTGATCTTCGGGCAGTCGCTGAACGTGTACTCCATGCTCGGACTCTTGGTGCTCTTCGGCATCGTGAAGAAGAACTCCATCCTCCAGGTGGACCACACGCTCACGCTGCTGCGCGAAGGCTTCTCGCGACCAGACGCCATCATGCTGGCCAACCGCGACCGCCTGCGGCCCATCTTGATGACCACCATCGCGTTCGTGGCTGGCATGGTCCCCCTGCTCATGAGCAAGGGTGCCGGCGCGGGCACCAACCACGCCATCGCGGGCATCGTGCTCGGCGGGCAGACGCTGGCGCTGTTGCTCACGCTGGTGGGCACGCCGGTCATCTTCTCCTGGCTCGACGACGTGCAGAAGGCCACCTCGCGCGGCATCGCCAAGCTGCGGGCCCGCCTCGGCATCGCCGCCGACGACCAACCGGAAGAGCCCGCCGAGCTGGCGGCTCACTGACGCTTCCGTGGCGGACGGAGACGGCGGCGCGCGCCAGACCACCGCGCGCTGCATCGTCCCTTGACGGTGATGCTTGGGTCCTGTGGAATGCCCCGCTCCCGGAGGTTCCATGTTCCCCAAGCGTCTCACTAGCACCTCATCCGCGCTGCTCTCCTGCACGCTCGCTGTCTCCCTCTCGAGCCTCGTGGGAGGCTGCGGCGGCTCGAGCACGCCTCGCACGACCCTCCCCCGCGAGGAGGTCTCGCTGCTGACGCTGCTGCCCAACGACGCCTT
>CAZEAA010000740.1:0-1959 GCA_964510015.1 uncultured Sandaracinaceae bacterium
CACGAGGCCGGGCTGGTGCACCAGGACATCAAGCCCGCCAACGTCTTCCTCTGCCGCATCGCCGACGCGCTCGACTTCGTGAAGGTGCTGGACTTCGGCCTGGCGCGCGCCGTGGGCGACCGGGGTGAGACCACCGGTGGAGCGACCATCGAGGGGACGCCCGCGTTCATGGCGCCCGAGCAGATCGTGGGGGAGCCCGTCGGCCCCGCGGTGGACCTCTATGCGCTCGGCGGTCTCGGCTTCTTCTTGCTCACGGGCGAGCCTCCCTACCCGGGCTCGCACCGCGAGGCGCTCTATGCCCAGCACGTGCACGGGCCGCTGCCCACGCTCCCGGACGCCGTGGCCGCGCACACCCCGCGCATGCTGGCGCAGGTGCTCACGCGCTGCCTGGCCAAGCGCCCCGAGAACCGCCCCCCGTCGGCGCGCGCGCTCGCGCAGGTGCTCCGCAAGATCGCGCACGACCACGAGGCCGAGTGGAGCGCCGCCGACCGTGAGCGTTGGTGGACCAAGCTCGACCAGCAGCGCCCCGTGCCCGAAGGCGACGGCGCCATGCCGAGCGGCCTGCCGGTGCGGCTCGACACCGCCCACTCGCTGCGCCGCCGCTCCGCGTGAGCCGTGTGCGCCGTGTGAGCCGCGCGAGCCCTGCGCGGGTCTTCCTTGCCGCGAGCCGCGCGGGCATACTGACGGGAACCCAAAGGCAAGCCCATGGATGAGCAACTCAGCGTTCGCGAGGCCGCCCGCTTCGCGCTGGTGCGACGGTCCGTCGACGACGACGAGGCCCTCTCCCGAGCGTTCCTCAACGCCTTGAAGCTGAGCGCCGAGACGCTGAACGTGGATCGCGTGGGCATCTGGCACTACGAAGACGAGGGCCGCCGGATCCGCTGCGTGATGCTCTTCGACCGACGCACGGGCCAGGCGGCTCCCGGGGAGGTCATCGACCTGCAGCGCTGCCCGCGCTACGCCGACGCGCTGCGCACGCGCCGGGTGGTGATGGCCAACGACGCGCGCGAGGACTCCCGCACGGGGGAGCTCACGGCCTACCTGGTGCCGAACGACATCTTCGCGCTGCTGGACTGCCCGGTCTTCGAGAAGGGCGATGCGATTGGCGTGGTGTGCCACGAGCACGTGGGCGCCGTGCGCGAGTGGAGCGACGCCGACCGCTACTTCGCGGCCACCGTGGCCGACATGCTGGGCCTGTACCTCGAGCAGCGCGCCACGCAGAGTCACTATCAGGAGCTGCTGGATGCGCGCCGTGAGCTCGAGCGCCACCGCGTCATGGAGTCGCTCGGCCGCATGGCCGCGAACGTGGCGCACGACTTCAACAACGTGCTGCTGGCGCTCCAGCTCCGCACCGACTTCCTGCGCAAGGACCCTGTGCCGGCGGACCGCGGTGACCTGGGCGACGACGTGCTCAGCATCATCAACCAGGGGCGCCGCCTGGTGCGCAACCTGCTGGACTTCGCGAACCAGGATCAACCCCCGAAGTCCATCATCGACCTGGGCGACGCGCTGCGTGCCATGCAGCCCGCCCTCAGCGCGCTGACGGGCGATGGCATCGCGCTGCGCGTGCAGATCGCGGAGCAGCCGGTGTACGTGCGCCTCGAGCGCAGCGGCGCGGAGCAGATCGTCATGAACCTCGTGAAGAACGCGCGCGACGCGCTGGTGGGCGGGGGGCAAGTGACACTGACGCTGGCGCTCGAGCCGGCCCCTCCCGGCGCCGATTCACCGGCCTCGAGCGCGCGCCTCACCGTCGCGGACTCCGGCGTGGGCATGGACGCGGCCACGCGCGAGAAGGCCTTCGAGCCGTTCTTCACCACCAAGGAGCGCGGCGAGGGCGACGGCCTCGGGCTGTCCACGGTGTACTCGGTGGTCGCCGCCGCGGGCGGCACGGTGGACGTGGAGAGCGCGCTCGGCGAGGGGACGACGATCACGGTGGTCTTGCCGTGCTTGGGTGGGTGA
>CAZEAA010000741.1:0-1939 GCA_964510015.1 uncultured Sandaracinaceae bacterium
CGGGCTACGACGCCAGCCACCCCACGCGCATGACCGTGCTGCCCCCGCGCGTGCTCACGCCGAGTGCCCCCGAGGGCGGCGCGCTGCCCTGAAGCGAGCTGCTTTCCGCCGACGAATCGGCCTCACGACGCGAAGGGAGGTAGTCGCACACACGACTTCCTCCTTCCCGGCCCGGCCCGACCCGACCACGGACCTCCAGGGCTTCCTCTGTCTCATCGTGGGCCCGTGGGTGGCGCTCGCGCGTCGTGGTGGCCGACCTCTTCCACGCGGCGTCGCTGGCCACGTTCGTCTTCGGCAACTAACCAAGTGGTGATTTGCGTGTCAGGCTGCGCGCATGTCCGTGTCCTTGTCCGAAAGCCTGCACCCCGCCGCCGACCCTGGCTGGAGCGACATCCCCGCGCCCAGCGCGCTGCGCTACACCGAGCGCTTCAGCGAGGCCTTCCTCGACAGCCTGCGCTCGAAGGGTGACCCCCTCGCGGACGCGGTGATCGCCGAGCTGGCCGAGACCATGCCGCTCACCGACGTGGGCGACCTGCTCGCCGAGGTGCGCCGCCGCGTGGGCACGTCCCCCGCCTGCGCCGCCTTCATCAAGGCCGGCGTGCGGCTCCCCGCGTGGGTCGACTTCGACGCCATGCGTGCCGGCCAGCGGCTCATCGCGCAGTTCCCCCTGCACATGGGGCTCGGCCTGTTCTCGGGCAGCCTGGTGGGCGGCGCCGTGTTCCCGAAGATGGCGCTGGTCACGGCCATGACCGGCATGCTCAGCGGCGACACCAACAAGCGCCTCGACGAGACCGCCGCGATGGTGCTGCGCATGTCCATGCCCGGCACGCTCGAGCCCGGCGGCGAGGCCCACGAGCTGTTCGTGCGCGTGCGCTTGCTGCACGGCGCGCTGCGGCGCTTCCTGCCTGAAACGGGGCGCTTCCGGCACCCCACCGAGGTGCCCATCAACCAGCAGGACCTGGCCATCACGCTGGGTCTGTTTGGCTACGTGAACGTGCGCAGCCTGGCGCGCATGAACATCCACCTCACGGAAGAAGAGCGCGCGTCCTTCACGTTGCTGTGGCGCTACGCCGGCTTCGTGCTGGGCATCGACGACGCGCTCCTGCCGCACACCGCCGAGGAGCAGCGCGAGTTCTTCCTGGCCAGCCTCAAGCACCAGGCGCGCCCCGACAAGCTCAGCGACAAGAACCGCGTCGTGATGGACAACTTCGCGCGCCAGGTGCACCGCACGCTGCCGCCGGTGAGCGAGACGGTCATGCGCGACCTGCTCTATCAGATCTGCCGCTACCTCTCGGGTGACGACTACGTCACCGGCATGAATCTGCCGAACCCGGGCGACGACTACTGGGGCCTGCGTCTGCTGCGTGGCCTCGGGACGGCTGCGCACTTCGTCCACAGGAAGGTGCCCGGCGGCGAGGACGCGCTCTACCGCTTCGGTGTGGTGCACTATCAGCGCTCCCTGCGCCTGATGGAGCACAAGAAGGACAAGCAGGGCACCTACCGCGTGCGCACCACGCAGGACGCGTTCCCCACGGCACCCGCTGCGGTGGCCTAGTCGCGTCGAGCTTCACTGCCAGTGCGAGATGTCGCCAGCGTCGTCCCACTGAATCGTCGTCGGGATGCCGGGTGGCGCCTGAGGAACTCCCAGGCACTCCGAGTTCGTCCCGAACGTCCCATCGAAGACCACCACGTCGACCTCTGTGCCAGGCGTCGGATCGGGGGGATGGAAGCACCATGAACATGGCGCCATCACGCGAACGCCTCGCGCAGCAAGACTCCGCCGCGTCACCTCAGCTGGATGGCGCGAGCGCCTTGGTCAGTTGCATCTCGCGTGCCACGTAGTGCGTCACCATCTCCGCGAGGCCCTCTGTCAGCTCTTCGTACGTGATGGGCGGGTTCGGGTCCGACAGGTGCTGCAGCACCGCGAAGATGCCGCCGT
>CAZEAA010000742.1:0-1933 GCA_964510015.1 uncultured Sandaracinaceae bacterium
CTCGTCGGCCTGCCACACGTCCACCAGCGCGCCGGGCAGCGGCTGACAGCGCGCGTCCATCACGGCGCCGTGCAGCGTGAGCATGCCCGGCCCGAGCGTGCCGGTCTCGAGCGCGCCCGCAAGGTAGTACGGGCCCTCGATGTCGGCGCCGGTGGGCCCGCACACGAGCGCCCCGTCGGGCGTGCCGGTCGTGGCGTCGCGGGAGCCTGCGCCGCGCGTGCTGCAGGCACCGAGGGCGCCGAGGGACACCCACAAGAACCCTCTTCGCGTGAACCGCTGGTCGGTGCCCATCGGCGAATGCTAGCGAGTCCGCGGTTGCAAAGCCATGGCCCGGCCTCTCACGGCACTCCCTGCGGGAGGCGCAGACCGAGCAGCGCGCTCGCCGTGCTGGACGACATGGAGGCCGGGAGGCTGGGCAGTAGCGGCGCGAGGGCCGCGGGGATGGCCTCGGGGTGCACGACCGCGAGCTGCACGCTGCGCGACGCGACGTCGAGGTGGATCAGGAAGTAGCGGTAGCCCTCCGTCGGGCGCCGGAAGGCTGCGCCGGGGCCCGTGCCCGGAGACGCGAGCGCACCCATGGCGGCTTCCTCGTGCGTGTCCTTGTCGATCAGGTCCACGTCGCCCGCGAGGCCCGAGACGTCACACGCCGAGCCGCATGGCCCCTCGCCCACGTAGCCCGCGTAGCCGAAGAAGTTGGTGCTGAAGAGCTCGAGGTTGCGGAACTCGTTGTTGTCGTTGACCACCTCGAACACGTTGAACTGGCCGCAGCCGTCGCCCAGCCACCACTCGTCGGGGTTCTTCGCGTAGCACTGACAGCTCGAGAACGCGCCGGCGCGCACCAGCTCGCCGAGGCTGAGTCCGAGCCAGGGCGCGTCGTACCAGTTGCCGTCGTCGTTGTCGGAGCACGGGTCGCCCACCGTGACCTCGTTGGCGTGCGGCATGCGCGCGAGCAGCACCAGCAGCTTCGAGCCCGCCCAGCCGTGGTAGCGCGTGTCAGCCGACGCGGGACAGAAGGGGCTGCTGCCAGCACCGCACGGGAACACGCGGTCGCTGGAGACGTCCACCAGGCACTCGGTCCCGACCGCGCCGTCGAAGCCAGTGGTCTGCGTGTCGTTGCCGCGGAAGGCGATGCCGTCGTTGTCGGCCGGACGACGGGAGTCCCACGCGGAGACGAGCGACCATGCTCCGTCGGCTGCACCCGGTTGGTAGACGGCCAGCTGCTTGATCTGCAGCGGACCGCGCAGGGTGAGGATCAGGTCTTCGTCCCACGGCGTCAGCGCATCGCTCGTGACCTCACGTTGCTCGAGGCAGCAGGTCTCGCTCTCGAAGGCGTCGCAGCCCCCCTGCTCGGGGTCGCGCCGGCTCGGGTACCAGCCCGCCGCGCCGATGTTCTGGAACGTGATGGTGCCGCCGTGCGAGGCCGCGTCGAGCTCGCCGTCGGCGAAGTCGGCTGCGCCGAGGCCGTCGCCGACCGGAGGCAGGTTGGCGTCGACACCGGGGCCGCCGTCGTCGGGGTCCATGGGGTCACGCCCACCGCAGCCGGGCGCCAGCAGCGCGCACACCAGAAGCAGGCACTCGAGTCGAAGGCGTCTGGTCATGGGCAGAACACGATCGCCCAGTCCTCGCCGGCGCAGGCGCGCACGGGGCTCGGGTCGTCGCCTTGTTGGTCGTCACCGGACCACGCGTAGGCGTCGTCGCACTGCTCGAAGAACTCCGCCACGGGGCTGTTCGCGTCGTCGCGGTCGGGGCTCACGCACGCGATGAGCGTCTCGCCCGACCCGGTGTAGCGGCCCTCCGCGGGGCAGTCCGTCAGCAGCGCGGTGTCCGAGCACGTGAGCGTGGCGCAGCTGCTGCGGTCGAGCGGCACCACCTGCATGGTGAGGTTGTGCGCGTCCACGTGGCTGATGTTGTACCAGTCGAAGTCGTTGAAGTC
>CAZEAA010000743.1:0-1929 GCA_964510015.1 uncultured Sandaracinaceae bacterium
GCGGTGACCCGAACGCGGGTGGCGCCGCCGCCCTGCTCGCGGCCGCCAACGGAGACTGGACGCTGCGCGTGCCTGGCTCGCTCGGGGCGGGCGGTGGCGATGGCGCGGGTGGCGTGCCGATCCCGGAGCGCGAAGGCCGTGAGGGTCAGGACCGCGGCACCACGCGGGGCCAGGCCGACCGCGGGCGTCGACCGGGGGAACGCACGGGCCGTCCGGGGCCCGACCTCACCCTGCGCTACAGCCAGCTGGTGGACGTGATCGGTGAGGAGCGCTTGGAGGAGGAGCGCGAGATGCACTACGCCGAGCAGCGCTCGCGCATCCGCGGCACCACCAGCGGCGGCAACTGGCAGCAGTTCCGGGCCCAGCTCGAGAACTACATGCCCAGTGTGCGCCCCGGCTCGCAGACGGCGCTCAACGCGGCGCGCTCGCCCTTCGCCACCTACGTGGCGCGCATCCACGACCGCTTGCACCAGACCTACCACGACTTCGTGCAGAACCTCCCGCTCGAGTCGCGCGGCCCCTTCGCGGACCCCAACCTGCGCACGCTGCTCGAGATCGTGCTCAACCGCGACGGCACGGTGCATCGCGTGGGTGTGGTGCGCTCGTCGGGGCTCAGCATGTTCGATTACGGCGCCTACAACGCCGTGATGCGCGGGCAGCCGTATCCCATCGCGCCCGATGAGATCCTGAGCGGCGACGGGCGCATCTACATGCACTGGGACTTCCATCGTCAGCAGCCCTACTGCCACCAGAGCCACGCGCGCCCGTACATCCTGCCGAACATCGGCGCGCCCGCCGACGAGGCGCCCGTGGGGCAGCTGCAGGACAGCACCTTGGTGCCCTCGAACGCGCGCGCGACCTACGGCGTGGAGGGGCAGGGCGGCGACGCGCATGATCACGAGGACGATGAGGAGCACGACGAGGGCGACCCGGATCACGATGCTGCCCCCGCGGCGACCGCCCCGCCCCGCAGCCGTGGACCGCGGCTTTGAGCGAGGCGAGCGTGCCGGACGCCGCCGCGCAGCTTCGTGATGCGCTCGCGCAGCGGGCCGCCGAGCTCGGCTTCGCGCGCCTCGGCGTGGCCCGCGCCAGCGCGCTCGACGAAGAGGGCGAGCGGCTGCGGGCCTGGCTCCTCGCGGGCCACCACGACGGCATGAGCTGGATGGCCGAGACGGCCGACGTGCGCGTGGACCCGCGCCACCCGCGCATGCTGGAAGAGGCGGTCAGCGTGGTGGTGTTGGCCACGCCGTTCTTGTCTCGGCAGGAGCTGCCCGTGGGCATCGGCGAGGGGCGCATCGCGCGCTACGCCTTCGGACGCGACTACCACAACGTGCTGGGCCGTCGCCTGCGCAAGCTCGACCGCTTCCTGCGTGAACGCGGCCACCGCGTGCGCCACTCCGTGGACTCGGTGCCCGTGTTCGAGCGCGCCTGGGCCGTGCGGGCCGGGCTCGGCTTCGTGGGCAAGAACTGCTGCCTGATCATCCCCGGGCTCGGCTCGCACGTGTTCTTGAGCACGCTCGTGACCAGCGCGTGGCTGCCGGCCGACGAGCCCATGCGTGAGGGCTGCGGGCGCTGCACCGCGTGCCTCGACGCGTGCCCGACGGCCGCGTTCGTGGGCCCGCGCGAGCTCGACGCGCGCTTGTGCATCAGCAACCTCACCATCGAGCGCGAAGACAACGCGGCGCTGCCGCTGCGCAAGCAGGTGGGAGACTGGCTGTTCGGCTGCGATGCGTGCCAGGACGTGTGCCCCTACAACCGCACGTCCCCGCCGCCGATGGACGCGGCCTTCGAGCCGCACCCGCGCCTGCGCGAGGTGGACCTCCCGGCCATCCTGCGCATGGAGGAGGAGGCCTTCCTGGCGTGGTCAGAGGGCTCCCCCATGCGTCGCTCCGGCCTCGCCAAGCTCGCGCGCAACGCCGCCGTGGTGCT
>CAZEAA010000744.1:0-246 GCA_964510015.1 uncultured Sandaracinaceae bacterium
CGCTGAGCCGCGAGCAGGATCTCCTTCTCGTGGCCCATGGCCTCTTCCAGCGCGTTGATGGACTTCTCACGCCCCACGAAGAGGGTGACCACCATGTGCGGGAAGACGATGATGTCGCGCAGCGGGAGCAGCGGAACCACGCGCGGGTTGCCCCGGCCTTCGTTCCGCTTCTCGTCGTCGTTGTTTTTGTGGAAGAACATCAGGCCTTACCCGAGCAGATGAGGGAGCACCATCACGCGGGCTTGG
>CAZEAA010000744.1:256-1922 GCA_964510015.1 uncultured Sandaracinaceae bacterium
AGCCCGCTCTCGTACTCGACCGATGACGCACAGAGCGCGATGGCTCCTGATCCCGCGTCCGGCGAAGGAGGAAGTCCTGAAGGACTTTTGACTGAGCTGGATGGCGGGAGCAGGGGTCATCCCGCCTGTGCGGCGCGGGCGGGGGTACGAGAGCGGGTTGCTGAGCACCGTCACGCGGGTTTGGCCTCTTTGCTGTAGACAATCAGGGGCTTCTCGCCCTTGAGCACGACCTCCTCGTTGACCACCACTTCCTTGATGTTCGGCTGCGAGGGGATCTCGTACATGATGTCGAGCATGGCGTGCTCGGTGATGGCGCGCAGACCACGGGCGCCGGCCTTGCGGTCGAGGGCGCTCTTGGCGATGGCGCGCAGGGCGCCGTCGGTGAACTTCACCTTCACGCCGTCCATCTCGAACAGGCGCTGATACTGCTTCACGAGGGCGTTGCGCGGCCGCGTGAGGATGTCGATCAGCGCTTCTTCGTTGAGCTCGTGCAGGGTGGCGATGACCGGCAAGCGACCGATGAACTCCGGGATGAGGCCGGCCTTCAAGAGGTCTTCCGGCTGCACCTGCGCCAAGAGCTCGCCGATCTTCTTGTCCTTCTGCGACGGGATGTCGGCGCCGAAGCCCAGCGTCTTCTCGCCGATGCGGCGCTCGATGACCTGGTCGAGGCCCACGAACGCACCACCGCAGATGAAGAGGATGTTGCTGGTGTCGATCTGCAGGAAGTCTTGCTGCGGATGCTTACGGCCGCCCTTGGGCGGCACGTTGGCCACGGTGCCCTCGATGATCTTCAAGAGCGCCTGCTGCACACCCTCGCCCGACACGTCACGCGTGATGGACGGGTTGTCGCCCTTGCGCGCCACCTTGTCGATCTCGTCGATGTAGACGATGCCGCGCTGCGCCCGCTCCACGTCGTGGTCGGCGTTCTGCAGCAGCTGGACGATGATGTTCTCCACGTCTTCGCCCACGTAGCCCGCCTCGGTGAGCGTGGTGGCGTCGGCGATGGCGAAGGGCACGTTCAGGATGCGCGCGAGCGTCTGCGCCAAGAGCGTCTTGCCGCTGCCCGTGGGGCCCAGCAGCAGGATGTTGCTCTTCTGCAGCTCGACGTCGTCGCCGGTGACCTTGGAGTCGATGCGCTTGTAGTGGTTGTGCACCGCTACGGAGAGGATCTTCTTCGCTCGGTCCTGCCCGATGACGTACTCGTCGAGCACCGCCTTGATCTCCGCGGGCTTCGGCAGCGGCGCGCCGGACTGCAGCGAGTCTTCGCGGTCTACCTCCTCCGCGATGATGTCGTTGCACAACCCGATGCACTCGTCGCTGATGGAGACCGTGGGCCCCGCGATGAGCTTCTTGACCTCCTTCTGCGACTTTCCGCAGAAGGAGCATTGGAGATTACCGTGTCCGTCGTCGTGCCTGGGCACCCAGTCCTCACTTGTCGTTAGCGCTATTCGCTGTCCGAGGGGTTAAGGGAGTGGTTCCCATTGATAGTCGAGTCTAGTGCTGCGTGTCGACGATGTCGAGAGCGCAGCCAGGGCCCCTGCCGGGCCTCAGATGGTCTTGCGCGGGGCGATGACGTGGTCGATCAGCCCGTAGGTCTTGGCTTCTTCGGCCGAGAGGTAGCGGTCGCGCTCCGTGTCCTCACGGATGACCTCGATGGTCTTACCCG
>CAZEAA010000745.1:0-1920 GCA_964510015.1 uncultured Sandaracinaceae bacterium
CGATCTGTAGGGTGCAGCTGCTCGGCTGAAAGACGCAGCGCAAACCATGCGGCGCGCTCTCGCGGCGATCCATCGACGCAGCGTCGCGGACGACGTTTTGGGGCTGAACGTGAGCGGCGCGGACTTGGTGCTCGTCTACGCAGTCTCCGAGTTGGAATTCGCTTCGGCCATGCAGGAGTTCGCCGTCATTTCTCCCGCCGTTCGACTTGGACGAATACCGACGTCCGAGGACCTCGAACTCTTGGCCGAACGACTCGCAGCCCGCCCTGAATCACCCTGATCGGCAGGGCGGACGCGTCCGTGGCAGTTGTCTGCGGTGCGTGACATCATGAGGCGGTCATGGATCACGAACCCATCGTCATCTATCGAAGTGTGAACCGCGAGGGAGAGACGTTTGCGCTCAAGCCCAGCTCGCGCGAGCGGCTGCGTGTGCAGTTCGGTGACGTGGTGCTCGGGGGGTCGCGCATCTTCATCGCTCACGACACCCACGGCGACTTTCGCGAGATGCATGGCGGGATTGCGCCGCACGTGATCCAACTGCTCACCGGCAAAGCTGCGGATGCGCTGGACCAGCTGGGTGGTGTGGTCTTTCGGGACCCAGTCACCGAAGATGACGTCGCGTTCGCAGCTGCGTAGTCGATGGCGGACAAGACCACTCACTTCGGAAGAGCAGGGGAGTTCTTCGCGATGTCGGAGCTCCTGCTCCGGGGCTGGAACGTCGCTGTGCCGGTGGTCGATGTGGGTGATGACGTGTTCGTCGTCGACGACAACGACAAGACGACCTACCGCCTCCAGGTCAAGAGCGCCGAAGGAGCCAGCGACCGCTACCCGTTCAACCTCTCGCGGAGGCAGCTGCGAGAGCCGCATCAGATCGAGCTGATCTACATGTTGCACATGCGCTTCGGCACTCGCTGGCGCTTTCTCGTGATTCCCAGAGTCGATCTCGTCGAGCTCCGTGATGTGTTCGAGCAGCGCGCAGGCAGCACACGCACCCGAGGGGCGGCGCCGAAAGCGGACGTCGACGCGAAGACGGACGGATTGACGCTCGCGGTGTCCTTCGACGGGTCATCTACCGTCGGGTGGGACGCGGACTTGAGTCGCTTCCTCGACCAGTGGCCAAATGCGCTTCCACAGATTACCGGCGGTCCGGGCGCCCGCGGCCGGCAGCCGGTCGGGTAGCAGCGGACGGGGTCTCCTCGGCGGCGCGGGCGGGTCTCGCGGCAGGCCCGGCTTGGGTCCGGGGGAACCGCGGGTGGGCTCGACTTAGTCGGGGTGCAGTCCGGACGCGGAGCTTGTCGCTCCGTTTGGCTTCTCCTGCTCGGCTGGGGGCGCTGCGTGTAGCGGCGTGGGTGTACGCTCGTGGGCGCGTGGAGACTCCGTTGCGTGAATTGGGCCCGTCGCTGGTGGTGCGCCTCGAGAACTTCTTGGGGGCGGAGCTGCTGCGCGCGAAGCTGCTGTGTGCCGCCTTTCCCTCGTTGGCGGGGCGCTACGAGATCCGCGGGATTCTCGGCCGGGGTGCGTCAGGGGTGGTGGTACGTGCCACGGACTTCCGACTCGAGCGCGAGGTGGCTCTGAAGCTCGTGCCTGTCGCGGGGCAGGCGGACGAGGTCCTCGGGGAGGCGCGGACGCTGGCGAAGCTCGAGCATCGGCACATCGTTCCGGTGTACGACGTCGAGCTGGTGGATGCGGTGATCGGGGGCGAATCCTTTCGGGTGGCCTACGTCTCCATGCGACTCGTGGAAGGGGGCACGATGCGCGTTTGGTTGGCGGCAGAGCGCCGCGACGCTGCCGCCATCCTCGAGAAGTATGTCGGCGCTGGCTCGGCGCTGGCCGATGCTCATCGCGCGGGCGTGCTGCATCGTGATTTCAAGCCCGACAACGTCATGGTGGACAGCGTCGGCCATGCCTATGTGGTGGACT
>CAZEAA010000746.1:0-1913 GCA_964510015.1 uncultured Sandaracinaceae bacterium
CACGAGCACACCGCCCGCACACGTCAGCTCGGTGCCGCCGCACACGCCGCACACGTCATCGATGCCGCCGCACACGTCATCGATGCCGCCCCACACGTCGTCGCTGCCCCCCTCGGCGGAGCAGATCAAGCGCCAGCAAGACTTGCTGAAGATGCGTCTCGCGGGTGGGCGCCCGCGCTCCGACAACAGCCCGCGCCCCGACGGCACCACGTCGTCGCCCGGCACAGGCTCCGAGTCGGGCGTCTCGCGCTCCGATGTGCTCCGCGGTCTCGCGGGGTCGCTGCGCGACGTGTCCAACGTCACGGGCAGCGGGGTGTCGCTGCGGCGCTACCTGGCCGCGGCCGCAGAAGCCGAGCAAGCCGGGGAAATGAAGGGTGCGCTCGCCGCCATCCGCCTCGCGTTGGCGCTGGCGCCCGGGGACCAGCGCGTGATGGACCAGTTCGCGCGCCTCGAGGGGATTCGCTCCGCCGAGGAGGCGCCCATGTTCGAGCAGCGCGCGCTCGCGGAGGAGAAGGCGGGGCAGTGGTCGTCGGCGGCCCTGTCGTGGCTGCGGGTGGTGGAGGGGCGCCCGAACGACACGGCGGCCGCGGGTCGCTGTGCGGCGGCGCTGCTCGAGGCCAGTTTGGACCTCAAGAAAGCCCGTGATCTGGCCCAGCGAGCCGTGGACGCCGATCCCACCAAGGTGACCCTGCGTACACTCCTCGCGCGCATCTACGTGGCCGCCGGGATGCGCTCGAACGCGAAGCGTGAGCTGGAGGCTGCTACAAAGCTGGACCCTACGAACGAGATCGTGAAGAATCTCCTCCGTGAGCTTGGCTGAACGTCCGTCCCCGACGGCGAGCTCGGGTTCTCAGGAGTTCCATGGATAAGGTCATCGGAATCGATCTCGGCACCTTCAACTCTTGCGTCGCGGTGGTCGAGAACGGCACGCCCGTGGTGGTGGCGAATCGCGGCGGCTACAAGGTCACGCCTTCGATGGTCGCCGTCACCGAGGGCGGGAAGCGCCTGGTGGGCCACATCGCCAAGCGGCAGGCGGTCACCAACGCCGAGAACACGGTCTACGCCGCGAAGCGCCTGATCGGCCGCAAGTTCAACTCGCCGCAGGTGGAGTCCACCGCGAAGAACGCGCCGTACACCATCCTGCCGGGGCCCAACGGCGACTGCCGCATCAAGCTGCGCGACAAGCTCTACAGCATCCCGGAGGTCAGCGCGATGATCCTCCAGGAGATGAAGATGATCGCGGAGGACTACCTGGGCCACGAGGTCCAGAAGGCCGTGGTCACCGTGCCCGCGTACTTCAACGACGGGCAGCGCCAGGCCACCAAGGACGCGGGCCAAATCTCCGGGCTGGACGTCATCCGCATCATCAACGAGCCCACCGCGGCGGCGTTGGCTTACGGCTTCGGCAAGAACATCGACCGCACGGTCGCGGTCTACGACCTGGGCGGCGGCACGTTCGACATCTCCATCTTGGAGATCTCCAGCAACGGCGTGTTCAAGGTCATCAGCACCGCGGGCGACACGTTCCTCGGCGGTGAAGACTTCGATCAGCGCATCATCGACTGGCTGGTGGAGGGCTTCCTCGAGGAGCACGGCATCGACCTGCGGCGCGACCGCATGGCGCTGCAGCGCTTGAAGGACGCGGCCGAGAAGGCCAAGTGCGAGCTGAGCTCGGTGGTCGAGACCGAGGTGAACCTGCCGTTCATCATCTCGAGCGCGCGCAACGAGGCGCTGCACCTCCAGCGCTTGCTCACGCGCTCGCAGCTCGAGGAGCTGACGCGTGACCTCGCGGACCGCACCATCGAGATCTGCGAGATGACCCTGCGCGAAGCGGGCCTCGAGCGCGACGAGATCGAGGACGTGATCCTGGTCGGCGGCATTACCCGCATGCCCGCCATCCAGCGCGTGGTCAG
>CAZEAA010000747.1:0-1899 GCA_964510015.1 uncultured Sandaracinaceae bacterium
CCCCCTGGTTCACACTCGCCTGAGCCACAGCCTGCTTCGCCCGACTGCGAAAGTGCTCCCGCGCGAACCGGCCGGAGATCCACATGTGCGCGAACGCTGGGTTCACTCGGTTGGCCGCAACAGAGAGGCGCATGATGTTCGACTCGAAGACCGTGTCCTCGTGTAGCTCCCGGACGACCGCGGCCTTCCCGATGTGAGACATGCTGTTCACCCGGTTGATCAGAATGTCACCCACCGAGAGTCGGTACTGCTCGATGTGCTCAGCGGCCAGACGAACGCGGCGAAGCCCAGCAACACGAAGCTCGTCGCCCGCATCGTAGGCGTCGATTCTCACGATCGGGGTGCCGCTGCCATAGTCGCTGGCGTGCCGATAGATGCCGTTGTCGGGACCCTCGGCGATCAGCGAGCCGAGCTCGGCAACCTCCCACGATTCCGGGATCTCCCCAATCTCGGTCTGCTTGAAGCGCGTGTGTCGGCCGGGCATCCCGCGGGTCAACAGCTCCTGCATCATCGCCTTCTTCACGATCTGGAGCTGCGCGATGACCGCCTCGGTCTTCTCGATGGTCTCGTCGACCGAGGAGAGGATGGCGGCGATCTTGCGCTGCTCAGGGAGCGGCGGCAGGAGCAGCTGCAGATCCCTGAAGACCGGCATGTAGATGGTGTTGTGGGTGCTCCCCGCCATCAGCCGCGCCCACTCCGGCTGAAGGCAGCGAAACAGCTGCATGAGATACTGGTTGTGCAGGCGAGGTCCGCAGACGAAGTTGGCGAAGTCCTGACTTGTGGCCATGTCGCGACCCAAGATCGTTGACTTCCCGACAGTCGCAGTGCGTGAGAAGACCACCGTCCCAGCGGGCAGAAGGCGCGCCGATGAGTTCGCGAGTCCTAGTTCGCCGATCGTCTGAGAGGTCTCGCAGATCTCAGCTACACCAAGCGTCTTGCTGTCATGGAGCGACACCCAGGGGATGTGGCCCTCCCAGTACTCGGGGATCCGGCGGCTGGGTGTGTGGCCGCTCTCAAGGCGAGCGACAGTGAGTATGGGCACAAGTTCCCACAGGGGCGGGACCACGGGCGGCATTGGAGAAAGCCGTCCCAGTCGCCAGTCGCGCGTGGAACTCCCGGCCGGCAAGACCGGAATGTCCGACCCCTCACGAACGTGTGTCGCCATACCCAAGCTCCTCCAGGAACCGGTCCATCACAGCCCTCGCCTCGTCCCGCGCCCGCTCCACCTCGCGCAGCTTCCGCACCGCGTCCCCCACGTCCACCGCCTCCCGCGCCTCGGCAGTCTCCACGTACCGGCTGATGTTCAGATTGAAGTCGTTCTTCGCGATCTCCTCGCCAGGCACGACACGCGCGTAGCGCTCAACATCAGCAAACGCCTTCACCGCAGCCACCACCTTGGCCACATCCTCAGCCCGCAGGAAGTTCTGCGCCGAGCCTTCGCGGTACTCGCGCGACGCCTCCACGAACAGCACCCTGCCCTTACGCGCCTTGGGCTTGTCACGGTTCAGCAGCAGCACTGCCGCCGGGATACCCGTGCCGTAGAACAGATTCGAAGGCAGCCCAATCACCGCCTCGACGAGGTCCTCCTCCAGCATTCCCTTGCGGATGACCCCCTCCGCACCACCGCGGAACAGCACACCGTGGGGCATGACGATCGCCGCGCGGCCCTGCGCGTTCAGCGTGGCCACCATGTGCTGCACGAACGCGAAGTCGCCCTTGCCCTTGGGCGGCAACCCAAAACGGAAGCGGCCGTGTGGGTCGTGCCCGGCCTCCTCGTAGCCCCAGCTGTCGAGGCTGAAGGGTGGGTTGGCGATGACGCGGTCGAACAGCATGAGCTCGCCGTTCTTCAGGAGCTTGGGGTCGCGCAGCGTGTCGCCCTTCTCGATGCGGTGGTCCACG
>CAZEAA010000748.1:0-1891 GCA_964510015.1 uncultured Sandaracinaceae bacterium
GTCGAAGCCGCTGACCACGGCGGCGTTCCTCACGCTCGTCGAAGCGGGCACGGTCTCCCTCGACACACCGCTCGCGGACGTGCTGCCCGAGTTCGCGGTGATGCGCGTGGCCCACGAGCACGGCTCGTTCCCGAGCGCGCGGCCCATCACGATGGAGCACCTGCTCACGCACACCTCGGGCCTCACCTACGCGAACGCGAGCGGGTCGCGCGCGGAGCGGAGCATGGCGGCGGCGACCGCGGACGACTGCAGTCCAGACGGCGCGTCGTCGTTGGCGGAGTGGGCTGCGCGCGCCTCGCGGGCGGAGCTGGCCAGCGTGCCCGGTGAGGCCTGGACCTACGGCGTGGGGATCGACGTCATCGGGCGCGTGATCGAGGTGCTGACCGGCCACCCCCTCGAGGTCGCGCTGCGCGAGCGCCTGTTCGAGCCGGTGGGCATGCGCGACACCGGGTTCCGCGTCGCGGCCGACGCGCGCCACCGTGTCGCCCCCATCTTGCGTCGCGCGGAAGGGGGCCGATTCGACGTGCTCGAGGTGTCGCTGGAAGCGCCGCCGGTGCTCTCCGCCGGCGGGGGCATCGTGTCCACGGCGGCCGACTACACCCGCTTCCTGCGCATGCTGGTGAACGACGGGCAGCTCGACGGGGAGCGCGTGCTCTCACCCGACGCGGTGCTCCGGATGCGTACGGACCGCGTGCACCGCGACGGCTCGCCCCTGCCGCGCACCGGCGACATCTCGTGGGGCACGGGCTGCGGCTTCGGCCTGGGTGGCCGTGTGGTGCGCGACCCCCACGTGGCGGACTACGGCTCACCGGGCACCTACGGGTGGGACGGCATCGCCGGCATGACCTTCTTCGTGGACTTCGAGGCCGGCCGCGGGGCCCTGCTGGTCACTCAAGTGCTGCCCTGGCCGGCCCACTTCCACGAGATATTTCGAGGAATTGTGGGAGTGAACCCCGAAAAGTGATCCGCGTCCCTTGATTTATTCATACGTTGAAATAAATATTCGCGTATGCCCCGAGCACGTCCTCCAGCAGCCCCCAAGCGTGGTCCCCGTCCGAGCGACGTCGAGGTCGGGCCCATCCTCCTGCGCGCCGCCGCCGAGCTCGTGACGGAGCGGGGCCTCGTCGAGATCTCCATGCGCGACGTGGCCGAGCGGGCGGGCGTGACCCCGGCCATGATCACCTACTACTTCGAGGGCAAGGAGGGGCTGTGGCAGGCGCTCATGCAGGCCGGTATGACGGACATCCGCGCCACGCTCGCGGTGGCGCCCGACCCCAGCGCGCCGCGCACCCTCGAGTCGCTCTTCCGACAGCTGCTCGACACCGCGCACGCGAGGCCGTTCCTGCCGGTGCTGCTGCTGCGCTCGCTATGGGGGGCGCCCAAGCACCGCACCGGGTTCGCCGCGCAGAACGCGCCCATCAACCTGGCGATGCTGCGCGCGTTGTTGGCGTCTGGTCAGCTCGCGGGTCCGCGGCTGCGCACCGACCTGCCGCACGACGTGCTGTTCATCGTCCTGTTCTCGACCGTGGTCTTCCCGGTGCTCGCGCGGCCCGTGGTGGAGGCGGCGCTCGGTGTCCGCTTCGACGACGAGTTCCGCGCGCGGCTCGCCAAGACGATGGCCGCCCTGGTCACGGAGTCGGAGGTGCCGTCATGAACGTTTCCTTGTCGCGATGGGGAGTGGCGGGCGCCTTGGCGCTCGGAGCGTGCAACCTCTTCGCAGCGGAAGAGCCTGCGGAAGAGCCGCTTCAGGGCGTGGTCGAGCACGAGTCACGGCGCTTGGCGTTCGAGCTGGGCGGGCGCCTCGCGCGCGTGTCGGCCGAGGTGGGGGACGACGTGGCAGTCGGCAGCGAGCTCGCGTCGCTGGACCCGGCGCTCGGGGACGCCGACGTGG
>CAZEAA010000749.1:0-1887 GCA_964510015.1 uncultured Sandaracinaceae bacterium
CGCCATGAAGTGGGGCTACAACTGGGAGCTCGGGCCCTTCGAGACGTGGGACGCGCTGGGCTTCAAGGCCACCGCGGAGCGCCTCAAGGCCGAGGGCTACTCGCTGCCCAAGAGCATCGACACCATGCTCGCCGCCGGCGCCGAGAGCTTCTACACCAACGACGGCCGCGTCTGGGACCTGACCAAGGGCCAGTACGTGGCGCGCGACCTCGACCCGCGCGAGGTCACCTTGGCGCAGCTGCGTAAGGGCTCTGCCCCGGTCTACAAGAACAAGAGCCTCGAGGCCTGGGACATCGGCGACGGCGTGCTCTGCATGACCTTCACCAGCAAGTCCAACTCCATCGACTCGAACATCATCAACGGCATCCCCGAGGTGATCGAGATCGCGGAGCGCGACTTCCAGGCGCTGCTCCTGTTCAACGAGGGCCCGCACTTCTGCGTCGGCGCCAACCTCTTCGAGGTGGTGATGGCGGCCAAGGGCGGCAAGTGGGACGACCTCGAGAGCATGGTGGCCAACTTCCAGGCCGCCGTGCAGCGCATGAAGTACTCCACCATCCCGGTGGTCTCGGCGCCCTTCGGCATGACCGTCGGTGGCGGCTGCGAGCTGTGCCTCGCGTCCGACACCGTGCAGGCCTACTCCGAGAGCTACGTGGGCTTGGTGGAGGTGGGCGTGGGCCTGCTCCCCGGCGGCGCGGGCAACCTGAACCTGCTGTGGCGCGGCCTCTCGGGCATCCCCGAGGGCGCGACGGTGGAGCCCATCCACCTGGTGGCCAAGACCTTCGAGAACATCGCCATGGCGAAGGTGGCCACCAGCGCCGTGGAAGCGCAGCGCGTGGGCTACTTCCGCAGCACCGACGGCGTGAGCTTCGACAAGGCGCGCCACCTGTACGAGGCGAAGCAGCGCGCGGTGGGCCTGGCCAAGAGCGGCTACCACCCGCCGGCGCCGCGGGCCTTCCGCCTGCCCGGCGAGAGCGGCATCGCCACCGTTCAGATGATGATCGACACCCTGCGCAACGGCGGCTTCGCCAGCGAGCACGACTCGCTCATCGCGCGCAAGGTGGCCGAGGTGCTGTGCGGTGGCCCCGCCGGCAACACGCGCGAGATCACCGAAGCCGAGATGCTCACGCTCGAGCGCAAGGCCTTCGTGGCCCTGTGCAAGGAGCAGAAGAGCCAGGCGCGCATGGAGCACATGCTCATGAAGAACGCCCCCCTGCGGAACTGACCCACCAACACCGAGAAACACGAGGATACGAACATGAATGACATCGTGATTGTGGACGCAGTGCGGTCCGCGGTGGGTCGCTCCAAGAAGGGCACCCTCGCCAACCGCCGTCCGGACGAGTTCGCCGGTGAGGTCATCAAGGGCCTCATGGCGCGCAACCCCGCCGTGAAGCCCGAGATGGTCGAAGACCTGATCCTGGGCTGCGCCTTCCCCGAAGGTGAGCAGGGCATGAACGTGGCGCGCCTGGTCGGTCTGCTCGGGGGTCTGCCCGAGGAGTCGTCGGGCCTCACCATCAACCGCTTCTGCTCCTCCGGGCTGCAGAGCATCGCGTTCGCGGCGGGTCAGATCGCCGCGGGCTACAACGACATCGTCATCGCGGGCGGCATGGAGAGCATGTCCATGGTGCCCATGACGGGCTTCAAGCCGAGCGCCTCGGGCGAGCTGATGGACCGCATGCCCACGGCGTACACGCCCATGGGGATCACGGCCGAGAACGTGGCGCAGCGCTTCGGGATCAGCCGTCAGGCCCAGGACGAGTTCGCGGCCCAGAGCCACGAGCGCGCCCTCAAGGCGATTGCCGACGGGAAGTTCGCTGACGAGATCGTGACGGTCAACGGCGTGACCTACGGTCCCGACGGCGAGCGCACGCTCGTGCCGTTCAACGT
>CAZEAA010000750.1:0-1867 GCA_964510015.1 uncultured Sandaracinaceae bacterium
CTAACCGGCGCAATCGCGATATTGGCGAGCGTCTTCACGATAGGCGGTTGCGGTGTAAGGGCCCGACCGGCTACCTGATGGCGACGGGTGCTCGGCGCAGCCACGCTGGCCCCGATGTCTGCCCCCGTCACCGCCCCGCCATCGCTGCTGAGCTCGATGCTCAGCGGGCTGGTATCGGTGTCACGGTCGGGGCAGCAGTCCGCGCTCGATGCCCCACGCGTCGGGGGTGAGCTCGCCGATACGGCGCATGGACCAGCCGTCGTGGACCTTGGTCATGACGTCGCGGAGGTACTCGTTGGTCGGGATGCCAAGGCGGCGACACGATTCGACGAGCGTGTAGGCGACGGCGAGGCGCGGGGCTCCGGTGCTGGCTCCCGCGAAGAGCCAGTTGCGGCGGCCGATCGCGATGCGGCGCATGCCGCGCTCGACGTCGCCGTTGTCGATCTCGAATCGCCCATCCGTGAAGCAGCGTTTGAAGAAGTCGAGCTGCTGGCTGGCGTAGCGCCGAGCCTCCTCGATGGTCTCGCTCGGACGGAACCCGGTGGCGTGCTTTGCGAGCCAGGTTTCGAGCGTCTCGAGCACGGGCTGCGAGTCCTTGTTGCGGAGTTCGAGCCGCACCTCGGGGCACAGCTCGCGCGCCTTGCGCTCCACGGCGTAGAGGTCCGCAAAGAGCTTCATGGGCACGGCCGCACGTTTGTCCCCCTGCCGGAGTGCCTTCTCGAAGCGCCTTCGGATGTGCATGCCGCACCCGAGTCGGCGCTCGTCCGGCACGAGGGTGACGAGGTTTCCGTCGGGGTCGCGGATCTTGCTGGCATAGCCCGCGTAGTCGTCGACCTGGATGAAGCCTTCGGCTGCCTGGATCCAAGGTGCCACCTCCTCGGCTTCCCACGTCGACGTGAACGAGTACGCGATCATCCCGCCCGCGTTCGCGAAGGCCCAGAGATGGCCGCGTCGACGCTTGCCGTGGTCCGCCTCATCCAAGAAGTCGACGCGGGTGTCGTCGATGCCGGTGACGTAGCCGCCGAGCACCTTCGACTGCACGACGTGCGCGATGGGCTCGAGCAGACCGATGCCGAAGTTCCAGTAGCCGTAGAGCGTGTTGGTGGGGACATCCCACCCGAGCCGCTTGAACTGGTCGGCCTGACGGTGAATCGGCAACGCGTCTTCGCACTTGCTCTCGACCAAGTGCGCGGGCACCGACACGTCGACGCGGCCCACGATGGGGAGCGGCTCGCAGCGCTCGGCGGTGACGGCGTCGCCGCGGCAGCCCTTGCAGCCGAGCTTCTCGCGGCGCTCGAGGTGCACGATGATCTGCGCCGGCACGTACTCGATCCGCTCGTGCTCCTGATAGCCCATCCCGCCCATCTCGAGGCCGCAGTGGCGGCACGCGCGCTCATCCGGCGGCACCGACGTCTCGACGACCTCCCGCTTGAGCTTGTCGGACAGGCGCGTTCGGCCGACGTGGTTGCGCTTCTTGGGCGGCTTCGTCTCCGGGTTCTCGTCCTCCGGGGCTTCGTCGCCATCGTCCGTGAGCGCGTCGTCTGCGGGCGGGCTCGGGATGTTTGGATTGCCCTGCGCGGCCTCTTCTTCGCTCGCACCGAACGCCAGCATGAGCTGCTGAAGCTCGTCTTTCGAGAGCTTCTCGCTGCGTCGGCCGAACAGCAGGCGCGCCATGTTCGCGACCCGCACCCCGAGTCGCAGATTGTCGCCGCGTAGTGCGCCGATGACACCGAGCATCGCGTCGAGCGCGCCCGCCACGTCACCGCTCTCGATCAGCTTCTCCATCTCCGAGCGCAGCGCCGCGTCCTGCTGGCGAGCGCGGGACTCCGCAGCCGTCGTGGCAGCAGCGGCGTCCTTGGACTCGCTC
>CAZEAA010000751.1:0-1860 GCA_964510015.1 uncultured Sandaracinaceae bacterium
AGCTACGCCGCAGACAGGCTGATGCCCTCCGCATTCGTGAGATCGAGGAGCAGCTGGGTATGGCTCCGAGCGCCGCGTTGGAGTTGTGGGTCGGCCCGGGTTCCTTTCGCCTTACGTGGTAGGCAATCGCAGACTTGCGCGTCTCCGTGGGGGGCGAGCTTGCGGGGGCACGGTAGTAGCTCCGTTGACATAGCTGTCCGCGGCACGAGGCTCAGATGGCGGCCAGCTTTGCCTCGAGGTCCGCGCGCAGCGGGCCTTCTTCCGGCGCGAGCGCCAGCCCGCGCTTCAGCATCTTCTTCGCTTCGTCGTCGAGGCCAATCACGGCCAAGAGACGCCCCGCTTCGCCATGCGCACGCGCGCGGTCGGGCCCCGGTCCCCGCTCGGCCAGCATGCGCCACACGTCGGCGGCGCGGTCCATGCGCCCTTGCTCTTCGTACAGGGCCGCGAGCTTCCAGCTGGTGCGCGCCGGCACGCTCGGGTCGCCGCGGTCCACGAAGCGCTTCAGCACGGCTTCGAGCTGAGCCGTGGCGCGCGCGGTGTCGCCGGTCTCCGCAAGCGTGAGGCCAATCTCTTCCAGCAAGCTCCAGTCCGGGTTCTCGCCGGCGCGGTTCAGCGCCAGCTCGAGCACCTCGAGCGCCTCGGTGGGCGCGCCGGAGATGCGCAGCTGCTGACCGAACGCGAAGTACGAGCGGTAGTCGTCGGGGAAGTCTTCCACCGCACGCTGGAACGCGTCGAGTGCGGCCTCTTGGTCCCCCGCGATGCCGTGGATCACGCCAATCTGGAGGTGCGCGCCGAGGCGCCGGTCGCCGCCTTCCCCTTCGGGCAGGGCCGCGAGGAAGCGCTGGTAGCCGGCCACCGCGGCGTCGCTGTCACCCAACAGCGTGCAGGCCTTGGCGTGCTCGAGGATCAGGTAGACCGGCGACTCGGCGTTGGCCAGCACCGCCGCGAACCCGTCGCGCGCCACGGGGAAGTTCTCGTCGTCGAGCGCCAGCAGGGCGTCGAAGAACTCGTCTCCGTAGGAGGCGTACTCGCTGGCCTGGTCCTCGTACCAAGAGCCGGCGAGCACGGCGATGCGCTCCTCGCGGGTCATGACCACCTTGCGGTTGGCCTGCTGCACCTCCACGCGGTCGAGGTCGTCCAGCTCGGCCTGCAGGCGGTCCAGCAGCGCGCCGTCGGCGGCCACGTCCAGCGCGCCGCGCAGCTCGTCACGGGCCAGGCCGCGCTCACCCTGCGCGCGCAAGGTCCGCGCTTGTTCCAAGCGGTGCTGGGCGATGCCGTCGCGGCACGCTTCGATGCGGGTCACGAGCCCATCGCGCTCGCTGCGGCGGTCCCCCGGGAGCGCGTCGCGTGCTTTCTCGAACGCCAGCTTGGCCTCGCCGAAGGCGCCGCGCGCAAAGTGTTCCTCGGCCTTGCGCAGGTGCGCGTCCGGGTCACCGCCCAGCAGCTTCTTGAAGAATGACATCGGGAGCTTGCTCCTAGCTGCGTCCGGCTTTGTCCAGCGTCTCGATGCGCTGGCGCGACAAGGTCTTGAGAGGTTGTGAGACGCTGCGGCTCTTGGCCAGCGTGCGCAGGTCGTTCACGCGCAGGTGGGGCACGAAGCGCATGGAGATCCCCACCGGCGTCTTGGGGTTGAAGATCAGCGCCATCTTCAGCTCGTAGCTCTGCAGCCACTGACGACGGCTGCCGATGTAGCGCAAGATGTCTTCGCCGATCTCGCGCGAGCAGGCGATGTTGGTCGCCTCCTTCGCGGTCATCTTGGGCGACGTCATGGCCGCCATGGCGATGCCCTTGTTCGTGTCCAGCACCAGCAGCGCGCGCGCCGCGGCGTCGCCCACGCAGGCCAGTCGCAGCTTCTCGGCC
>CAZEAA010000752.1:0-1828 GCA_964510015.1 uncultured Sandaracinaceae bacterium
CGGCCTTTGTCCAGCTTCGGAGATTTTGTATGAGACGCTGCCGCCCATCGAGCTCGGCGTTGACGAGAAGGTGCTCGAGGCGCTGGAGCGGATCGACCGCAAGCTCGCCTCTCCGGAGCGTGGGCTACAATGGCTGGACGAGCAGTTCCTCCTCGACGGAGCGAGCGGCAGGCGAGGGTTCGCGACGGCCGAGTCCAAGACCGGAGCCTTTGCGCTCTTTGGCCGGACAACGCGCGCGTTCATTCGGCGGGTGAAGCGCTCGGACTCCACCGAGGGGCTTCTCGTCGATCGCGTCGCTCGCGGACGCGGCCAAGGAGGAGAGCAGCTCGCGCTGGTCTCGGGGGACGTCCGGTTTGTCGACGCAACCGTAGCGGGGAAGCTCCGCGCCGATGCAGCAGCTCAGCTCTCGTCGCTGGTCACCGCCGGCTCGAGCTTCCTGGACCTGTGGAGCCGCTACGGCGCGATGGAGAACGAAGCAGCGCTGCGCAGGGCGAGGAGGGCTGGCTGGCTGAAGTACGACCACGTTGAGTCGCTCCCGGATGGTCGGTTTCGCTTCTCGCTAGCCACCAACTGCAGCATCAAGGACGCAGACTGGTTCAAACGCACGCTCACCGAAGAGCAAGGGCTCGGAGTAGAAGCCGTCGGCGAGGTCCCCGAGGTGCTCACGCGCGAGATGTCGTGGGACGAGTACGAGGCCCAGCCGCGACCGAAGGACGCGCCTTCGCCCGCGACCTTCCAAGGGCGCATCGAACTACAGCGCAGAGACCGCACCGTCACGTTGGCCCAGCGCCGAAGCGACGAAGGTGCGCCTCCTGACACCGGTGCGCTGATCGTCTCGCTCCACGGAGACAAGACGCGGCTGAAGCGACGAGCTGAGGCAGAGACCGCCATCCGTGGGCACACCAACCCGATGCCCCAACTCCGACATCTGTTGGAAGGGCTGGAAGTTGCTGTCCCCCGTTACGGTGGCATCGCACCCGTGACGCCCAACGTGAGGCGGAAGGTATTCGGGACGCGCAGCCCTACGCCGACGCAGGAGAAGGCGCTGTCAGCCGCGCTCAACACGCCGGACGTCGCGCTCATCCAAGGCCCCCCCGGCACCGGGAAGACGACGGTTATCGTTGCCCTCGTCGAGCGGCTTCAAGAGGTCTGGGATACGCAGGACGGCGTCCAGGGCCGTCTACTGCTCAGCGGCTTCCAGCACGACGCGGTCGAGAACGCGATCCAGCGCATGAGCGTCAACGGTCTCCCGCCCATCAAGTTCGGCGGGCGATCAAACAGCACCGAGGACGCCGACCGTGTCGACGTGACGATCGACAGGTGGTGCAGCGACCGGATCGCGGAGATTCGCAAGAACCTCCCGCCACGTCCCGCTTCGGCGCTGCAGAAGGAGCTCTCCGAGCTTGTGCAGGGCTATCTCCTGGCGCCCGGCACGCGCGAACAGACCGCGTCCTTGCTTCACAGCGTCGCGCCCCGCGTCCGAGGGGCGGTGCCCGCAGCGCTCGTCGATCGCCTCGTCGCGCTTGCACGCGAGCTGTCCGAGCGTGCGCGAGCAGCTCGCGGTGGAGACCCGGACCACGAGCGGCTCGTTCGCTGCGTGCGCGCGCTGCGCTGCGACGCGCGCTCTTTCGCCGATGATGGGCCGCGAAACGCCGATCGGCTCGCACGCGAGTTTGCCCGCTCAGGGCGTCGAAACGAGCAGGCGGAGAAGCTGCTCGAGACTGCCTCGAGATGGAGCGGAGCTGGAGTCCCGTCATTCCTTGACGACCTTCGCGTGCTTCGCCGAGGGTTGGTGCTCGAGCTGCTCCCTCCCGAGCGCTCCGAGGAC
>CAZEAA010000753.1:0-1822 GCA_964510015.1 uncultured Sandaracinaceae bacterium
AGCGACAGCCCGAGCACGCGCTTGTTGCGGAAGACGCGCCCCAGCTCCTCGTAGCGGACCTTCGCGAGCGGCGGGTACATCATGAGCACCAGGCCGACCGCGATGGGGATGGACGTGGTACCGACGCTCATGCTCTCGAGCGCTGTGCTCACGCCGGGCGCGAAGAACCCGAGCGCGATGCCCAGGCCCATCGCTGCGAAGATCCACAGGGTGAGGTAGCGGTCGAGGAACGAGAGTCCGCCGACGATGCTCTGGGTCCGATGGCCATTCATCGCTGATGAACGATTGGATGAGGATTCGGCAGCCATCACAGCCCCCCCACGAGCGCACGCAGTCGCCGGAGCGCACGCGGCTCGATGCAGTAGCAGACCCGGGGTCCGTCGACGTCTCCCCGGATGAGCCCGGCCTCCTTGAGCACTTTGAGGTGCTGAGACACCGTGGACTGCGCGAGCGGCAGTTCGTCCACGATATCGCCGCAAACGCAGGCATCCTTGCGGATGAGGAGGCGGATGATCTTCACGCGCGCCGGGTGTCCGAGCGCCTTGCAGAGCGCCGCGAGACCCTCGTCGGCCTCGTCTCCCTCGATTGGCCGGAGGTCGGGCTGGTCACTGACGGGAGTTGGGCAGCAGGTATTGGCGTCGTCTACATTCATCGTAGTTTAACGATGACTGATCTTGCGACCCCCGTCAATCTCCCCCCGTCTGCGCGGGCAACGCACAGCAGTGCATCTCGCGCGACGTGCCGACGTGCGATTCCTCGCCGGGTTGCACGGTGACGTTCCTCTGCCTCGGAGAAGCGGAGTGCAGTGACCTCACCGAGTCGCTGTGCGTGACCGAGCCGGGCTGCACGTGGGACGGCGTGACGTGCTCGGGCTCCCTCGAGCCGTGCACGTCCCGAGACGAGAACAGCTGCGACAGCGACGTGTGCTTTCTGGGATCCTTGTGCGCGGGTGACTACCTGCACTGCGTGAGCTTCTCGGAGGCCGAGTGCGAGGACTACGAGGGCTGCGCGCTCGCGCAGTGAGGCAGCCGAAGGGGCGGTAGCGCAGCGTCCATCGCCCCCGCCTCTCGGAGGCTGGCGATCAGGCGGCGGCGCGCGCCTCGGTGGCCGCCACCACCTGCTTCATCGCGCGCCAAGACAGCAGGATCGGAACGATGACCCACGCGGTCGCGACCGTCCGGTCGATGTTCGAGACGATCACGTTGTTGGTCTCGCCCATGAGGATCGACGGCAGGTAGTAGGCCCATGTCCCCGCGAAGTGCAGGGCGCAGAGGAAGACCTCTACGACCGGGCGCGCCGGGCTGCGCTTGGCGTAGAGCACGATGACCGCGATGCAGAGCGGGACCTGGATGAAGAGCTCGAGCCAGTAGACCGTGTCCAGCGCGATGCGGTGGAGGTCGTGCATGGGGAAGTTGTGCCCGGCGTTCGAGATGGCGTAGGCGTCACGCATGTTGGGCATCACCTGGAAGAGGCCGGACATGACGTCGCAGCCCGTGTGGTACCAGGTGGCGTTCATCAGGAACCAGACCATCGCGAACTTGTCCGTGTTCGAGAAGGACTCACCCGTCTTCCACAGCTGGTGCAACTTCCACATGCCCAGCACGGTGCAGAGCGCGCACAGCAGAAAGAAGGGCGAGAGCAGCATGGCCGCCCACTGCGCGGGATCGAAGTGGAGGGCGAGGAGCTTGGTGGGATCGCTGGTGTCGAGCGAACACGCGAGCGCGACCGTGAACAGCTCCATGCCGGCGGGCCAGTAGATGAACAGCTTCGTCTTCATGGGAGGCCACGCTAGCAGACGAAGCGGGAGGCGCCGCCCTTAGCG
>CAZEAA010000754.1:0-1816 GCA_964510015.1 uncultured Sandaracinaceae bacterium
AGCCGAGTCGGCACGCGAGCTGTCCGAGCGCACACCCGAGGTAGCTCTTGCCCACACCGGTCATCCCCGTGATGAGCACGTTCTGTCGATCTGCGATCCAGCGCCCCGTGGCGAGCTGCCGCAGCTGTGCCTTGTCCAGCTGCCGACGTGGCGCGTAGTCCACGTCCTCCATGCAGGCACTCGGGATCCTGAGCTTGGCTTCGCGCATGAGCTTGGCGAGGCGCGTGTTCTCGCGTGAGAGCGCCTCCGCCTCGACCAGCAGCGCGAGCCGCTCGTCAAAGGGCAGCTCACTCATGGAGGGGTCGGTGCGTTGCAAGATCCACGCGGTGGTCATCGCGTAGAGCTTCAGCGCTCGGAGTTTCTCGATCGTGGGTTCGGTCATCATGGCTGTCTCAGGTCCTCGGTTTCAGTTCAGGTAGTAGTCCCGGCCGCGCACGTTCGCGTGGTCGATGGGGGTCTCGGTGTCGCCTGCGAGGTCGTCGATCGCGACCGCGTCGAGGCCGTGTCGGAGCACCGACTCGACGCTCCGGTACGAGCGCACGCCGACGCGCATACAGCGCGCGCACGCTGCCTCCACGCGTGCGTCGCCGTACTTCTTCGCGAGCCGCAAGATCCCGAGACAGGAGCGAAAGCCCTGCTCGGGGTGAGGGCGGTCTGCGAGGATCGCGCTGCAGAGCGCGCTCGTCTCAGGTCCGATTTTCGCGGCCCACGACAGGATCCTCGATGGGGTCCACTCCGCGTGCGCACGGTGCGCGCTCGGCATGTGGTCGGGGACCGTCGACAGTCGATCCTTGCCGTTTCGCGGATGAGCGGCGACACGCCTTTCGCGCAGCAGCACTTCCACTGCGGTGGGCGTGGCGCGGATCCACACCTCCTCGCCCACGTGGCGGTACGGCACCGAGTACAGCCGCCCGTCGAACTCGACGTGGTAGTCGATGTTCACCTTGGCCTTCTTCCACTCCGTGATCTCGAAGTGGTCGCGCGGCAGCGGGAGCAGCGTCGCTCGCTCGAACGCCTCGAACATCTCGAGGCGGCTCTTGCCGTAGGTGCGCATGCGCCTGCGATTCAGATCGTCGACGCACTCTCGGATGGCGGCGTTGAGCTCGGTGAGCGAGTGGAAGACGCGGTTGCGCAAGCGGCCGAGGACCCATCGCTGAACGATCCGCACGGCTCCCTCGACCTTCGCCTTGTCGCGAGGCTTTCGCGCCCGTGCGGGGAGGATGGCCGTTCCGTAGTGCTCGGCCATGTGCTGATAGCTGCGCTGGATCGTGGGCTCGTAGATGCACGCGCGCGTGACGCCGCTCTTCAGGTTGTCGGGCACCACCGCGCGGCCGACGCCCTCAAAGAACGCGAACGCTCGAACGTGCGACCCCACGAAGTCGTGCACTCGCTGCGTGTGCGTGGCCTCCGCGAACGAGTAGTTGGAGGCACCGAGCACGGCCACGAAGAGCTCGACTTCGCGCACCTCACCCGTGGTGTTACCGAGCGCGCCCAGCGATGGGCATTGCGTCACGGAGTTTGATGGGCCTCGCGTGATGCGCGCCGCCGGTCACGGCGGCGACGTCCATCGTGTTGGTGCGCACGGACGCGCGACGCGTGATGGCCACCATCCGGGTGCCGCGCTCTGCGCGGCGGGATGATGGCCATCACGGGTCTGCAGCCTGCCTGTCAGGCGATGAGGTCGTTGAGGTGGTCCCCGAGCACCTTTCCGACGATGGAGCGGTCGACGATGCGGACCTTGCGGGAGGCGGCGTGGCGGAGTGCGTTGGTGGCGAGGCGGTCGATGTCGCGGAGGCGACCGGAGGAGGCCTCGTGG
>CAZEAA010000755.1:0-1811 GCA_964510015.1 uncultured Sandaracinaceae bacterium
CACCAGCTCCGTTCGCGCCCTCGCCATTGGCTTGAGCGAACTCGGCTGGGCGCTCGAGGCCAACCAGCAGGCTGGCGAGGCCGTGACGGTCCACCGCCTCGAGGTGCGCATCTGCCAAGCCCTCGCGGGATTGAGCGACCAGCCCGATGACGCGGAACTTCACCAAGCCGTCACCGAACGCAAGAACTCCGTTCGCGACGTTGCCGTCGGCTTGGACCACCTAGTGCCGCGGATCGGAAATCCGTTCCGGGTTTCACTCGCGTGAAGCAAGGACCCAGGGGAACGAGTCGACGAGTTCGCTGAGCACATCCTTGAGGAGTGCCCGGACGTGCGTCCGCTCCCACTTCTCCCGGTGGTCTGCGATGTCGAGGAGCCAGAGGTGGACGGTGTCGCGGCGCAGGCGCACATGCTTGATGGCATCGTCCGCGGGGCCCGACTCGACGATGACGGCGGAGCCGTGCTTCCGGGCGCGCAGATGCTTGAAGCCACGGTCGTGAAGGAAGGCCACGACCTGGCGGCAGTCGGATTGTTCAGCGGGTGCGGCAGGCATGGTGCTGCGGCCGTCTATGCGGCTCGGCAGCGCGGATTCTGAGGCTCGTCAGTCCGCCACGTCCAGCGGAACGGACGCCTTTCGTTCTCGTTCCAGAAGCGGATGAAGGCCTCGATCTCGTGCTGCTGGCGCTCCGCGGTGTCGAAGCTCCCGTACTTCAGAACGCGGCGATGGAGTATCGAGAACCAGATTTCGACCTGATTCAGCCACGATGCGTGCATGGGCGTGTAGACGAAGTGGAAGCGTCTCCCGTGCCGTTCGTTGAACCGAGTCCATCGCTCTTCGGGGCCATCGTAGTGGGTGTTGAGGTTGTCCCAGACGACGTAGATCTCGCGCCCACGGTATCGCTTCGCCACCTCGTCCATGAACGCCACCGTGTTCTCTGATGTGCGGCGGGGGAACACGCGGCCGGTGACATGCCCCGTACGAACGTCGAAGGCAGCCAGCAACACCTGCGTCCCTTGGCGCTTGTACTCGTACTCGTGGCGCACGCGACCGTCGGCTCCAACGTGAGTCGGGTGGCGGCGCTCGAGGACCTGCATCGGCTTCTCGTCGATGCACAAGAGCACCGCGCCCTTCGGTGGGTTCAGGTAGAGGTCGCACACGCGCGCCGCCTTCGCTGTGAAGTCGGGGTCGCGACTCTTCAGCCACTGCTTCACACGGTGCGGGCGCAGCGATTCGAACCTCAGGATTCGACCGACCTCACTCTCGCTGAGCCGACAACCCGTCCGCGCATGCAGCGCATCGGACAGCGAGCCATACGTCCAGACTTCGCGAAACGGCGTGGTGATTCCATCCGGACGCTCGCAAGCGAGCTGCACGAGCTCGCATCGCGTGGCGATCGTCACCACGCTCGGACGGCCAGAGCGAGACGCATCGCGCAACGCCTCGACGCGGGGGTCCTCCGCAAAACGCGCCTTCCACTTTCGAACCGTGCGCTCGTCGCAGCCAATCCTGCCCGCGATGCAGGCAGTGCCCACTCCAGCTCGCGCGAGTAGGACGATGCGGGCTCGCTGCACCTCGCTGAACGGTGCGCGTTGCCGACGCACCAAGAGCTTCAGCTCTCGCAGAACGCCGCGGCTCACACTGAGCGGCTTTGCTTTGGGTCCTCGTGCCATGCACACCCAACGCGCGGCCCTCGCGATCTATCGTAGAGGCGGTCAGGTCGTCGCGAAGAGCGAGGGCATCGGCTCGTCGTCGACGTGGCTCGCGCAGGCCACCAGGAAGGCGAGCACGTCACGCCCCTGCTTGCGCGCCGTGT
>CAZEAA010000756.1:0-1800 GCA_964510015.1 uncultured Sandaracinaceae bacterium
GTCGGCGGAGTCGGACCTTGACGACGAACGAAGCGAGGACAGACTGGTCGTTCATTCCGTTGGAGCAGAAGGATGCAACCACTCTCACTGACGCTGAAGGGCTTCCGGGGCATCCGCGACGGCCTCGGGCGCGATTCCTTGACCCTGGACCTCGAACGGCTGGCCGACGGTGCCGAGCTGGTCGTCATCGCCGGTGCTAACGGTCGCGGCAAAACCACCGTGATGGACAACATGCATCCCTTATGTTGAGTTCGCGGTGTCAACAAGAGATCAAGTTACCGAAGTTACCGAGCTATTCATTGCTTCTGCAAGGTGGCAATCAACGGACACGACACGGTGCCACGGCTTGTGCAGCAGTCGCGCACGAGGGAGGCCAGTGCTGACTCGATGCGCCGCAGATCCTTCAGTTTCTTGCGCACGTCCGCCAGCTTGACCTCGGCAAGTTGGCGCGCTTCATCGCAATGCGTGCCGTCGTCCAACTGCAGCAGGCCTGCCACTTCGTCGAGGCTGAAGCCCAAGCGCTGTGCGGCCTTCACGAACTTCACGCGGGCGACGTCCTCGGCCTCATAGCGCCGGATGCTGCCATAGGGCCGGTCGGGCTCGGGCAGCAGGGCCCGGCGCTGGTAGAAGCGAACCGTCTCCACGTTGACCCCGGCCGCCTTGGCGACGGCCCCGATGGTCAGGCCGTTCTGTTCTCGTTCCATTCCGCTTGACTCCGTACATGAGTACGGAAATAAGCTTACGCCATCGTCTCCAGACTGGCCGAGGAAAAGCGAATGACCGAAACACAAGAAGGGCGCGGTGCCCTCTTCGCCGGAGGACTTGCCGCGATCCTGGCATCCACCTGCTGCCTAGGCCCGCTGGTGCTAGTGGCCTTGGGCTTCAGCGGCGCCTGGATCGGCAATCTGACGGTGCTGGAGCCCTATCGCCCGATCTTCATCGGCGCCGCGCTCGTTGCGATGTTCTTCGCTTGGCGACGCATCTATCGGCCGGCACAGGCCTGCAAGCCCGGCGAGGTCTGCGCCATCCCGCAAGTCCGGTCCACCTACAAGGCCATCTTCTGGATCGTCGGCGCGCTGGTGCTGATCGCGCTCGCCTTCCCCTATGTCCTTCCGCTGTTCTACTGACCAGGAGTTCTCCATGAAGCAGCTGTTCCTGACCACCATGCTCGCGATCGGCGTCGCCGCTGCGCAGGCGGCACCTCAAACCGTCACGCTCGACGTGCCCGGCATGACCTGCGCGGCCTGTCCGATCACCGTGAAGAAGGCGATCTCGAAGGTCGAGGGCGTGAACAAGGTCGACGTGAGCTACGAGAAGCGCCAGGCCGTCGTGACCTTCGACGATGCCAAGGCCACCGTGCAGAAGTTGACCCAGGCGACCGAGAACGCGGGCTACCCATCCACCGTCAAGCGCTGAACCGTTGCAGCGAAAGAGGGAACGCGCCATGAACGTCGTGACGCGCATTTCCGACAAGGCTGGCTCGCTGGGCAGCATCGTCTCGGCAATGGGCTGTGGCGCCTGCTTCCCGGCCCTGGCCAGCCTCGGCGCCGCGCTCGGGCTCGGCTTCCTGAGCCAGTTCGAGGCCTTGTTCGTCACCGTGCTGCTGCCGCTGTTCGCGGGGCTGGCGCTGCTGGCGAACGCGCTGGGCTGGTTCAGCCATCGCCAGTGGCACCGCACCGTGCTCGGCATGATCGGACCTGTCATCGTGCTGATCGCCAGCTTCACGGTGGCCGAGAAGCTTCTCTACGTCGGCCTCGCGGCGATGGTCGGCGTTTCGATCTGGGACTTCGTCTCGCCGGC
>CAZEAA010000757.1:0-1798 GCA_964510015.1 uncultured Sandaracinaceae bacterium
TGCCAGGACTGCTGCCCCGTACTTCAGTGCGGGGTGCCAATCGTGCTGACCTGAAACACTTTCCCGGCACCTGGAAATTGTTTAGGAATTGTCAGGTCGGCTGCATCGACTGTTGGGGCACCAGCGCCAGTCCGAGTTCAGCGGCGTTGCGGGTGAGTCCAGCGAGGCGGCGTTGCTGGTGCCGGGCCTCGTAGGCCGCCTGACCGTCATCGACGTACTCGGCGCCGAAGCGAAGCATTCGGTAGACGAGGGTCGCGAGCTTGCGCGCGATGACGAAGGCCGCCCGTGAGCCACTGTGGCGAGCGGCCTGGTGCCGATAGGCAGCGCCGAGCGCGGTGCTGGATCGGCGTACGGCCACCGCGGCACTGCGGAAGACGGCAGCGAGTCGAGAGGCGCCCATGCCATTGGCACGCTTCTTCAACGGTTTGCCGCCTGAGACAGCGACGCGAGGACACAATCGCAGCCAGGACACGAAGTGCTTTTCGGTAGGGAACTTCGCGATGTCGAAGCCGATCTCGGTGAGGATCGTACGAGCACTTTCGGGCCCAATCCCGTCGATGCTGGTGAGGTCGACGCCGGTCGCGCGCCAGAGCGTCTCGCGGAGCGCAAGCTCGCCGTTCGCCTTCAGCTTGCGTGCTTTCGCCAACTTCGGATGGGAGGGGCACGGCTCGCTCGCTCGCTCCTCGGGCTGAAGGAGCTTCAGCTCGACATCGAGTTGGGTGTCGTACTCCACGATGATCGCGCTGACGTGGTCGTACATGCGAAGCGCCATCGCGAGGTTGAAGAGGTGTTCCTCATGCCAGGTTCCTGTCAGGAACTGGGCAATCTGCTCTTCCGAGTGGCCACACCGACCGTCCCGCATCGCTGCGAGACGAAGCGGGTCTCGCTCCCCCGCGACGATGGCACGGATGATGGCCATTCCTGTCGTGCCGGTCATGTCGGTCACGGCCCGGTGAACCAGCACGTTCATCTGATCGAGAGCCTTCTGCATGTGGTGGACGCAGCGCGTCTGATTCTCCACGTAGCTCACGCGCTCTCGCGTGAGCGCTCGTAGACGACCCAACGGCCCGCTCGGTCGAAACGAGCCGCGCAGCAGACCACATGCGTGCAAGAGCTGCAGCCATTGGCAGTCCGCCATGTCCGTCTTGCGTCCCGGCACGTTCTTGAGTGTGCGGGCGTTCACGAGCACCGCTTCGATTCCTGCGGCCTCGAGCAACTCGTAGGCGGGGATCCAGTACACGTAGGTGCTCTCCATCGCGACCGATTCCACGCCTCGCTCCTGCAGCCACATGAGCATGCGATTGAGCTCGGGTGTCGTCGCTCCGAAGCGTTGCACCTCCCGCTCTCCGTCGTCCTGCTCGGGGCCGCAGACCCAGTGCTCGGTGCTTCCAACATCGATCCCCGCGACCGCGTGTCGCGACGGCTGAAGTTTGATGCGCCCAGCACCACTTGATTTCCTGGTTCCAGTCATCGATACCTCCAGTGAGGCGCCGCTGCGGCCCGGGATGCGTCCATTTCAGAGTCTGACCTCGGGGAGTCCTCGCCGAATCGCGAAGCTCACCAATGAGAGGTGGCCGGCCCGGACCCAGGCTTGTTTCGAAGCAATGCAGCACTAGTGATAATTCGGGGCGTAACTGCCGCAGCGGTGTCTCACCTCCATCTTGCACCCAGGCTCGCAAGAGTGTTTCTCACCTGAGAGATTCGGCGGACCGACGCCGTTTGCACGGCTTGTTTGAAGCGGTAGAGTCCGCGCCGGGCGAGACGATGGCGGTGCTGGCGCCGAGGCTGGGAGTGAGCG
>CAZEAA010000758.1:0-1792 GCA_964510015.1 uncultured Sandaracinaceae bacterium
CCCACTGCTTCAGCCGTGGGTGCCCCCTGTGTCCTGCCGCCCTCCCCCCGCTCGGATGCCACCCCACCCCATCCCTGCTAGCGTCGACCCCATGCTCTACCGACACGGATGGGTCGCGCTGCTGGTGCTGCTCTTTTGCGCCACGCTGAACCACGACACGGGCAGCGCGCAGGGGGAAGCGCTGACCGGGCGGCTGAACACGCTGGTCACCGAGGCGAACCTGGGCGACGGCTTGGGGGTCCACGTGGTGGACATCACTTCGGGGCGGCAGATCTTCGACCATCACGGGAGCGTTGCGCGGAACCCCGCCAGCAACATGAAGCTGGTCACGGCGGCGGCAGCGCTGCTGCGGCTGGGACCGGGGCACCAGATGATGACGGGGCTCTATGGCCGTGTCACGGACGGTGTGGTCGACACGCTGGTGCTGCGCGGCTTCGGCGACCCCACCACGCGCATGAGTGACCTGGTGGAGCTGTGCGAGCGCCTGCAAGACCGCGGCGTGCGCACGGTGCGCACCATCATGGTGGACAACAGCTACTTCGACGACCAGCTGCTGCCGCCCGCGTTCGACCAGCAGCCCAACGAGACGGCCGCGTTCCGGGCGCCGATCTCGGCAGCGCCGGTCGAGCGCAACGCCTACGTGATCAACGTGCTGCCCGCAGCGGCGGCGGGAGAGCCTGCGCGCGTGCGCCTCGCGGCGGCGGGCCACTTCGTGGTGGACTCGCAGGTGACCACGGCGCCCGACGGCGAACCTCGTGTGGTGGCCGTGCAACGTGCGCGCGACGACGGGCAGATGAACCTGCGCCTGCGTGGCAGCGTGCCCGTGGGCGGCATGCCTTCGAGCTTCCGGCGCCGCGTGGAAGACCCCATCGGCTACGCCGGCCACGCGCTCGCCGAGGCGCTCGAGCGCACGGGCATCCGTGGCACGCGGCGGGTTCAGCAGGGGCGCCCACCCGAGGGCTTGGCCCTGCTGGCCAGCCGGTACTCGCCCACCCTGAGCCAGCTGCTGCACGCCGTGGGCAAGGACAGCGACAACTTCGTGGCCGAGATGGTCATGAAGGTGATGGCCGCGGAGGACCGCCGCCCCGGCACCAGCGCGCACGGCGCCGAGCTCATGCAGGCGATGCTGGCGGACGCCGGTGTCCCCGCGGGACAGGCCACCATCGTGAACGGCTCGGGTCTGTTCAACGGAAACCTGATCGCGCCGCAGCACTTCACGGCGGTCTTGCGGCACGTGTACATGAACCCCGCCGTGCGTGACGAGTACCTCTCGCACCTCGCCATCGCGGGCCAGGACGGCACGCTGCACGAGCGGCTCTCGGACCTGCCGGCGCGCGGCATCGTGCGAGCCAAGACCGGTACGTTGCGCAACGCCACCAGCCTGAGCGGCTACGTGCTGGGCCCCAACAACGGGCAGGTGCTGGGCTTCAGCGTGATCTACAACGGGTCGCAAATCGGCCCGGCCCGCGCGCTCATCGACGAGCTGGTGCGCGCGATGGCGAGCCACCTCTACCCGCGCTGAGGCTGAGCCGAGCCGAACGCACCAGCGTCTGGCGGCTGCGGTCGTTGACGTGGTCGTGGTCGTTCGTGGTCGTCGACGTAGTCGTGGTCCTTGACGGCGGCGGTGACGGCGACGATTTGAATGCTCGCGTAGGCCCGCCCCCTCGCCGACGGGGTCTGCATTGCTACTGAGCCAGGTGCCCAAGTGCTTGAAACAGACACGATTCCCCGACTCTGACGTCCGCGGACGCTCTACTGAGCGCGTCCGATCGTCGCCGTCGCCGTCAACGAC
>CAZEAA010000759.1:0-1791 GCA_964510015.1 uncultured Sandaracinaceae bacterium
GTGGACAGCTGGGTGGCTTCAGCCCGCGACCCAAGGGACGCGCTGTGGCGCTTGGCACGATGGAACCTGCACTTGAATGGAGCTCAGGCAGCCGGTGTAGCCACGAACCGCCGTGGAAGCCGCAACAAGTCGGCGCCCGCCGCAACATCCCCAGGTTCGCAGGTCACCGACGACGACACCCCTGCACGACGCACGCTCGCCACCACACGGTCATCGAACGCACCGTCCGGATACGCGAACGCCACCAACGACCGCACCCTCGCCACGGCCGCCACGGAGTCTCGCACCTCGCGCTCTAGCTGCATGTCGTCGGTCTGCGTAAGCCGCGGATGACCGACGCTGTGGGCACCCACGCGCATCCCTTGGTGACCAAAGCCCGACCACTCGCTGGCCCTCACGTAGAGCAGTGACGCCAGGTCCACCGGAAGCACGCATCCAGCACTGTCCGCGAGGGCATCGAGCAGTTCCTTCTGCACCTGTGCACTCGCGCTCAGCAGCGCCGCCTTCGGAGGCCCGCCAACCCAGGCACGCTTCCCCTCCAAGGTGTCGAGAGGAGCGCGGAACACGCCCCCGTCCGGCATGCGTACCTCCCCCAAGCGTCGCGTCGCGTGGTCGAGCAACCAGTACCAAGCGTCCACGGCCGCGACGCTCTCACCGTCCCCGCAAAGACCTGTAGCCACGTAAAATGTGGCGCTGTGGCCTCGTGTTGCCAGCCACGGTGCGACGACATCGAGGTGTTCGCGGTAGCCATCGTCAAAGGTGAGCACGCTGCCCGGCGAGAGGGCTCCGCCGTTTCGGAGGGCGCGCTCGAGCGTGTCGAGCGGCAGCACTGGTCCAGCCTCGTCGAGAGCGCGCTCTAGCTCGCCGAGCGTGAGCGACGTGCCCCGCATCCGATAGCTGCTGGGCAGCCCGAACGCGACCGGATCGTTGGGCTGGACTCGGTGCAGCATCAAGATGCGCGTCACATCAGAAGCCACGGTTGGACTCCCTGGTACCCGCGAGCGCAGCGGCGAGCCTGACCGCCTCCTCCGCGCTACCGGCGCGATGCACTTCGTCGGCACGCCGCTCGTCGAGTCGCTCGCCAGCCATCCTCGCGCTCCAACCCTGGCCAAGGTCCAGCGCCACGATGGGCTTACCGTGCTGCCAAGCGAGCGCGACCTCACTGAGCGTCCCGGACCCGCCTCCGACGGCCACGACCACGTCCGCCATCGCCACGAGAATGGTGTTGCGGGCGTAGTTCATCCCGGTTGGGATGACGATATCCACGAAGGGGTTTGCCTCGCGCGCGTCGAGCCCGGGCAGAATTCCGATGACGCTCCCATCGCACCACGACGCAGCGTCGTGCGCGCCCCTGGACGCCGCTGTCATCACGCCGCCGAGCCCTCCCGTCGCGACACGCATCCCGGCGTCCACCAGGCCGCGCCCAATCACCTCGGCCGCCTCTAGCAGCGCGGCTGATGCGGAGTTGCCGCCAACCACGGCCGCGATGGGCTTCCTCATTCGTGTCGCGCTCATGACGCCTCCCGGGCGGGTGCGACCGCACCATAGCTGCACCGCCACCTCTCGACAGCGTCGGGGAGCTCGGCCAAGAACGCCAGTAGCTCGTCCGGGTCACCAGGCAGCGCACCGCCATCAGCCGCCGAATCCCTGAGCTGGTCCAGCACCTCGAGCCCGTGCGCAACTGCGGCGTCGATGTCGTCATCGCGCCAGCTGCCGAGCCCTATAACAGCATCACGCAGCGCGCGAATCCGCGCGACCAGTTCCGGCACCGAGAACGGCTTGACGATGTAA
>CAZEAA010000760.1:0-1790 GCA_964510015.1 uncultured Sandaracinaceae bacterium
GCGGTCCCCCGTGGCCGCCGTGGCGCCGCTGTCCGGGGTGCCGCCGAAGCCGGCCCGCGCGATGTCACGACGCACCTGCTCCATCCCCGAGCGCAAAGCCGCCTGGGTGTTGTTGATGCGGTTCTGCTCTTGGAACGCGCGAGTGGACCCCGCGGCCATCGTGTACACCGTGGCGATGGTCATGGCCCCCGCCACGAGAGCCACGAGCATCTCGAGCAGCGTGAAGCCCTCTTGGGTGCGTCGCGCGCGACGCGTGGTGCGGCGGCTCGTCATCATGGCAACCCCTGCCAGCGCACGACGGTGCTGCCGTACACGACGCCGAAGTTTCCGATGTCCGCGATGGCGCTGGTGACCGCCACCTGGTCCGCACCGCAGCCGGCGATGGTGGTCCCCGCGGCCCGGTCTTGGCGGTGCCACCACGTGCGCACGTCCAGCCGCGCGACCTGCTCCGTCCCCGTGGACATCCAGGTCCAGCGCAAGCTCGTACAGTAGGGGGCCGGGGGCGTGCCTGCGCCCGACGGCATGACCATGGGCGCGCCGTACCAGTCGCTCGCGGCGGTCACGAGAGTGTCGCCGGTGCCGCGCGCCTGCGGAAGGAACCAGTCGCTCGAGCCCGTCCCGGCCGCCGGCAGCGCGTTGAGCCAGGGGATGGTCGCGTACGCGGTGGGTCCCCAGCGCAGCGCCTCGAGCTTCACGCGCTCCATCCAGAAGCGGTTCACCTCGGTGGCGGTCGTCACGAGACGCGAGCGTCGAGCCCCCGTCGCCGTGGCGCTCTGCATGCTGAAGATGGCGATGGCCCCGACGGTCATCACCGAGATGGCCATCATGACCTCCACGAGCGTGAAGCCGCGGCGCCCGCTGCGAGTACGACGGCTCATTGCGACGCCCTCGCGGCCGCGCCGAGCGGCACCATGATCTCGCGGTCGACCGACAGCTGCGTCGAGGCGCTGTCGAGCCGCTGGACCCGAATCAGAAAGCCACCCCGCAGAGCGCCTCCGGCACTGCCATTCTGCGAGTTCATCAAGAGGTTCCCCGCCACCGAGGCCCCAGCGCGCCAGAAGGTGACTCCGGTCGGCTCGTAGCAGATGTCCGACGCGGCCTCCGCCCAGCTCCCAGCGGCGCCCGTGGTGCGCATGCTGATGGTGAAGCGCTCCCCCGCGGGCTGGAACTGGGTCGGGTTCAGCTGGTCCGTGCAGAAGCCGGTGGCCGGGTCACAGCCTGCGGCGACGACCGCCGCCCAGTTGCTCGCCAGGCAGCTGCTGTTGTTCCCCTCGTAGGCGATGAGGCCCCCCTGATTGGAGTTGGCTGCGAGCGTGAAGCGCACGAGCTGAGCGCGGCCGCTACCCGTCGCGCGGGCCCGTGCCCCGTTGTACAGGTTGACGATCGCCCCCGCCAAGTCCCGCCCTCGGGAGTCCCCGAAGGCGTCCAGCATCGCCGGGCCAGCGAGGCCGACCATGACGGAGATCAGGACCACCACCGTCAGCAGCTCCACCAGCGTGAAGCCGGGAGAGGGGGCGAGGGGTCTGAGCTGGCGACGGAATGCCACGAGGGCGGGACTATGCAAGGAACGTACCCTCACCTGCAATGGCCCGTATCCATGGCGATCCTGAGGTCCGGAACCTCCTCGCGAGAGGGGCGCGGCTCGCATTCGATGCAGAGCTACGAAAACTTTTCGTGGAGTGGTCATCGGCCCGAGACTCTAAACGAAACGGGTCAGCGGCCCGAAGAACCCGCGAGCGCGAACGAACGAAGCAGAAGTTGTCCGACATCCCTTGACACCACCCTGTGAG
>CAZEAA010000761.1:0-1778 GCA_964510015.1 uncultured Sandaracinaceae bacterium
AGACGCGCACCTGCGTGGCGCACGTGTGCGGACAGACCTTCACCGCGGCCGGCACCCCGCTCGCCCTGCAGACCCCGCGCGACTGCGAAGAGCTCCAGTGCAACGGCACGGGCGGCGTCTCCTCGGTCACCCTCGAGAGCGACCTGCCCGACGACCTGAACGACTGCACCACCGACACGTGCGACGGCAACACGCCCACGCACACCGATCGAGACCCGGGCAGCGAGTGCGGTGACGGCAGCCTCAGCTGCGACGCCAACGGCCAGTGCGTGGGCTGCGCCGCGCCGGAGGAGTGCGGCGAAGACACCTTCTGCGCCGCCAACACGTGCACGGCCGGGGTGTGCGGACGCACGTTCGCCACCCTCGGCAGCGTGGCGCCCACGGAGCTCCAGGATCCGGGCGACTGCCAGGCGTTGATCTGCGACGGCGAGGGTGGCCTCACGCCCATCGTCGAGGACACCGACCTGCCGCAAGACGATGGCCTCGAGTGCACCGTACAGAGCTGCGTCGACGGCGCCCCCATGTTCCCGCCCGCGCCTATCGACCTGCCCTGCGCCACGGGGGGCTCCTACTGCGATGGCAGCGGCGCCTGCGTGGGGTGCAACACGGGCGCGCACTGCGGCACCGACACGGCCTGCGTGCAGTTCGTGTGCGTGAGCCACGCGTGCAACGTGGTGGTGGCCCCGGTGGGCACGGCCATCCCCTCGGGCAGCCAGGTGGCGGGCGACTGCCAGCTGCTCACGTGCGGGAGCTCGGGTGGCACCCAGTCGAGCGCCGACAACACCGACGTCCCGACCGATGGCAACGACTGCACCCAAGACCGCTGCACGGCGGGGGTGCCCAGCAACCCGCCCACCAACGCGGGCGGCACCTGCGGACCGAATGGGTCGCAGATGTGCGACGCGGCAGGCCACTGCCAGAGCTGCTTCCAGGACACCGACTGCGCGGGCAGCACGTTCTGCGCGCCCATGGCGTGCGTGGCGGGCAGCTGCACGGTGGCCCCCCTCACGCAGGGCATCGCGCTGCCGAGCGAAGACCAGACGCCCGGTGACTGCCAGCAGCTGCAGTGCGACGGCCAGGGCGACGTGATGAGCGCCGGCGACGACGGCGACATCCCCGCCGAGGACGCCAACGAGTGCACGCAGCCCACGTGCAACTCGGGCGTGCCCGGGACGCTCTCGCTGCAGACCGGCACCACGTGCAACGCGGGGGCCGACGTGTGCGACGGGACCGGCACGTGCGTGGAGTGCAACGCGGACGCCGAGTGCGGGACCAGCACCGCCTGCCACCTCTTCCTGTGCGTGGACCACCAGTGCGTGGAAGAGGACGTGGCGGTCGGCACGGTGGTCGCCTCACAGGTGGCGGGGGACTGCCGGCAGGTGCAGTGCAACGGCAGCGGTGGCACCACCAACGCGGTCTTCGACTTGGACCTCCCGAACGACCAGAACGCGTGCACGGCCGACACCTGCAGCGCCGGGTCGGCGCAGCACAGCATCACACCCAACGCGTCCTGCGGCACGATGGGCATCTGCAACGCCGGCGGTCAGTGCGTGGGCTGCAACACGGACGCCAACTGCGGGACCGACACGTTCTGCCGCACGTACTCGTGCGTGAACAACGTGTGCGAGGTGAACGACGTGGCGGCGAACACCCCGCTGCCGGCAGGCAGCCAGGTGGCCAACGACTGTCGCACCGTGGTGTGCGACGGCGGCGGCGGCACCACCACCACCAGCAACCCCATCGACGTCCCGGTGGAGGACGGCAACGAGTGCACGGTG
>CAZEAA010000762.1:0-1776 GCA_964510015.1 uncultured Sandaracinaceae bacterium
CAGGTGGGCCGCCCGCACGTCGAGCGCGCGCCGCTGTGTGGCGATGTCGCCGGGCGGGATGGGCGCCTCGTCGAAGTTCAGGCGCACCGTCTCGGCCAGCACGAAGTTGGCGGCGGCCACGAAGTAGAAGCCCCGCACCTCGCCGCCCTCCGGACGCGAGCTCACGTAGCGCAGCGTGTCGCGGGCCTGCGTGGCGGCGGCGTTGCGGTCCCCCTGCCCGAACAGCCCCTGGGCGCGGCGGGCCAGCGCCTCCACCCGGTCGTCCACGCCGAGGCTCGTGTCCGCTAGCAGCTCGTCGGCCGTGGCCACCAGGGCGTCCCACTGCTCGAGGCGCTGATAGAGGAGCGCCAGCTGGAAGCGCGCGGCGCGCACGTCTGACGACTCGGGGTAGTCCCGCACCAAGCGGGCGTAGCGGTCCGCCGCGCCCGCGTTGTCGCCGAGGCGCATCAGGCACAGGGCCGCGTTGTAGAGCGCCGCGGGAGCGAGGCGGCTGCCGCTGAACTCGCTGACCAGCTGCTCGTAGCGGGCCACGGACTCGGGGCAGCGGCCCTCGCGGCCGAGGGCGCGCGCCTGGTTGAACAGGTCCTCGTCGGAGTAGACCGAGCCTGGGCCCTCGCCCGAGCGGATGCGCAGCCCGGGGAGGTCCTGGGGCTCGCCGCTGGGCTCGGGCGTGGTGGTGCCCTGCTGACGGCCCGCGCAGCCCGCGGTGGCGAGGCCCACGATGAGCAGCACGAAAGGCACGAACGAGAGGGAAGAGCCGTGGGTCACGCGACGCATGATGACGAGACAGCGTAGCGCGACGAAAGGTTCCCGGGTGGTTCGGGATGGGTGCAGCGGGCCGGCAACGGCACCGTGACGGGGGAGCTGCGCGCGCGTCACCGTAACAGTCCCGGTTACGCTGTGACGCGTAACGCTCGGGGGCGCGGAGGCTCGAGCGGGTGTTACGCGCGCAGAAAACCAAGTGGTTTCAGCAGGTAAGGCGGTGGCACGGCGGCTGCAAAGTGCCTCGTCGTCCCAAGGAGTGACCACGATGACGAACACGCCCGCACCGCTACTGCCCCCGACCGACTGGACCGACCGCGAGCTCCTCGCGCGACTGCTGGATCGCAACGAGGTGGCGTGGAGGGAGTTCCATCGCCGCTACGACCGCCTGGTCTTCAAGTGCATCCACAAGGTGACCAACCGCTTCCACGGGGTGCTGTGCCAGGACGACCTGGACGACATCTACGGGCAGTTCCTGCTGAACCTGACCACGCGCGACATGCGGCGCCTGCGCGCCTTCCAGCCGGAGCTCGGCAACAAGCTCGGCACGTGGATCGGGCTCTTGGCCACCAACACCGCGTGGGACCACCTGCGCCGCGTCTCGCGCCGCCCCTACATGAGCGAGCTGAGCGAGGCCGACCAGCTCGAGAGCGACGAGGAGAGCCCCGTCGAGCGCATGGCGCGCGCCGAGCGCTGGACCCTGGTGAACCAGGCCCTCCAGGAGTTCTCCGACAAGGACCAGACGTTCGTGCAGCTCTACTACGTGGACGGCCTCGACGCCGAGACGGTGGCCGCCGAGATGAACATCTCGGTGAAGACGGTCTACAGCAAGAAGCACAAGATCCGCAGCCGCCTCGAGGCGCGCCTGCGGGCCTTCGCGGCCTGAGCGCCGGCCACCCATGGCTTCAGCCTCATGATTCTACACATCTCTCGCGGTGGCCGTTCTCCGTTGCTGCGAGGCATAAGGGGCACCCACCGCTGAAGCCGCTTCAGCGGTGGGTGCCCATTGACCCG
>CAZEAA010000763.1:0-1756 GCA_964510015.1 uncultured Sandaracinaceae bacterium
GGCGGCGGCGGGCGCGGCGTGTCGGCCGGGGGCGCCGACGAGATGGGCGCGGCGGCGGGGTACGACTCGGGCTGCCCGATGTGCGGCTGCGACGCGGCCTCGAGCTCGTCCAGCGTGATGATGAAGTCGCCGATGTAGATCTTGTCGCCGGGCTTCACCACCAGCGGGGACGTGATCTTGCGGCCGTTCACGTAGGTGCCGTTGGTGCTCTTCAGGTCCACCACGATGAAGCGGCCGTCCTTGAGCACGATGCGGGAGTGACGCTTGGAGACGTTGCCCTTCCCGAGGATGACGTCGTTGCCTTGTACGCGACCGACGGTGATTTCGTTCTTGTCGAACTCCATCCGCCGTTGGGCGCCACCCTTCTCCGTGATCACGACCGAGAACATGCGAGGGGTATTGAACGTGGTCCCGCCAATTAGGTCAATTTCAATCGCAGCGGCGCATCACGCGCCGCCTTCACCCGCGGTCCGTGTCGAGCGTGATCCGTCGATGGTCGGGCCGCTCAGGCGGCGCGCAGCGCCAGGTCCCCCACCCCCAGCAGCTCGGTGCTGAGGTCCCACAGGTGAGCCGCGTTCTTGGCGCTCACGTCCCCCGAGGTCGGGCGCACCTTCTTGTCGCTCCAGTACTTGCCGTGCTTGGCGAGCGCCACCGGGTCGGTGGCCAGGAACACCCCCGTCTCGCCCCCCTTCTTGGGTGAGCGCAGGAAGACCTTCCCGATCTTGGTGCCGAAACCCAGCAGGCTGCTGCTGTCGTCCTGCGCGAACTCGGTGCCCACCGCGCCCGGGTGGAAGCAGTTGGCCGTGATGCCGCGCGACGCAGCCCGGGCGTCCAGCTCCTGCGTGAAGAGGATGTTGGCCAGCTTGGTCAAGCCGTACTGGCGGATGGCCGTGAACGACTTCTCGGCCTGCAGGTTGTCACGGTCGAAGCTGGTGAAGCGATGCCCGAACGACGACGTGGTCACCACCCGACCGCCCGCCAGCGGTTCCAGCAGCAGGTGCGTGAGCAGGAACGGGCCTAGGTGATTGATCGCGAACATCCGCTCGAAGCCCGCGTCGGTGACCTCTCGCTTGGGCAGGTACACCCCCGCGTTGTTCATCAGCACGTCCACCTTCGCGTACTTTCCGCGCACCTCGCTCGCGAAGGCTCGCACCGAGTCGGGCTCGCCAACGTCCACTTGCAAGAGATCCACCGGCCCCTTGGCCACGCGCTCGATGTCCGCCTTCGCGGCTTCACCACGGCCCAGGCTCCGGCAACCCATCACGATGTGGTGCCCGGCGGCGCCGAGGTCCATGGCCATGGCCTTGCCGATGCCCGAATTGGCGCCGGTGATGATGATGGTCTTGCGCTCGCTCATGGTCCGCTGTCTCCGTGCTCTGTGGCTGACGGCCGCGATCCTGCGCGGGCCGCGTGTCGGTCGCAAGAGGGAGTTGGGCGTTACCTCCGCCACAGCCCGCGACCACGCCCACGTTGACGTTGACGTCGTCGTGGTCGTAGTCGTCGACGTGCTCGTAGACCTGCTCGTGCTCGTGCTCGTGACCGCACTCGTTGACGGCTACGGCGACGGCGACGAACCCCAGGCCCGGAGCCCGACACGGGGCCGACTTCCGCTGTTGATCCAGACCAGGATTGCTGCCCCGGACTTCAGTCACTTCAGTCGGGGGTGCCCAGTTGTCCTTATTTCATGGCGTTTTCGCGATCCCGCGAGCGCCTCTGGTTCGTCGCCGTCGCCGTCGCCGTCAACGCCTATCGACTC
>CAZEAA010000764.1:0-1755 GCA_964510015.1 uncultured Sandaracinaceae bacterium
CTCAGCGCGAAGCGCTCGCCTTCGGTGCCGTCGGGGCGGATGAGCACCAGCTGGCTGACCGACAGCGTATTGCGTAGTCTGGGTAATATGTAAACTTTTCGTACAGTTCCTCGGGGTGGTTCATGTTGGCTATGAGCCAGGCCCTTCGTCAGCTCAAGCGCTGGACGGCGCCCAAGCGAATCGGGACGCCTCGGTCTGCTACGATGCGCGCCATGGCAACGAGACGCGGTCGGTGTGCGGGGGCTTGGGTGATTACGGGTGGGGCCAGCGGCTTCGGTCGCGAGTTTGCGCGGCGGCTGGCGGCGCGCGGGGAGCAGCTGGTGCTGTGGGACCTGGATCGCGCGGCGCTCGACCGGGCGGCGAGTGAGCTGGGAGTCGGCGTGTACACGGACGTGGTGGACGTGCGGGATGCCGAGGCGCTGGTGGCCGCGGCGAAACGGGCGCGGGCCGCGGTGGGTCCGCTCGGGCACGTGGCCAACTGCGCGGGCGTGCTCCGCGTGGGCAAGGCCGAGGACGTTCCCGCAGCGGACTACAAGCTGATGATGGACATCAACTACTTGGGCAGCGTGTACGTGACGCAGGCGCTGCTGCCGCACTTGGACGAGGCCGCGGCGAACGGCGGGAAGGCCACGCTGTTGCTGGTGGCGAGCGTGTCGGGGCTGCGCGGGTTCCCGCAGCTGGCGGGCTACTGCGCGAGCAAGTTCGCGGTGGTGGGCTTCGCCGAAGCGTTGCGCGTGGAGGTGCGCGAGCGTCCCATCAGCGTGCGCGTGCTGTGCCCGCCGCCGGGGGACACGCCCATGGTGCGCAGCCTCGCGAGCGTGCCGCCGGTCTACAAGCTGTCGCGCATGTTCACCGCCGAAGAGATCGTGGAGAGCGCCCTCGCGGGCCTCGAGCGCAGCGACGACGTGCTGTTGGTGGACCTCGGCAGCCGCGCCACGCGGCGGTTGAACCAGCTGGTGCCCGGGGTGCTGGACCGCATCCTGTACATGGCGGGGAAGTGACCATGCCGCAGTACCCAGAGACACGCCTGCGTCGCACACGCCGTCACGAGTGGACGCGCCGCTTGGTGCGTGAGCACACCCTGAGCGTGGCCGACCTGATCTGGCCGCTGTTCGTGCACGAGCCCGGAAGCGGACCCGCGCGTGTGGCCATCGCCTCGATGCCGGGCGTGGAGCGGCTGTCCATCGACGAGCTGGTGAAGGAGGCCCGCGAAGCGGCGGTGCTGGGCATCCCGGCCATCGCGATCTTCCCGGTCATCGACGCCGCGCTGAAGACGCCGGACGGTGAGCACGCGCACGACCCCGAGAACCTCGTGTGCCGCGCGGTGCGCGCGGTGAAGCGTGCCTGCCCCGACCTCGGGGTGATCTGCGACGTGGCGCTCGACCCCTTCACCACACACGGGCAGGACGGCATCGTGCGCGACGGCTACGTGGTGAACGACCTCACGGTGGCGGCGCTCTGCAAGCAGGCGCTGGTGCAGGCGGCTGCAGGCTGCGACGTGCTGGCGCCGTCCGACATGCAGGACGGGCGCATCGGGGCCATCCGCGGGGCGCTCGAAGGGGCAGGCCAGCACGACGCGTTGATCCTGAGCTACGCCGCGAAGTATGCGAGCGCGTTCTACGGGCCGTTCCGCGACGCGGTGGGCTCGGCCAAGAACCTGGGCAGCGCCGACAAGCGCACCTACCAGATGGACCCGGCCAACAGCGACGAGGCCCTGCGCGAAGTGGCGATGGACCTCGAAGAGGGCGCCGACAG
>CAZEAA010000765.1:0-1750 GCA_964510015.1 uncultured Sandaracinaceae bacterium
TCTCCACCACGCGCACGGGCACCTCCACCACGCGCTCGACCACGCGCTCTTCCACGCGCACCTCGGGCTCGGGGGTGGCCACGCGGGTGCCCACGATGCCCGCGCCCAGGCCCAGCACGAACGCCAGCGCCGCGGCCGTCGGGAGGGAGACGGTCGCGGTCGCGGCGGTGGTGACGGCGGCGGTGGTGGTGGTGGTGACCGTGGCCTGAGTCAGGGCGGCCTCGGCGCCCGGCGCCGAGCTGGGGGCGGGGCTCGAGCTCGGGTCGCCGCCGCCCGTGGGGTCGCTGCCGCCGTCGCTCGGTGGCGGGTTCAGCAGCGTCTGGCCCACGCGCTCGAAGACGCGCTCGAACGCGCCGTCCGGCGGGTCCAGCGGATCACTCTCGACAGCCAGCAGCGCGCGCAGCTCGGGGTCCAACTCGGGCAGATCGTGCTCGCTCATGAGGGCCCCCGCTTGGGGCGCAGCCGCTGCACCGCCGCCGTGAATTCGCCGCGCGCCAGGCGCAGGCGGGAGTAGCCCGTGTTGAGCGGGATCTCGAGGGCCTGCACGATGTCCGGCATGGAGATGCCGTCCAGCTCGTGCATGACGAACACCGCGCGGCGCGACTCCTCGATGGACGCGAGCGCCCGCAGCACCAGATCGCGGTCCTGCTGCGCCTCCAGCTGGTCGTGCGCGTTCGCGGACTCGTCGGCGCCCTCCGTGTCGTCCCGCAGCTGCTCCCGCCGATTGCTCGCCTTCCGGCGGTAGTCGGACGCGCAGTTCGCGGCGATGCCGAAGAGCCAGGGCTTCAGCGGCCGCGCCGGGTCGTAGTGGTGGGCTTTGCGATGCACGATGATGAAGACGTCGTGGGTGAGATCCTCGAGGTCAGCCGTGCGCACGTCCAGACGCCGCAGGCTGTTCCACACGTACTTGAAGTGCGTGCGGAAGACCTCGTCCACGACGAGGCCATCCGTAGGGGTTCGGGGCGGCGGTGACGATTCCGTCATCGAAGTCTCAGGCCCACGCCGATTGCCAACAAGACCGACACGGGAGCACCTTGCCACACCTCGGCGTTGCTCAGCCGGAGGCTCGGCTGCAGCAAAGGCACGTCCACCCCCACCCGCGCCCCCACCGAAAACCGCGAGCCCACCCCGAGGTCGTACCCCACCAGCGCTGCCACCCCGGCCACCACGCCCAGCCCTCGCCGAGCGTTCACGACCTCCAGCCCCCGCGCCGGCATCACCCCCGCAAACCCACCCAAACACCCCCTGAAACCACCCGCAACGCCACAAGCCAAAGCCCGCAAATCGAGCTGATACGCCCGCACCCGCCCTTCGCCACTCGCGGCCCCCACCTCCGCGGGCAACCACCCCCGCACCCCCATCTCCGACCCCAACCACCCCCGGTCCACATTCACCCGCAGCCCAAACCCGGGCCGCACCCGAGGAACGACCTCCCACCCCACCAGCCCATCCAAGGCGACCACCACCCGCCGGCCCCGGTCCCCCGACCCGGTCCCGGCCCCAGCCTCGGCCTCGGCCTCGCCCTCGGCTTCGGACTGGGTCTCGGCCCCGGTCTCGCCCTCGGCCACGGTCTCGCCCTCGGCCTCGGACTGGGTCTCGGTCTCGGTCTCGCCCTCGGCCTCGGACTGGGTCTCGGCCTCGGCCTCGGCCCCGGACCCGGCCACGGCCACGGTCTCGCCCTCGGCCTCGGCCCCGGACCCGGCCACGGCCACGGTCTCGCCCTCGGCCCCCGCCCCCGCCCCCGCCCCCG
>CAZEAA010000766.1:0-1748 GCA_964510015.1 uncultured Sandaracinaceae bacterium
CCCGTGCGTCGTCTGGCGCCACCTCGAGGCCGCGCGCCGCGAGGTACGGCCGCGTCAGCTCGGCCAGCAGCGCGTCCGGCTGACGGCGCAGGTGCTCCTCCTGCACGAACAGGAACTTCTTCGGGTCGTACTTGCCCGCCTGGCTGCCGCAGTGCGCCCAGTCGAAGTGCTGGATGAGCTCCTCGCGCGTGAACACCTCTTGGTCGCCGTGGCTCCAGCCGAGGCGCGCCAGGTAGTTCAGCACCGCGTCGGGCAGGTAGCCGAGGTCGCGGTACTCCATGACGCTCACCGCCCCGTGGCGCTTGCTGAAACGCTTTCCGTCGGGCCCCAGCACCATGGGCAGGTGCGCGAACTCCGGCACCGGCACGCCCAGCGCCTGGTAGATGAGCACCTGCGGCGTGGTGTTGATGATGTGGTCGTCGCCGCGCGCCACGAGCGTCACGCCCATGGTCACGTCGTCCACCACGCAGCCGAAGTTGTAGAGCGGCAGCCCGGTGTTGCGCAGCAGGATGAAGTCCTGGAGCGTGCTGTGCGCCACCTCGATGGGCCCGCGGATCAGGTCCACGAACGTGGTGCTGCCCTCGCGCGGGCACTTGAAGCGCACCGAGTGCGGCTCGCTCGGGTCGCCGTCGGTGCGGTCGCGCCAGGGGCTCTCGAACACGAAGCCATCCTTGGTGCCCGTGGCCGTGTGGGCGTCGCGCGCCGCTTGGATCTCTTCTTTGGTGGCGTAGCAGCGGTACGCGTGCCCGCTCGCGATCAGCTTCTCGGCGTGGTCCTTGTACGTGTCCAGGCGCTCCGACTGCCGATAGGGCGCGTTCGGGCCGCCCACGTCCGGGCCCTGGTCCCAGTCGAGCCCCAGCCAGCGCATGGAGTCGAGGATGATGTCCACGCTCTCCTGCGTGCTGCGCTCCGCGTCGGTGTCCTCGATGCGCAGGATGAACGTGCCTCCCTGCTTGCGCGCCCACAGCCAGCTGTAGAGGGCCGTGCGAACCCCGCCGATGTGCAGGTAGCCGCTGGGGGAGGGCGCGAAACGAACGACGACGGGCGAAGACATGCGGCTGCGTCTACAGCCCACCCGGAAGCCGGTCAAGAGAGCGGTCCCCCACGGTGGCCCCCCAACGGCATGTCCGCGTCTGCGGTCACTTCCCATCGGGGCTCCAACACCGTAGCGTCGCCCCACCGTCCCCCTCCACCAACGAGCAGATGACCCCTTCGTCGACCGAATCCACTGGCGCCACGGGTGCCGCCTACACCCTCGACAACACGGCATTTCCCCGAGTGAAGATCACCCTGTGCGGCGCGATGGCCCTGCGCGACGCCGAGGCCATGACGGCGGCCATCCAGGAGCGCGTCTTCGCGCGCAAGACGGCCTACACCCTGATGGTGGACGCCACCCACGCCGGCGTCCCGGGGGCCGACGTGCGCCGGCACTTCGCTGACTTCTCTACCCAGAACCGCGCTCACACCAAGCGCTACTGCAAGGGCGAGGCCTACGTCATGCCCAACGCCCTCGTGCGCGGCGCCCTCACCGCGGTCATGTGGCTCTCCCCTTTCGAGCACCCCCACAAGGTCTTCGGGACGATCAACGAAGCCCGGGCGTGGTTGGACGGGCAAGGGGCCTGATCCAAAGCCCACGACAACGACCACGTCGACGTTGACGTCTATCGACTCATCACAAGTCCTGGGTCCTGCGGAGCCTATGAGCAGAAGTGACCTGCCAAGCGAATCGTGCTTCTGGCAAGGCGATT
>CAZEAA010000767.1:0-1748 GCA_964510015.1 uncultured Sandaracinaceae bacterium
CCTGGTGGCCGAGTCGCTGGTCATGCCCGTGCAGGTCAACGGCAAGGTGCGCGCGCGCGTGACCATTCCGGCCGAGGTTACAGAGGACGACGCAGTGGCCCTCGCCAAAGCAGATCCGGCCATCGCGGCGCTGCTCGACGGAAAGACCATCAAGAAGGTCGTCTGGGTGGCCGGCAAGATCCTGAACCTGATAGTCGCATAGGTGTTGTTCGGGGCCGGCTTGTTTGCCACGCTGGCCCCATGACGCAGCGACTCATCCAATCCCGCGCCCCTCAAGTGATCTCCGCGCTGCTCGCGCTCGCGGCGCTGGCGCTGCCGTCCGCGGCCCATGCCGGTGGCTACGACACGCCCATGCTCTACTCGTCCCGCCACATGGGCATGGGTGGCGCCGCCGTGGGCTACGTGAACGACGCCTCGTCGCTCTTCCACAACCCGGCGGGCCTCGCGCAGATCGGTCGCTACCACCTGCTGCTGGATGTCTCGTTGCTGGTGGGCGACCTCCAGGCCTCGCCCGTGGTGGGCGCGGAGAACATCGGCTCCGAGCGCACCGTGGCGCCAGCGTTCCTGGTGGGGGCTGCCTTCCGTGTTCACGAGCGCGTGGTGCTCGGTTTGGGTGTCTTCCCCGTCGCGGCGGCTGGCGGCGAGTACCGCTACGACCGGCCGATGGACGGCATGCCCACGGTGGACCACACGTCGCTCAACTTCTTCGAGTTCACGCCCGCCATCGCCGTGAACATCGACGAGATCGGTCTGCGCATCGGCGCTGCCTACCGCATCACGTACGTGCAGCTGGAGCGCTCGCGCATCCCGTCGCCCGACGCGGAGGTCGTTCGTCCGAACCTCCAGATCAACGCCTCCGGCATGGACTTCCTGGGCTTCCGCCTGGGCGTGCAGTACCAGCCACCGCAGCACCCGAACCTCCAGCTGGGCCTCAACTATCGTCACAAGACCACCACCACGGTGGAGAGCTCGGGCGACGTCTATGCGCTCGGGCTCCCGCTCGGGGACGTGGAGGCGTCGTCCAACTTCGTGCTGCCCACGCGCCTCGAGTTCGGTGCCCGCTACGACTTCGGCGAGCCCGACGTGAACGGCAACTACATCGCGGGCGCGGCGTTCGACTTCATCTATGCGTTCAACTCGCAGAACGATGCCAGTGGCTTCCGGATTGGCGGCATCGAGCTGGTGCAGGTGTTCGACTGGACCAACGGCATCACCACGCGCCTGGGCGGCGAGTTCCGCGTCTACGACCGCCGCATCCCGCTGCGGCTGGGCTACTCGTTCGACGGGAAGACCAGCAACCCGCGCTTCCCCACCGCGTTCGGTACGCCGGCCGCGGCCACGCACATCGCCACACTCGGCGCGGGCTACGACCACGGTCCGTGGGAGTTGAACCTGGCGTACGCGCGGCGCATGGGCTCGGCCACGATCACGCAAGCGGACATCGACGCCGGCGACGCCGAGCGTGACGCGCAGGGCCTCGAGCGCTGCGACCTCTGCGGCGCTCCCGGCAACTACAAGATCACCCTGAACGGCCTCTACCTCGACTTCTCCTACGACTGGGACTGAGGGTTCACTGGCTCCTGGAACGGCGTGTACGTCCCGAAGAGCCGGTCGCTCAGGTTCAGCAGCACGCAGAAGTTGGTGGGGTTCCGCCGGCCGTGGTGATGCTCGTGCATGGGCGCCGACGCGAACAGCTGCTTCGGGTAGAAGCGCAGGTCGTAGCCGCAGTGCGTCACCATCGTGATGAA
>CAZEAA010000768.1:0-1746 GCA_964510015.1 uncultured Sandaracinaceae bacterium
CTCCTAGCGGCTTCGGGATGTCTGCGCGGCCCACGGCCGGCGCGTGGCCGTGCTGGACCGCGGGCGCGCGTTCACCTACGCGGCGCTCGACGCGCGCGTGCGCGGTGTGGAGGCCACGTTGCGCGAAGCCGGCGCAGGACCAGGCACGTTGGTCGCGCTCGGCGGCGCCCGCACCGTTGGCCGTGTGGCCGACATGCTGGCGCTCTTTCGCGTGGGCGCGGTGCCGCTGCTCCTCTGCCCTCGCTGGCCTGCTGCGTATGGCGCTGCGCGCATCGCCGCGAGCGGCGCGGCCCTTCGCCTCGAGGAGGGCGAGCTCCGGGTCTCCGGAGCAAGCCCGCGCGCGCTCCCGGGCGACGCGGCCTACGTGATCTACACCAGCGGCAGCAGCGGACAGCCCAAGGGCGTCGTGGTGCCGCACGCGGGCTTGGTGCCCGTCCTCGACGCCCAGATCGAAGCGTTCGCGCTCACGCCCACCAGCCGCTCGCTGTTCCTGCTGGGCCTCGGCTTCGACGCCAGCCTGTCGGACATCGGCACCGCCCTGCTGGCGGGCGCGACCCTGGTGCTGGAGGAAGACTCCGCCTGCGCGCCGAGCCGGTTGCTCGGCACCATCGCGCGGCACGGGGTCACCTACGCCGATGTGCCGCCGGCCTACCTCGCGCACCTCCACGAGGAGGCGCTTCCGGGGTGCCTCGAGACCCTGGTGGTGGGTGGCGAGGTCGCCCCCGCGCACGACGTGCGGCGGCTCGCGGAGCGCGTGGCGCTCTTCAACGTGTACGGCCCCACGGAGGCCACCATCTGCACCAGCCTCGGGCGCTGCGACCCAGGCTGGTCGAGGCCGCTGCTGGGGCAGCCCATCGCCGGAAACGAGTACGACCTCTCGCCCAGCGAAGCGGAGGCCAACGACGAAGGCGAGCTGCTGATCGCGGGTCCCGGCCTCGCGCTCGGCTACCTCGACGACGAGGCGCTCACGGCGCAGCGCTTCGTGTGGCGCGCGGGACGGCGCTGGTACCGCACGGGCGACGTGGTGCGGCGGTGCGCGGACGGCGAGTGGGCGTTTCGCGGCCGCGTGGACCGTCAGCTCAAGCTGCGCGGGCAGCGGGTGGCGCCGGAAGAAGTGGAGGCGGCGCTGCTGCGCACGGGGCTGCTGCGGGCTGTGCGCGTCTCGACCTCGCCGGAGGCCGACCGGCTGGTGGCGCACGTGGAGGTGCATGTCCCGCTCAGCGAGCCGCAGCGGCGCGAGCTGGTGGGGCGACTGCGCGCGAGTCTCTTCCGTGAGCTGCCCACGGCGCTGGTGCCGGACGACGTGGTGGTCGTGGACGCGCTGCCCCGCGGGGTGACCGGCAAGCTGATGCCGGTCGCGACGCCCCACGCCACCGGTGCGCCACCGGACACAAGTCCGGAGCGAGCACCCCGTCGCAGGGACTCTGAGCTTCCCTGCGACGGGGTACTAGCCCTGCTGGGCGCCTGGATGGGCCAGGTCTTGAGCTCTGCACCGCTCGCGCCCGACGACGACTTCTTCGACGCGGGGGGCACGTCCCTGCACGCCCTCGAGGTGGCCGCCCGCGCCCAGGCGGCGGACGTCGCGGTGTCCGCCAGCGCCATCGCACACGGGCGAACGCCCCGCGGCGCCTGGGAACAGCGCGCGACCGAGGCTGGCGCGTTGTGGAGCGCGGCGGCGCTGCGCGAGCACCTCGGCGACATCGCCCCCCTGCGAGCCAGCCCTGCGGGCTCCCTGCGCGGTGGCTG
>CAZEAA010000769.1:0-1728 GCA_964510015.1 uncultured Sandaracinaceae bacterium
GCCACCACCGCGCCGTGCTGCACGGCGTCGAGCGCGGTCTCGATGGTGAGGCGCGCGTCGTCGGTGGAGCAGTCGTAGTAGAGCGGTGCCCCCTTGAGGCCCTCCTGCTTCACGGCGGGCTCGAGCTCCTTCACTTCCTTGGGCTTGAGCTTCTTGTGAATCTTGGGCGAGCGGAAGAGCGACAGGCCGTCGTACAGCCACATGCCCGCGTTGATGATGAAGAGGCTCTGGCGCGCGCCCTTGTACACGGGGAACAGGAAGCCCAGCGGGTTCACGAGGTGCGGCGCCAGGTCCATGAGCACGCGACGCTCGCTGACCGACTCGAACACCAGGCTGAACTCGTAGCTCTCGAGGTAGCGCAGGCCGCCGTGCACCAGCTTGCTGGAGCGCGAGCTCGTTCCGTACGCCAGGTCACGCTGCTCCACCACCGCCACCTTGAGGCCACGCCGCGCGGCGTCGCGCGCGATACCCGAGCCCGTGATGCCTCCGCCGAAGACCAGCACGTCCAGCGGCTGGTCCAGTCGATCCCACATCTCTTCGCGCTTGGCCATGGTCGCAGTCGTCCGTTTCTGGGCGCCGGTCTGGCGCCACGCGTCGCTCATAGGGCCGCCCGGTCCAGGTTCAAGCCCGAGGTACGAGACTTTGCCGCGCGCGCCGTCGCCGCGCCAGAGGCAAGCCCACGAGCAGCAGCAGGATCCCGAGGGCGAGGGGCGAGACCCAGTCCCCCCACGCCGTGGCGAGCGTGGGCCGGGTGAGCCGCCGGGCGTTGGCCACGAACACCCCGCGCTCGTGCCGCGGCAACACCACCCGCTCTTCTCCGGTGGCCGCGATGTGGCCGCTGGCCCCCGTGTTGACGGCCCGAACCAGGTCCCGGCGCGCCTCGATGGCCCGGAAGCGCGCCACGATGCGGTGCAGCTCGGGCTGGATGGAGCGGCCGAACCAGGCGTCGTTCGAGAAGTTCAGCAGCAGCTCCGCGCCGGCACGGGTGGCCTCGCGGGTCCGCTCGGGATGCACGTCTTCGTAGCAGTTGAGCACGCCCAGCGCGGCGTCTCCCACGGTGAGCCGCGGCGCTCCCTCGCCCACCCGCTCGCCGGCGCAGGGGTAACGCTGCTGCAGCCAGGAGGACCACGACCAGAAGGGGATGTACTCCGCGAACGGAAAGCGCTCGCGCTTGTCCACGTGTCCGGTCGGGGTTCCGTCGGGGCCCGTGGCGATGAGCGTGTTCCAGGTGCTGCAGCCGCTCCGGTCGCGCGTGTCCGTGCTGAGCGCGCCCACCAGGTGGGGCAGACCCTCGGCCGAGAGCTGGAGCGTTCGCGCCTCGCGCGCGAGGAGCGCCGTGCGCGACACGGGCAGCGGATAAGCCGCCTCGGGCCAGAGGATGAGCTCGGCCTCTCCGGCAGCCAGCTGCGCGCTCAGCGCCGTGAGTCGCGCGAGCCGGTCGCTCGCCGTGAGCCCTTCGCGGAGCTCGGCGATGCTCACGTCGGGCTGCACCACCCCGACGCGCAGCACCTGGGCCTGCAAGCGCTCGGCCCGGACCTCCCGGAGGCGCGCGGAGCCGAAGGCCGCGCACACCCCCACCAAGAGGACCGCGGCGGCGCCGAACCCGCGCACCCGCCGTGGGTCACGCGGCACGGTGGCGTGCGCCTCGAAGGCCGCGACCCCCAGGCAGCCCACCGCTGCGGTGGCGAGGTCCACGAGCGGCAGGCCACCCAGCTCGGCCAGCTGCGC
>CAZEAA010000770.1:0-1727 GCA_964510015.1 uncultured Sandaracinaceae bacterium
GGCGCTCGGGGTCCAGCAACACGCGCACCTGGCGGCTCTCTCCGCCGATGACCTGCACGTCGGTCACGTCCGGTACCTGCTTGAGCTCGGCGCGCAGCTCGTCGGCCACCTGCCGCAGCTGAGCGCTGTCGTAGCGCTCGCCAAAGAGCGTGATGGCCAGCACCGGCACGTCGTCGATGAAGCGTGGCCGGATGAGGGGCGCGCTGGCCTCGCTCGGCAGGCGGTCGGCGTGCGCGGCCAGCCGGTCACGCACTCGCAAGATGGCGTCCTCTTCGTTGGCGCCCACCTCGAAGCGCACGATGACCAGGCTGCGGCCGGGGCTGGAGGTGGAGTACACGTACTCCACGCCGGGCACCTCTTGCACCAGGCGCTCCACGGGCGACGACACGCGCTGCTCCACCTCGCGTGCGGTGGCGCCGGGCAGGCCGATGAAGATGTCCACCATGGGCACCTTGATCTGGGGCTCCTCCTCGCGCGGGAGCAGCTGCACCGCGAAGGCGCCGAGCGCGACGGCGCTCACGATGAGCACGGGCGTGAGCTTGTTGCCGATGAAGGCGCGGGCCAGGCGCCCGGCCATGCCCAGGGGAGCTTGTTCGGTCTGCGGTTCGGGGGTCACTGGCTCACCTCCACACGGTCGCGGTCACGGAGGGTGCTCGGGGGGGCGACCACCACCACCTCGCCTGGGGAGAGTCCGGACAGCACCGCCACGCGGTCGTCGTGCGCCGCGCCCAGGGTCACCAGGCGGAGCTCGGCCACGCCGTCATCCACCACGAACACCCGGTCGAGCGAGCCGCGGGCTTGGACGGCCTCGAGCGGCACCGTCAGGAGCTCGCGTGCCTCGCGCGGGAAGTGCACCCGCGCGAACATGCCGGCACGCAGGCCCTCGAGCGCGTCGCTCGGCAGGTCCACCTTCACCACGAAGGCGCGGGCGGCGGCGTCCACCTGCGGCGAGACCTCGCCCACCGTGCCGGTGAGGACGCGCGCGCTCGCGTCCACGCGCACCTCCACCGCTTGCCCCAGCTGCACGCTCCCGGCCAAGGACTCGGGCACCGCGACCTCCACGCGCAGCCCACCGTCTTGCTCCAGCACGTAGAGCGGGGCTCCCGGGGCGGCCAGCTCACCCACCTGCGCGGGACGTGCCAGCACCACGCCGTCGAAGGGCGCCCGCACCCGCGTGTAGTCGAGCGCCGCGCGCGCGGAGAGCACCATCGCCCGGCTCTGGGCGATGTGGGAGTCAGCGCGGTTCAGCCCCGCGCGGCTCGCTTCGTACTGCGCCTCGGCCGCACGGTAGGCGGACTCGGCCTCGTCGGCCTGCTGCTGCGACACCGCGTGCTCGGCCCGCAGGGCGCGCATGCGCTCGTGGGTGGTGCGCGCCAGCTGGAGCGCTGCGGCGGCGGCCTGCGACTGCTGCTCGTACTGCGCCCGCGCGGCCTGCGCCTCGAGCGTTCCGGCCGTGGCCTGCAGCAGACCGGCGCGCGGGTCGGCGTCGTCCAGCGTGGCCAGCAGCTGGCCGCGCACCACACGCTCGCCCACCGCAGCGTCGAGCGTCTCCACGTAGCCCATCGTGCGGCTCGTGAGCGTGGCGGTGTTGAGCCCGCGCACCGTGCCGGTCACGACGTAGCTCGCGGCCACGGGGCCCTCCGTGGCCTCGGCCACGCGCACTGCCGCCGGGGTCCGCGCCGCGCCGTGCGGGTCGCCGGGGTCGGCGGAGGCCGCGCCGCAGGCGG
>CAZEAA010000771.1:0-1714 GCA_964510015.1 uncultured Sandaracinaceae bacterium
GGCATGATCGAGCCCAAAATGGCCAACCAGCTGGTCGACTTCTTCACCAAACTGAACGTGCCGGCGGACAGCCTGAGCGCGCTGGTGACGCGAGCGGTGGACGCCACGTTCAACGCCATCTCGGTGGACACCGACACCAGCACGAGCGACTCGTTGGTGCTCTTCTCCACCGCGAGCGTCCCGACCAGCCCCGCCGCCGAGCGCGACCTCGAGGCGTGCTTGACCGCCATGTGCCTCAAGCTGGCGCGCGACGTGGTCTACCAGGCGGAGGGCGCCACCAAGCTCATCGAGGCCCGCGTGCATGGCACCGCCAGCGACGCGGACGCCAAGGCGATGGCCAAGCAGATCATCAACTCGCCGCTCATGAAGGCGGCGGTGTTCGGGGCCGACCCCAACTGGGGCCGCGTGGTCATGGCCATCGGCAAGCCCGGCCCGGGCCGCGAGGCGCTGCTGGACCCGGCCGCCATCCGCATCGAGATCAACGGCTACCTGCTGTTCGACCGCGGCGCCGCCGTGCCGCTCGAGCTGGCCGGCGTGTCCGCCAGCATCCGCGACCGCAAGAAGGTCACCATCGACGTCTCGGTGGGCGAGGGCAAGGGCTCCGCCACCGTGTGGGGCTGCGACCTCAGCTACGAGTACGTGAAGGTCAACGCGGAGTACACGACCTGATCAGGTCGAGCACCGCGTTCATGCCCGCGCGCTCGGCCACGGCCTGATACTTGGGCCCGCTGCGGTGACTGAAGCCGTGGTCCGCTCCCTTGTGGACCGCGACGCTCTCCTGGGCCTGCTCACCGAGCGCGTCGCGCACCGCCTCCACCGTGCTGAGGGGCACGAAGGCGTCCGCGTCGCCGAAGTGCAGCCGCGCCGGCACGCCGCGCTCGGCCACGCTGCGCAGGGCCGGCAGCTGACTCTCGAGGCGACTGCCGTGCCAGGTGACGACGCCCGCCAGGCGGCCCGCTGCGGCCGCGCGCACCACGAAGGGGCCACCGAAGCAGATGCCCACCGCGATGACCGGCGCGTGCTCGCCGAGGAGCGCGAGCAGCGCGGTGAGCTCGGCTTCGAAGCGCCCGAGGTCGGCCTGCTGGAAGCGCGTGACGGCGGGGGGGAAGTCCGTGTAGGGCAGCGGTCCGGCGCCCACGAGGTGGAACGGGTCCACCGCCAACACCTGCGCGTGGTCGCCCAGCTCGGCCATCTGCACACGCAGGTCCGGGGCGACGCCGAAGATGGACGGGACGATGACCACCCACGGCAGCCCTGAGCGAGCATCGGGGGCGCGCACGGGTACGTCGGTCGCGACCACCGGCAGCGTGCCCAGGTCGGTCGAGACGGTGTGAGATGCAACGGCCCGCATGGTGGCGTTCTCGGAGGGCGACGCCCGGTCAGTCGTCGTAGAACGTGGGCGCGCGCTTGCGGATGAAGCGCATGATGAGCTCACGGTCGTGCGCGGTCAGGTTCTCGAACTGGATGCCCATGCCAGGATCCGAGTCCGCGCTGAAGTCGAACGGGTCGCGCACGTAGCGCACCCAGCCGTTGACCTTGAACTCGAAGCCGCCCGGCAGGGTGACCAGCACCTCGACCGAGCTGCGCACGGGGAGCACCTCGTAGGTGGCCAGGAACACGCCGCCCTCCGAGATCTCGCCTGAGAATCCCACGAAGAAGTTGCTCTCGGTGGTGGCCCCGGGGCTGGCCACCATCGGCCCGCTGGCCCATACCC
>CAZEAA010000772.1:0-1708 GCA_964510015.1 uncultured Sandaracinaceae bacterium
GGCCCCTGTGGGGGCCCATGCGGCGGCGGCACCCCACTCTGCAGCCCCGCCACCGATCAGTGCGTCGAGTGCCTCACCTGGAGCGACTGCGGCGGCGCGATGCCCTACTGTATCGCGGGCGCCTGCGTGGCGTGCCTGAGCAGCTTGTCCTGCGACGCGGCGACCCCTGTGTGCCGTGAAGGCACCTGCGCGGCCTGCGCGGTTCGGACCGAGTGCGCCAGCCAACCGGGCCATCCCGCCTGCAACCCCGTCACGGGGGAGTGCGTGGCGTGCGACGCTGCCAACGAAGCCGCGGACTGCGGCGACACGCCGCTCACGCCCCGCTGCAGCGCGCAGCAAGAGTGCGTGCAGTGCCGCGGCGGCACGGCCGCCCTCGACTGCACGAGCGCCAGCGCGTCCCGTTGCAGTGGCGGGGCATGCGTCGCGTGCGAGAGCAATGCCCACTGCAACCACGTGCCTGGCAAGCCTCACTGCCGCGAGGGTACGTGTGTGGAATGCACCCCCGCCACCGAGGCGACGGACTGCGGCGACGAGAGCTGCGACCCTGCCACCCGTACGTGCTCGGGCATCACTCGTGCATCGCGCCGCGTCTGTGAGCCCTGTGTCTCGGACAGTGACTGCACCCAGATCAACGGCACGTTCCGATGCATCCCGATGTTCTACCAAGGCACCCCGAAGGGCGGGTACTGCATGCGCGCCGCGCCAGGATGCGCACGCCCCTACTTGGTGCCGATCACGTCGACCAGCCTCTCCGGCGCTGCCTCCGCGACCTACTGCGGAATCGATCAGTCCTCCGTTAGCTGCGAAGCCGTGAATGCGTTGCGCTCGAGTCAAACGTGCCCCAGCGGCAACGCGAGCGAATGTCCGGGACCTGGTGCGCTGTGCGAGACAGTTGGCGCCTTCGACGATCGGTGCACGTACGCATGCGGAACGGCCGACGAGTGCCCAGCTGTGGGGTCCGCATCGACTTGTGGCGCCGGCTACTGCGGCTCGTAGCCCTCGTCGCAGGCTAGGCTCGCCCTCGACCCCGCGCTTTCCGCCCCGCTCCGTCTCACCTCCCTGCTATCGTCACCTCCCTCGATCCGGGGGAGCCGGCCGCATCCGCCGCGCGCGCCGGGGTCGTGACTAGCACAGGAGCTACCCCTTGGTTGAGCAGTCCGGCCGGCGCTTCGAGAGCTTCTCGGAGGCGTCCAACTTTCTCTGGTCCGTGGCGGACCTGCTGCGCGGCGACTTCAAGCAGCACGACTACGGCAAGGTCATCCTGCCGCTCACGGTGCTGCGGCGCCTCGACTGCGTGCTGCTGCCCACCAAGGCCCAGGTGCTGGCCAAGCACGCGTCGCTGCAAGGGGGGTCGCTCAAGAACGCCGACGTCCTGCTCAACCGCATCACGGGTGTGCCGTTCCACAACACGTCCAAGCTCACGTTCGCGCAGCTGAAGGACGACCCGGGGCACCTGCGCCAGAACCTCGTGAGCTACATCGAGGGCTTCAACGCGGACGCGCGCGAGATCTTCTTGCAGCGCTTCAAGTTCGGCGAGCAGGTGGACAAGCTGGACGAGGCCAACCTGCTCTACCAGGTGGTGTCGCGCTTCGCGGAGGTGGACCTGCACCCGAGCGCGGTGGACACGCACATGATGGGTTCCATCTTCGAAGACCTCATCCGGCGCTTCGCCGAGCAGGCCAACGAGACGGCCGGTGAGCACTTCACG
>CAZEAA010000773.1:0-1693 GCA_964510015.1 uncultured Sandaracinaceae bacterium
CCAGCGGAGAAACCGAGCCATCGATGGCAGACAAGGCCATTACCAATCACTTGCGCGACGCCCTGAGCCTGATTGACGTGCGCCTGCTGGATCACGTCATCATCGGCAACGGCAGACCATGGTCGATTGAGGGCAAAGGGCCGGTATAGACAACACTGTTTCCGTCGCGCCTAGGCTGATCCCCGAAAACCGGGAACCTTCCCCCGGCTGGCGCGGCTTCCATTCTGGAAGGATGCGAGGAAGGCGCGCAATGGCATTTGATCCGTTTGCACTGTGGCGAAACAAAGACCCGTTGACCCTAGGCGAAGCTATGCACCTGCTTTGCGACCTGGAGCCGGGGCGGACATTTGACCACCACAACCCCGACGAAAGACAGTTGCGGGATCGCGTGAAGTCGATTCATGACCGAGTAATCCAAGCAATCCGTTCTGGCGAGCTATGCCCCGATCTAGCAGTACTGGTGACGCCCGGCCCTTATCGGCCCGCAAATGATGGCTTTGGCACGACCCAATGGCTGGGCCGCGACGCGCGCGTGGTATACCGCGAAAAAAACGAAAAAACGCTGGCGTTGGATGATTCCGTTATTCCCCGCGCCGCACTGATGCAGTGGGCGCACGGACACGGTTTGCGCCCCGAAGTATGGGAAGGCAAGCGGCCCAATGAATCGGACTCTGTGCCAGCCAATACGGGGGACTGGGACCACGAGGTAAACCCGAAGTCAGAACGAACATACCTTTCCATCATTCTGGCGCTGGCGGTGCTGGCTGATGTGGACTTGACCAATCCGCACGGTGGCGAGAAAGAAGGAAACGGGACTGCGGACATTCTGGCCGGGAAGATTGCCAGCATGGGATTGCGGGGAGTCCTCAGGCGGACTATCGGGGATCGGCTGAGCGACGCAAAAAGAATGCGGGACGGCTGACCTGCGTTGCAAATGCAGTTGCTTGCATTGCATTTGCAACAATCCTCCCGTTTCCATGCGTAGCGTGTCGTTCCACCACGGCCCCCAAGCCGCCGTGCTGGACCCCAACTATGGCAATGCAAGCCTGCAACACCGCGCCGAACAACCGGCGCACCACGGACCGCAAGCGCGGCCGCACCAATTCAAACCCTGACCCCCGCGAATCCGCCGAACGCGCTGCCGCAATTCTGGCCGCTGGCGGCTTGCTGCGGTTGCCTGACGTGCTGGCGCTGGTGCCTGTTTCGCCTTCGACCTGGTGGGAAGGCATACGCTCCGGCCGGTTTCCCGCTGGCGTGAAACTTTCCGAACGCTGTACTGCGTGGCGCGCGGCTGACATTGCCGCGTTGCTGGAATCCTTCAATCCGGAGGCGAGCGCATGAACACCGCGCACAAACCGAGAGCAAAGCCACCACGCATCCGGGACGTTGGGAAAACCCGGTTCTATTTCCATGGCGATGAAATGGAGAGCCAGCCGGGCACGTACTACTGCCGCCGCTGTGACTGCCCCGCAAGCGCTGAGCACTTCGAGGGTTGCGCCAAACAGGGGCGAATCGGGGACGAGGCACAGATCGAGCTGGGCAGGGCTGAATTGCGCGGCGAAAGTGTGCCGGTGTGGGTCGTGTTTTCAGCCGATCCCACGCGAACCGCGCGTGAAATTCGGGCAAGGCGCCGCGCGCGGTATTGGAGGCCGAGGAATGCCCCGACGGTTTGGAATCGGAAGCCGTGAGCGAC
>CAZEAA010000774.1:0-1688 GCA_964510015.1 uncultured Sandaracinaceae bacterium
GCCGGCCGTCTGGCTGCCGGCGGGGAGGTCGGTGCCCGCGGCGGTGTTGCTCACTCCGCAGGTGTTGCTGTTGCAGGTGAAGGTCTGACAGAACGTGCTGGTGCCGCACTGACTCGCGCTGGTGCAGTCCACGCAGCTGCCTGCGCCGTTGCAGAAGTCGCCCGAGCCGCACGCCGTGTTGATGGCGCTGTTCGGGTTACTGGGCGCGCCCGCGGTGCACACGTCGCTGGTGCACGCGTTTCCGTCCACCGGGACGTCGCCGTTCGCGGCGATGGAGATGGTGGCTCCGGCGCCATCGCACACGAGGGTCTGGCAGTTGCCCGCCGTCTGGCTGCCCGCCGGCAGCGCGGTGCCGTTCGGCGTGTAGGCCACCCCGCACGAGTTCGCGTTGCACGTGTAGGTCACGCAGAAGTTGCTGACGCCGCAGTCGGTGGCCACGGCGCAGCCCACGCAGTTGCCGCTCTGGCACATGCCGGCCGAGCCGCACATCGTGCCGTTCATCACGTTCGTGAACGTGGGCGAGCCGGACGAGCACGTGTCGCTGGTGCACGCGTTGCCGTCGCTCGGCAGGTCGGTGTTCAGCGCCACGCTGCGCACGCCACCCATGGTGTTGCACTCGAGGACCTGGCAGTCGCCGGCCGTCTGGCTGCCGGCCGGGAGGTCGGTGCCCGCCGCCGTGTTGTTGGTCTGGCACGTGCCCGCGTTGCAGCTGAAGACCTGACAGAACGTGCTCGTTCCGCAGTCCGACGCCGACAGGCACTGCACGCACGCCCCCGAGCCGTTGCAGTAGTTGCCGCCCATCGAGCACATGCTGCCGGCCGCGAGCGGCGGGTTGCTGGGCACGCCGCTGCTGCAGACGTCGTTCGTGCACTGCGCGCCGTCCACCGGGACGTCGCTGCTGAGCGCCACGCTGCGCACCGCGCCGAGCCCGTCGCACTCGTTCACCTGGCAGTCCCCGCTCATCTGGCTACCGGCGGGGAGGTCGGTGCCCACGGCGGTGTTGGTGCTGCCGCAGGTGTTGCTGGTGCAGCTGTAGGCGCGGCAGAAGCTGTCGGTGCCGCACTGCGAGGCGCTGTTGCAGTCCACGCAGGTGCCCGAGCCGTTGCAGAAGTCGCCCGTGCCGCACGCGAAGTTCAGCGCTTGGTTCGGGTTGCTCGGCGTGCCGGAGGTGCACACGTCGTTGGTGCACGGGTTGCCGTCCACCGGCACGTCCGTGTTGAAGACGGTGTTCACCACGGCGCCCGAGCCGTTGCACTCCTGCACGCGGCAGTCACCCGTGGTCTGGCTCCCCGCGGGCAGGTCCGTGCCGTTGGCCGTGTTGGTGGTGCCGCAGGTGTTGCTGTTGCAGGTGAAGGTCTGACAGAAGGTGCTCGTGCCGCACTGAGACGCGCTCGTGCAGTCCACGCAGGCGCCCGCCCCGTTGCAGAAGTCACCCGTGCCGCACGCGGTGTTGATGGCCGTCGACGGGTTGGTGGGCACGCCGGCCGTGCAGACGTCGTTGGTGCACTGGTTTCCGTCCACGGGGAGGTCGGTGTCGAACGCCGTGTTGCTGACGCCGCCCGAGCCGTTGCACTCCTGCACGCGGCAGTCGCCCGTGGTCTGGTTGCCCGCGGGGAGGTCGGTGCCGACCGCCGTGTTCACGGTGCCACAGGTGTTGCTGTTGCAGGTGAAGCTCTGACAGAAGGTGT
>CAZEAA010000775.1:0-1681 GCA_964510015.1 uncultured Sandaracinaceae bacterium
CGCCTGCTCCGTACATCGCGGTGCTGGGCGGCGCGAAGGTCACCGACAAGATCAAGGTGATCGAGGCGCTGATGACCAAGGTGAACGCCATGTTCATCGGCGGCGCCATGGCCAACACGTTCCTGGCGGCGCGGGGCTTCGCCATGGGCAAGAGCCTGGTGGAGGCGGACAAGCTCGCGCTCGCCCGCTCGCTCATGCAGCGCGCGGAAGACGCCGGCATCGAGCTGCTGCTGCCGGTGGACCTGCGCGTGGGCTACAGCCTCGAGGACACGGAGTCCCAGGTGGTGGCGCTCGACGGCGTGCCCGAGAACGGGATGGCGCTCGACGTGGGTCCCGAGACCGAGAAGCTCTTCGAAGACCGGCTCGGCAAGGCGCGCTCCATCTTCTGGAACGGGCCCATGGGGCTCTTCGAGAACCCCGCCTTCGCGGCAGGCACCCTCGGCGTCGCGCACGCCATGGCGGCGAGCGGGGGCTTCACCGTGGTGGGTGGCGGCGACAGCGTGGCGGCCGTGCAGCAGGCCGGCCTGGCGGACCGCTACACGCACGTGTCCACAGGCGGCGGGGCGTCGCTCGAGTTCCTGGAGGGACGCCGTCTCCCGGGGGTCGAGGCCCTCAGCTCATGAGCCCGCGCACGCCGTTCATCGCGGGCAACTGGAAGCTGCACCACACGGTGTCGGCGGCCATCGACCTGACGGGGCAGATCGTGGAGGCCTGGGAGGCGCTCGACCGCGCTGCCGGTCCGGACAACACCGTGGAGGTGTGCGTGGCGCCGGTGGCCACCTCGCTCTATGCCGTCGCCCAGGCCATGGCCGACAGCGCGGTCTTCCTCGCGGGGCAGAACTGCTTTCAGGAGGCCAACGGCGCGTTCACGGGCGAGGTGAGCCCGGCCCTGCTGCGCGACGCGGGCGCCTCGCACTGCATCGTGGGTCACAGCGAGCGGCGCACGCTGTTCGGTGAGACCGACGCGGCCGTGGCGCTCAAGGTTCGCGCCCTCTTGGCGGCCGGCCTGGTGCCGATCTTGTGCGTGGGCGAGACGCTCGCGGAGCGCGACGCGGGCGAGACCGAGAGCGTGGTGCTGCGCCAGCTGCGGGGAGCCCTCGACGGTCTCTCGGCCGACGCGCTCGGCGATCTCATCGTGGCCTACGAGCCGGTCTGGGCCATCGGCACCGGGCGGACCGCCAGCCCCGGGGACGCCCAGGCGGTGCACGCGGCGATCCGCGCTCACCTGCGTTCCAGCTTCGGGGAAGCCCTCAGCGATGGGCTGCGCATCCTCTATGGCGGGAGCGTGAAGGCCAGCAACGCGGCCGAGCTCCTGGCCCAGCCCGACATCGACGGCGCGCTGGTCGGGGGGGCTGCCCTCACGGCCGACCAGTTCGTGCCCATCATCGCCGCCGCCTACGCGTCCCGCTAGACGCCCCGAGGGCGCCAACGGGAACGTTGGCGGCGGGCGCTCCCCGTGCTATTTCGCACCCCCCACAGCCTGAACCCGCTGCGAGTCGACTCATGCAGACCTTCCTGACCATCATCTACGTGCTCGTGTGCCTCTTCCTGATCCTGGTGGTGCTCCTCCAGTCGGGCAAAGGCGGTGGCATGGGCACGGCGCTCGGCGGCGGCAGCGGCGGCGCCCAGCAGGTCTTCGGCGGCGCGGGCGCAGGCAACATCCTGACGCGCGCCACCGCCG
>CAZEAA010000776.1:0-1677 GCA_964510015.1 uncultured Sandaracinaceae bacterium
CTTCACCCGCAGCGTGGCCGCCCATGCCGTCGCACACGATGAAGAGATTCAGCTTCCTGTCCACCAGGAAGCTGTCCTCGTTGTGGTCGCGAACCTTGCCTACGTCTGTGAGTGGCCAGAATCGAAGGCCTTCGCTACCGGACATGTCGGACGGCGTACTATGGCGGGGCGACCGGCGTCAATGACCCTCGCGAGGTAGGGCCACGCAGACCGTTCCGGGCGCCTCGAACCAGATCGCCCCACCCTGCGCCTCCACCAGCGAGCGGGCCAGCGACAGCCCGAGGCCCAGGCCCCCGGCGTGCATCCCGGACTCGCGGCGGCTGAAGCGATAGGCCTCGAAGAGCAGGTCGGGGTGGCTGGGCGCGCTCATGCCCGGCGCGTCCACGAAGATCCGCACTTGGGCATCGGGTCCCGGGGGCCCCTTGGCGCGACTGGCACGCAGGGCGATGGGGCTGCCCGACGTGGACGTGTGGGCCAAGTGCAATACGAGGCCCAGCAGCGCCTGCTGCATGCGCGCGGCGTCCACGAACACGGGGGGCATGCCCGGCTCGACCATCGTGTCCAGCTCGATGCCGAGGGTCTCGGCCGTGCGTCGCGCGCGCCCGACCACCCCGCTGAGCAAGGTGGCCACCGAGACGTAGGCCGACACGAGCTTCAGCTTGCCCGCCTCGAAGCGCGCGGTGTCGAGCACCTCGGACACGAGCCGCAGCAGGTCGTCCGCGGCGTGGCGCACCGTGTCGAGGCTCTCGCGTTGCTCGAGGTTGAGGGGGTCGGAGCCGGTGACCAAGAGGTCCGTGAAGCCCAGGATGGCGTTGAGCGGGCTGCGCAGGTCGTGGCTCATGTAGGCCATGAAGCGGGTCTTCAGCCGCTGCGCCTCGGTGATGGAGGCGCGCGCCACCCGCTGCTCCTCGAGCAGGCGCTCGTGGGTGTCCACCACCGCGGCGATGGCCTGGGCGATGCGCTGCCCCTCGTGCGTCTCGGCGTCCGGGGGCGCCGGCTGACGGTCGGGCGCGGCCGCGTCGCCGGCCTGCATGCGCACCACCTGGACGCGTGCGCGCTCGATGTCGCGCTCGAGCGCTCGACCATACCGGTGGCACAGCGCGGCCGCAATGGGGACGATCAGGCCCAGCAGCGCGAGGCGCGGGGTGAGCGCCACGTCGGTGAACCACAGCAAGATGACCGTGGCCGGCCAGATCGGCGCGAGCGCCAGCGCCGCCCACGCCGCCAGCTCGTACGGCAGTCGGGTGCGCAGTTCGGGCGCGTGCTCGCCCGCCAGCGGCGCCCGCATGTGCAGCGCACGCACGGCAGCCTGCTGCCCGAACGTCCACGCGGCGAGGGCGCTCGGACCGGCCGTGGCCACGCCGAAGAGCAACAGCACGGGCGCGTGCTCGCTGCCCCAGTCGGCCACCGCGGCCCCGGTGAACACGGCGGCGTGCACCGCGAGGATCACGCCCGCGTTGAGCCGCGATGTCGCCAGCAGCGCACGCCCGGCAGCGATGCGCCCGAGCAACGTCTGCGCCTTTCGCTGCTGACGCACCGCGCGGCGCAAGAGGCCCACGGCCAGCGGGAGGGCCAGCGCCCAGGCCGCCGCGGACGCCATGATCGCGCGCAGGAAGTACCCGCGCTCGGTCTTCTCGTAGCCGAGTGACACCAGCCACGAGCCACCCGCCAGCGCAC
>CAZEAA010000777.1:0-1677 GCA_964510015.1 uncultured Sandaracinaceae bacterium
GTTCACCACCACGAAGGGGCTCTTGCTGCGCTGACCCGAGAAGTGCAGCGCGCGCGCGACCACCTCCTTACCGGTGCCGCTCTCGCCGGTAATGAGCACGCTGCTGGGGGCATCGGCCACGCGCTCCACCAGCCGGCGCACGCGCTGCATGGCGTCGCTGCTGCCGATGATGCCCGCCGCGTCGCCTTCGCGCTCGGAGCGCAGCGCGCGGTTCTCGTCCACCAGGGCGCGCTTCTCGAGGGCCTTCTCGAGGGTGGCCAGCAGCTCGGCGTTGCGGAACGGCTTCTGGATGTAGTCGTAGGCCCCGTTGCGCATGGCGTCCACGGCTTGCTCGGTGGTCGCATACGCGGTGATCATGATCACCTGGGTGTGCGGGTCCCGCGCCCGCGCCGCGTCCAGCACGTCCATCCCGCTCCCGTCGGGCATGGTGAGGTCGGTGATGACGGCGTCGTAGGGCGGATCGCCAGTGATGCGCTCCCGGGCGATGCGGGCCCCGGATGCTGATTGGCAGGTGTAGCCGGCCCGGTGCAACAGCACGCCCAGCATCTCGCGGACGCTGGGCTCGTCATCGACGATCAGGACGCGCGCCATGCTCGCCTCAGGCGAACCCGGCGCGGCGCTTGGCGTCCCCCTTCGGGGGCTTGGCGGCCACGGCGTGGATGGCCTCGTAGTCCACGAAAGTCACGGTCTCGGACTCGTTCCCGGTCAGCTCCACGAAGTCGTCGTGCAGCTTGGCGCGCTGCAGGTCGGAGATCTCCATCGCCTGACCCGGCCGGCCGAGGTAGAACGTCACTCGATGACCCTCCTCCACGTCGAACTCGGACCCGTTCTTCGCGCGCGTGATGCCGCTCGCGCGGTCGAGGATGTTTTCGAGGGTGCTGCGGTTCATGTCGGCGATGGTTCTTCCGAGAGGGGCGGGCGTCAAGCGCTCATGCGCACCGGCTCGGTCGTTCGTGCGGAGGTGCGCTCGTGACTCGGGGGACGCCGGGTGTGCGCGTGTCGCGTGAGGGCCACGTGGCGTGCTGGACCATCGATCGCGAAGACGCTCGCAACGCGTTCGATCGCGGGACCATGGTGTCTCTCTTGGAGCTCGCCACGCAGGCCGAGGGCGATCCCGACGTGCGCGCGGTGGTGCTCACGGGGGCAGGGCAGAAGGCGTTTTGCGCGGGGGCGGACCTCAAGGAGCGCAAGGGGCTCACGCGCGACGAGACCCGCGCGCTGCTGGACCTCTACCGCGAGACGGCGGGCCGCATCGACCGACTGAGCAAGCCGGTCATCGCCGCCATCAACGGCGCGGCGCTGGGCGGCGGCTTCGAGCTGGCGCTGGCGTGCGATCTCCGGGTCATCGATGCGCATGCGGTCATCGGCCTCACCGAGGTGTCGCTGGGCATCATCCCCGGCGCCGGTGGCACGCAGCGGCTCACGCGCGTGGTGGGCGCAGCCAAAGCGAAGGAACTCATCCTCTTCGCACAGCGGCTCTCCGCGGCCGAGGCGCAGCAGCTCGGCATCGTGCACCGCGTGGCCGGGCCGACCGGCGCGCTGGCGCTGGCCATGGAGATGGCGCAGCAGCTGGCGGGCTCTGCCCCCATCGCGCTCGCGGCCGCGGTCGAGGCCATCGATGGGGCGCTCGACGGCAGCTTGGATGCGGGGCTGGATCTCGAGCGCGCCTGCTACGAG
>CAZEAA010000778.1:0-1673 GCA_964510015.1 uncultured Sandaracinaceae bacterium
GAGCGTCCCCTCGCTGCGGAGGGTCCTGATCGACGCCCAGGCCGTGCGCCCGCCGCTGGCGGCGAGGTCGGCCTCGAACAGCTCGTCGACGGTCGGGGCCTTGCCAGGACCCGACGCGCCGGACCCGCACGCGATGAGGGTGGCCCGCAGCGCTCGCGAGAATTGACCCGGGGCTGCTCGTGAGGAGTGACCCATCGGCGGCGAGGATGCCGGTGAGCGATCCTGCCGGGCGCTGTGCGAAGGAAGCGCCCGTGCTCGATCTGTCGCCGCTGGTTCCTGCCTGACGCGCGCGTCGGCGGCCGGCAGTACGCGTGCGGGCAGGAGGCGTGTCAGCGGGAGCGCCACCGCCGCAACGATCGACAGTGGCGCGCCGCGAATCCGAACTACGATCGCGGGCGGCGGTGGGAGGACGCGATCGCGGTGGCGAAGGCGGCGCCGAAGGCGGGGCCGCCGGCGAACACGCCGCCGCCAGCGTCCGGATTGCCCTGGGATGTGGTGCAAGACGAGTTGAAGGTCGAAGGGCGCGTGATCCTTGTGGAAATCGCCCGAGTGATGGGCCGCCACGTGCAAGACGAGATGCGTCGCCAAGTCTCGGTGATTGTTCAAGGAATCGCCGAACATCCCCCGGTCGCGGCGCAAGACGCGATCGCGCCGGGCGGGTAGCGGAGGCAGCGTGGCGGCGTGGAGATCGACCTGCACCAGCTCGAACTGCGCTACCGCGATCTGCGGATCGCGGATCCGGTCCGGCGCCGTAGGTTGAGGGGCTCGCTGGCCGAGATCGGCCAGCAGGTGCCGGTCGTCGTGATCGCCGAAGGCGAACGCTACGTGCTGATCGACGGGTACCAGCGCGTCGATGCGCTCGCGCGGCTGCGCCGCGACACGGTGCTCGCGACGCGGTGGTCGATGGCCGAGGTCGAGGCGCTGGTCCATCACCGCCATCTCGCGGAGGTCCGACGCACGGCGCTCGAGGACGCGTGGCTGCTGGGGCGACTGCGCGAGCACGGGCTGTCGCTGGACGAGCTGGCGCGCCGGCTGTGCCGCTCGAAGAGCTGGGTCTCGCATCGGCTCGGGTTGGTCGACGGGCTCGCGGTGGCGGCGCAGGCGGGCGTGCGCGCGGGCACGGTGCCGGCGCACGGCGCGATGCGCTACCTCGTGCCGATTGCGCGCGCAAACCGCGGCCAGTGTGAGCGGCTGCTCGCGCAGCTGGGCGACACGCGCGTCACCGACCGCGAACTCGGCGCGCTGTACGCCGCATGGAAGCGCGCGGATCGCGCGGGGCGGCAGCGGATCGTCGACGAGCCGCGGCTGTTCCTCAAGGCCTGGGCGGCGACCCAGGCCGAGCGCGTCGCCACGGACCACGCCGCCGCGGGCTCGCTGCTCAAGGATCTGACGACGCTCGCCGCGCTCGCGTGGCGTGCGCAGCGTCGTGCAACCGACGACGGCGGTCCGCCGACCGCCGCGACCACCCGCGCTCACCGTGCCGCGCGCGACGCGTTCGCGGCGCTGGGCGCCACGCTCGAGGAGCTCCATGCTGGACCAGACCCAACGCCAAGCCATCCTGACCCTCCGTGATCGCGGCCTCGGCACGCGCGCGATCGCCCGCGCGCTCAGCGTCGCGCGCAACACCGTGCGCGACGTGCTCGCGCACGGCGTGGCGACCCCGCCGCCGCTCG
>CAZEAA010000779.1:0-1671 GCA_964510015.1 uncultured Sandaracinaceae bacterium
GGCATGACCAGCGAGTCGGCGACCAAGCGGGCGTCATCGTGCTTGGGCCACGCAGCGCGCTGCACGCTGCCCACGTTGCCCAGCAGCTCCCAGCCCTCTTCGGCGATGTGTGGCGCAAACGGGTGCAGCAGCTGCGTGAGCGTCTGCACGGCCGCGCGCGGCGGCACCTCGTAGGCGATGAGGTCGTTGACCAGCACCATCATCTGGCTGATGGCGGTGTTGAAGCGCAGGCCCTCGATGTCGTCGGTGACCTTCTTGATGGTCTGATGCAGCAGGCGCTCGGTGTCGTCCGACGCGCTCACGGTGGTGGCCGCCTCGCTCGCGCGCAGCACACACGTGAAGTAGCGGTCGAGGAAGCGCCGCACGCCGCCGATGGACGCGCTGTTCCAGGGCTTCACGGCCTCGAGCGGGCCCATGAACATCTCGTAGAGGCGCATGGAGTCCGCGCCGTACTCCTTGGTGATGACGTCCGGGTTCACCACGTTGCCGCGCGACTTGCTCATCTTGTGGGCGCGCGCGTTGACCGCAATCTCGGGCTTGTCGGCGAACACGAAGTTGCCGCTCTTGCCCTTCTTGAGGTCGTCGAAGCTCACCTTGAACTCGCTCACGGGGGCGCCATCCGAGCTGCGCGTGAACGTCCCCGCTTCCGTGCCCTTGCGGACGTCGCTCGCGGACACGAGCTCACCGCTGCCGTCTTCGCCCAGGCGGAAGCCGGTGTACTCCACCTCGCCCAGGATCATGCCCTGGTGCACCAGCTTGGTGAACGGCTCGGCCACCGGCACGATGCCCGCGTCGAACAGCACCTTGTGCCAGAAGCGGCTGTAGAGCAGGTGCAGCACCGCGTGCTCGGCGCCGCCCACGTAGAGGTCCACCGGCAGCCAGCGCTTGGCGGCCTCCATGCTGAACGCGGCCTGGTCGTTGTGCGGGTCCACGAAGCGCAGGAAGTACCAGCAGGACCCGGCCCACTGCGGCATGGTGTTGGTCTCGCGCGCGAACCACTTTCCGTCGCGCTGGAAGAAGCGCCAGTCGAGCGCGCGGGTGAGCACGCCCTGCGGGTCGTCCCCCGGGCGGTAGTCCTCGAGGTCCGGCAGGCGCAGCGGCAGCTCGCTCTTGTCGAGCGGGATGGGCTGGTCGTAGCGGATGGTGCACGCGGCCCCGGTGCGCGGGTCCACGCCGGGCTCGATGTCCACGGGGAAGTAGATGGGGATGGGCTCGCCCCAGTAGCGCTGCCGCGAGAAGATCCAGTCGCGCAGCTTGTACTCGATGCGGCGCTTGCCCTGGCCCTTCTGCTCGAGGTCGGCGGTGATGCGCTTCTTGAACTCGGCGGTCGGCAGGCCGTCGTACGGTCCGCTGTTCACGGCCGTGCCGTGCTGCGTCATGGCCGCGTCGAGCGGCGCGCCCGAGGGCGGCCCGGTGAGGCTGACCACCTCGGTGATGGCGATGCCGTGCGCCTTCGCGAACTCGAAGTCGCGCTCGTCGTGCGCGGGCACGGCCATGATGGCGCCCGTGCCGTAGCCGTAGAGCACGTAGTCCGCGATGTAGACCGGCACCTCGGCGCCGTTCACCGGGTTCAGCGCGAAGCCCACCGTGAAGACGCCGCTCTTGTCCTTGCTCTGCATGCGGTCGCGGTCGCGCTTGTTGCGCGCGGCGGCCCCGTTCTTGGTCACGGCG
>CAZEAA010000780.1:0-1670 GCA_964510015.1 uncultured Sandaracinaceae bacterium
GTGATGGGCGGGTTCGGGTCCGACAGGTGCTGCAGCACCGCGAAGATGCCGCCGTGGATGAAGATGTAGGTCATGGCCGGGATGCGCCGCAGCCGCATGTACTCGGGGTGGTGCATCACCACCTGGATCACGATCTCGGACAGCAGCTTCGTGATGGGGTGCAGGTAGCTCTTGATGTCCACGCGCACGGCGTCGCGGGCGCACTTGAGGTAGCGCTGGTCGTTCTTGTTCAGGAACTCGCCGAAGTGCCGGAGCATGAGCTTGATGGCGTCGCCGATGGTCGACTTCACGATCTGCGGCGTGAGCGGCGTGAGCATGGCCACCACCTCGGCCACGAAGCGTTGGTTCATCGCGTCGTAGACCTCCTCCTTGTTGGCGAAGTACTCGTACAGCGAGCCCACGCCGATGCCGGCCGTGTCCGCGATGTGGCGCGTGGTGGTGTGCGCCGTCCCGCGCTCGGCCACGCAGATGAAGGCGGCCTCCACGATCGCGTCGTAGGTGGCTTTGGAGCGCTCTTGCTTGGGCTTGCGTGGCATGGGCCTCGAACCGAGTGGAACCCGAACAATTGCTCGGGATATGCTGCTGGGTACCACGAACCCCGAGAGAGCGCATGTTCGGAACCCCCATCACCAAACAATCCTCCGCAGTCGTCACCGGGGCCGGCAGCGGCATCGGGCGGTCTTTCGCCCTCGAGCTCGCATCCCGTGGCGGCAGAGTGGTTTGCTCCGACATCAACCTGGCGGCCGCGCAGGAGACCGTCAGCCTGATCGAGGCGCGCGGCGGCAAGGCGCTGGCCCTCGCCTGCGACGTCTCGAAGCTGGAAGAGGTGGAGGGCCTCGCCAACAAATCCGAACAATGGCTCGGGAATCCGGTGGACCTGGTGGTCAACAACGCCGGGGTCGGGATCGGCGGGCGGCCCATCGGCGCCATCCCCATCGAGGACTGGCAGTGGACGGTGGGCGTGAACCTGTGGGGGGTGGTGCACGGCTGCCACGTCTTCGCACCCCGGCTGCGTGCGCTCGGGCGCGGCGGCATCGTCAACGTGTGCTCGGCGGCCAGCTTCGCCGCAGCGCCCATGATGGGCCCCTACAACGTGACCAAGGCCGCGGTGCTGGCGCTCTCCGAGACCCTCAAGGCGGAGCTGGTGGGCACGGGCGTGCGGGTGACGGCGCTGTGCCCCACCTTCGTGAAGACCAACATCGTGCGCGACGGCCGCATCCCGGCGAACACCGGCAAGCTCGGCAACCGGCTGATGGCCTGGACCGGCGTGTCGCCCGACGCGGTGGCCAAGACCACGCTGGACGCGCTCGACGGCGACCGCCTGTACGTCTTGCCGCAGCTCGAGGCCCGCATGATCTGGCGCATGAAGCGCCTCGCCCCCGTGTCCTACAACGTGGGCTCGGGGGTGCTGGGACGTGTGTTCGGACCGCGTGAACCGAAGGGAGACCGCAGCCATGGCGCAAGTTGACCTCGAGAAGATGCTCACCAAGATCAAGGCCACCCAGTGGGGCCTCGGTGACGTGGACTGGGACGCACCCGGCCGGGAGCGCATCACGGCCGAGCAGTGGCCCAAGCTGAAGACCTTCATGGCCGACCTCATGTGGATCGAGCACGTCGGCGCGCGCGGCTTCGCCGCCATGGCCAAGACGGCGCCGACCGACACGCTGCGT
>CAZEAA010000781.1:0-1670 GCA_964510015.1 uncultured Sandaracinaceae bacterium
GGCGGACATCCACCGCGTGGATCAGATCTACAGCGACTATGGCTTCTGGGCGCAACGGGCCACGCCGTGCTTTGCGTGGGTGGCACAACGTCGGCGCTTCGGTTGGTCGCTGAAGCACCAGATCATCCAGTCGGGCCAGGAGCTGCAGCCCGTGACCGAGAACACCCACGCCTTGACCTCGCCCTTCATGCACCGGCGCGCCACGCTCCTGCGGCGGCCGTACCTCACCCTGTTTCGGGGTTCGCTCATGCCCGCGATGCACCCGCTCTGGGTCGGGTTCTCGCTGGACGTCTTCACGGGCGACAGCCACCCCCTCTTCGGGAGGAGCGCACCCGCGCAGCGCGAAGAAGAGACCGAACGCTTTGTACCGGCGCTGGTCTTTCGGCGCGATGACACGGGGCGACGCCTCGAGGAATTCGTGGCCACCGGGCGCAGCGCCTTCCTCCGCGACGTCACCACGCTGGGCGTGAGCACCGAGCAGCTGGATCGCCTGCCGGCTGCGCTGGCGGAGGCGGTCCTCAGCGCCATCGCGGCCGACCCGAGCGGGCGCGTGCTGGAGAAGCTGCAGGGCAAGCCCAGCTTTCTGGTGGCCCTGGGGCTCGTGTTGGGGGACCAACCCGATGTCTGGGCTCCGCGCGCCGGGCTCTCTGAGCCCCTGGACGCCCTTCGCGCCGGCGCGAAGGAGCGCGACGTGCTGGCATGCGCACTATCGCTACGCACGCAGCTACGCGCGGGCTTCCCCATGCTGGGCGAGAGCGGCCCGCCGCGTACGCTGCGAGGACACGACTCACCGCTCGTGTACGCCGAGGTGGCCCTCGCACAGCAGCTCCCGCTTCACTTGGCCTCTGAACTCTGGCGCCTCGAGCTACCAAGCGCATGCGTCCCTCGAGACCCGTCGAAGCGTGGTGCATGGCTGGTGGCACACCGTGTCTTGGAGAGCGCGTTCGAGACGCGACAGGTGGACCGATGGGCACGGCGCTACGTCTCGCAGCACGGAGCCACGCTGGTACGGGTGTTCCCCCACCCGCACGCGCTCTGGAACTGGTTTCGCAAGTCGGTGGTGGATGGTGAGCGGCACGCGCGCTTCCCCACCACCTCCTGCTCCGACGTGGTGCGGACGCTGCGCAGCGCGCGCTTCCCACATCGCCCGGAGCTGGACCAACCGATACACCTCGCGGGCGTGTTGTTCCGACGCCTGGGCTGCACGGAAGACGTGCGCGCCGCCGGGCGCCGCGCGAAGAGCTGGCTGCGGCACGCAGAGAGGCGAGACCTCGAGGCGGCCATGCACGGTGACCAGTTCCTCTTCGAGCTGGTGTGGGAGGGCGGGCGTGGTGTCGCGCAGCTGAGCGGCCGGGCGGCGCTCCTGCGCCAAGGGCAAGGCACCGTCGACGTCTGCTGCTCCGGTCCTGGAGGCGCACCGTTGTCTGCCGAAGCGGCGGCCCGCGTGGGACGAGCCCTCTGCGAGCTGGCGCTGCGTGTGGGGGACGTCGCACCACAACGGCGGCGCCTCGCTGGCCCTGGCGATGTGTGAACGCGTTGGGTTCCCAGGCCATGGCGGCCATGGGCGCCCCACAGGGCGTGGTACCGTGCGCGCCATGGACGATCTCGACCGCCTGCTGCTCGTGAGCCTCCCGACCAGCACACCGGGGGTCACGACCCCGGAGTTGCAC
>CAZEAA010000782.1:0-1666 GCA_964510015.1 uncultured Sandaracinaceae bacterium
GCCGGTGATGGTGTCGGTGCACTCGCCCACGCGGTGGAACGAGTAGCTGATGTAGCCAGAGATGACCTTGCGCGCGAGGTCGGCCTCGGGGCCCTTGGCGGCCACGAACGCGGCCATGGCGGCGTCGTAGCGACCGATGCGGTGCAGCTCCGCGATCTCGCCGATGTAGCTGAGGTCGGGGAACTTGATCTCGTCCACGGGCTGGTAGCGGTCCGTGCCCGGGATGAGCGCGAGCTTGCGCTTGCCGTCACGCATGAAGAAGCCGCGGCCGCTCTTGTTGCCGAGCGTGCCCTTGTCCATGAGCTCCGCCATGTACTTCGGCAGCACCAGCGTGCTGTGCGCCTCGTCCTTGGTGAGCGCGACGATGTTGTCCACGATGGCGCGGTGGATGTCCCAGCCCACGAGGTCCACGGTGGCGAGCGGCGTGAGCGCGCGGCCGGTGTAGGGGCCCACGATCTTGTCGACCAGCGCGGGGCCGTGCTCTTCGGCCAGGATGGCGCACTCGTTGAGCACCTTGAAGCCCACGCGGTTGCCGGCGAAGCCCGCCGTGTCGTGCGTGCGGATCATGGTGCGGCCGAGCTTCTTCTCCGAGTACGCCTCGATGAAGTCGAGCAGGCCGGGGTCCGTGTCCTTGTTGGCGATCAGCTCGGTGCCGACGATGACGTTGGGCGGGTTGAAGAAGTGCAGGCCGAGGAAGTTCTTGCGGAACGACTCGCTGCGGCCCTCGGCCAGCGTGTTGATGCTGAGGCCGCTGGTGACCGTGGCCACGATGGCGTCGGCGCGGCGCGCGGCGTCCACGCGGGCGAAGAACTCCTGCTTGAGCGAGAGCTGCTCGGTGACGGCCTCGAAGATCAGGTCGGCGTCGGCGCAGGCCTTCTCGAGGTCCTCGTAGCCACCGGTGTCGACGCGCTGCGACACGGTGTTGGAGCGAACCATGGCCTTCGCCGCGGCGAGCCCCTGGTCGGCCTTCTCCTTGGTGCGCGCGAGGAAGGTCACGCGCGGGACGGCCTGGGTGAAGAGGACGCCGCTGCCAAAGCCCATGGTGCCGTTCGCGCCGAGCACGACGACATGGTTGAGCTTGCGGGACGCGAGCAGGTTCTGCGCGGATTGCGTCGAGGTGGACACCAGCTTCTTGCTCCTTGTGTGGGGGGCCCGTTTGTTACCGCCCTTGGCAGGGTCGATTCGCTCGGGTCAGTTCGCCGCTGTTTACAGATTTACCAGCAGGCCCTTGGAACCTGACGGATCAGAGCGGGCACGTCAACCCCGAGTAACGAAATACCTGTTCCTGCTAGCTCGTGACAGCAGTTTACACGCCGTTTACAAAACGCACTTTCGGGCCTGATCGCCCAGGATCTCGGGAGATCTCGCGGGGATCCAGGGCGATCTAGAAGGCGGGCCGGATGGGTCACTTGGGACCGGTGCTATGGGCACCCCCGGCTGGAAGCCGGGGGCAGCAGACCAAGTGGTCGTACTTCCTAAAGTCCCCCAAGGGGACTACGTGGCTGGCAGCGGGGTGTGCTCTACCCAAGGTACCCGACACCCAGAGACTGCGGGACGACACACGTGCTTGGTTCACGCGCAGGGAGTCCCCCCAAAGGGGGGACTTTCACCGAAGCAAGGCCTGGTTTGCTGCCCTCGGCTTCAGCCGGGGGTGCCCATCGTGCCT
>CAZEAA010000783.1:0-1658 GCA_964510015.1 uncultured Sandaracinaceae bacterium
GCGTCGAGGGTCGGCGCCACGCGCGCGCAAACGGGGCACTCGAAGTCCGTGAAGAGCACCATCGTCACCAACGCGTTGGCCGGCCCACGGGAAGGTTGGTCGCGCGTGACCGGCACGTGGTAGACGGCCTCGGGGTCGGGCGTTGGCCTGGCTCCGGCCGCCGAGCCCGCGGAGGGCGCCGCGGGCGCGGGCGTCGTGCGCCCATCCCGAATCAGGCGCGCGTACACTTGCCGACGGGGTGTCCCACTGCTCACCAGCGCCTGCGCCTCGGCCAGCGCGCGGTCGACGGCCACCACGAAGTTCGCCTCGGGCTGTGCGCCTGTGAGCTGCCGCCCGTTGATGAAGAAGTTCGGCGTCCCGAGCGCGCCGAGCGCGGCGGCGGCGTCCATGTCCGTCTGCACTCGTGCGCGATGCGTGCCGCCGTCGAGCGCACGCTGGAAGCGGCGCAGGTCGAGGCCCACCTGCTGCGCGTAGCGCTCGAGGTCGGCGCGCCCGAGCGCGCGCTGGTTCGCGAACAGCAAGTCGTGCATCGCCCAGAAGCCCGCGTCGCCGCGCTGCACGTACGCCTCCACGGCCGCCTGCGCAGCCGGCACCGCGTCTTGATGGAACGGCAGCGGGTTGTGGCGGAAGACGATGCGCAGCTCGCGCCCGTAGCGCTGCTCGAGCGCGGTCAGGGTGGGCACCACGCGTGAGCAGAAGGGGCACTGGAAGTCGCTGAACACCACGATGGTGACCAGGGCGTCGGCCGCGCCGCGCATCGGCTCGTCCCTCGCCACCGGCACTCGGAACACGGGGTCCGCTGCGGCCACCACGGCGGGTGCGCTCGGCGCATCCGTCCGCCCGGGGCCCGCTTGGGGCGCCGCCATCGCCAGCCGATAGATGTCCTGTCGACCGGCCCCGAGCGCCATCGCGCGCGTGGCGAGCGCCAGCTCGGCGTCCATCACGGAGCGGAACGTCTCGATCGGCTGCGCACCCGCGATTCGGACACCATTCACGAAGAAGTTGGGTGAGCCGTTGGCGCCCAGCCGATCGGCCTCCGCTTCATCGGCGGCGATCACGGCGTCGTGTCGTCCATCCACCAACGCGGTGCGCAGCCGTTGCTCGTCCAGCCCCAGCTCGCGGGCGTAGGTCACGAGCGACTCCACATCGAGCGCGTTCTGCGCGGTCAGCAGCTTGTCGTGCATCGCCCAGAACCACGTCGGCCCGCCTTGGTCGAGGGCTTCCTGCACGGCGCGAGCGGCGTTCCGCGAGTTCGCATGGAAGTCGAGCGGGCGATGCCGGAACACCATGCGCAGGTCCGTGCCGTAGTGGTCCTGCACCAGCTGCAGCGTGGGCTGCGCGCGCGCGATGAAGGGGTCCTGGAACTCCGCGAAGATGACCAGGGTGAGGGGCGCGTCCACGGGCCCTCGAGCAGCGGGCGACGACGCGTCCACGCGCTCGCGCGGCGTGGTGGCGTTGGCGTAGACCGAGGCCGGCGTCTCGCGCGCACGGCGAGCGCTGGCGCTCGGGCCAGCGAGCGTGAGCGCTGCGATGAAGCCCGCGAGCCACGTGAGCGTGGACGCCGCGCGACGTGCGCCCCCCGGGGCCCTCACGCGCGCAGCCCCTTCGCCACGGTCTTGGCCGCGTACGTGAGGATCCCGTCGGCGCCCGCGCGCTTG
>CAZEAA010000784.1:0-1640 GCA_964510015.1 uncultured Sandaracinaceae bacterium
GTCGAGCTCCCGCGTGGTGGAAGCCATGGCGCGCTGGTATAGGTCGAAGGTCTCGCCGAGGCTGGTGAGCGGCCACAGCAGGCGCTGCGTGAGGAAGACCATCACCGAGAAGGACCCGATGGCGAGCGTGCCGGCGAGGGCCAGCTGGCCCCCCGCGATGAGCGTGGCGATGAAGCCCACCACGATGACCATCCGGATGAGGGGCACGAACGCCGCGCTCAGCTTGATGGCGTCCTGGTTCACATCGGCGTAGCCCACGCTCTCCTGCTCGAGGCGCTCTCGCTCGTGCGCCTCGTTGGTGAAGCTCTTGATGGTGCGGATGCCGCCCAGGTTGATGGCCAGGCGGCTGTTCAGCGAGCCCACCTTGTCGCGCACGGCGGCGTAGCGCGGCATGAGCAGCGTCTGGTAGCGGAAGGAGCCGAAGAGCACGAACGGCACGGGCAAGAACGCGAGCACGGCCACCGACGGGGCGAGCGCGAAGAAGACCGCGCCGATCACCAGCACGGTGGTGCCCACCTGGATGAGCTCGTTGGCGCCGGTGTCAAGGAAGCGCTCCAGCTGGTTCACGTCGTCGTTCAGCACGCTCATCAGCTCGCCGGTGCCGCGCTCTTCGAACCAGGCCACGTCCAGCGACTGCACGTGGTCGTACAGCTCGATGCGCAGCTGGTGCTGCATGTCCTGCGCGAGGTTGCGCCAGGCCACCTGGAAGAGGTACTCGAAGACCGACTCGAGGCCCCAGATGATCACGGTGAGCAGCGCCAGCACCCAGAGCTGGTGCACGGGTTCGACCACGCCGAGCTGCGCGATGAGCGAGTCCTCGCGCTTCACCACCACGTCCACGGCGGCGCCGATCAGCAGGGGCGGCGCGAGGTCGAAGAGCTTGTTCAGGAACGAGAACGTGGCGGCCACGCGCACGCGCCCGCGATGGGGCGCCGCGTAGGCGAGGAGCCGCGAGAGGGGGCGGGAGGTCGCGCCGGTCCTGTTGGTCCCGTTGGTCCTGTTGGTGTTGGGGGCGCCGGACATAAACGGTGATAGCCGGGCCTCTGGGTTCACGCTACCGTCGCAGGCCATGGACGCAGCCTTGCTCGACGCTCTCCTCGCCCTCTTCACGCTGACCGCGATGGAGATCGTGCTGGGGATCGACAACGTCATCTTCATCGCCATCCTGGTGGCTCAGCGCGAGCGATTGCGGCGCATCGGTCTGGTGCTCGCGCTCGGGATGCGCATCGGCCTGCTGATGGCCATCGAGTGGATCATGAGCCTGACGGAGCCCGTGTTCACGGTCGCGGGGAACGAGCTCTCGGGGCGCGACCTGATCCTGCTGGCCGGTGGCGCGTTCTTGATCGCCAAGAGCACGCACGAGATCCACAACAAGATCGAAGGCGACGGGCTGCCTGGCGACCCGAACGAGGCGGCGAAGAAGTCGGCCAAGGGTGCGGCGTCGGTGCTGGCGCAGATCATCATGGTGGACGTGGTCTTCTCGCTCGACTCGGTCATCACCGCCGTGGGCATGGCCGACCAGATCTGGGTCATGGTCGTGGCCATGATCGTGTCCACCGTGGTCATGCTCATCTCGGCCCGGCCGATCGGTGACTTCGTGGAGAAGCACCCCACCCTGAATAAATAAATTTATTCAGACC
>CAZEAA010000785.1:0-1635 GCA_964510015.1 uncultured Sandaracinaceae bacterium
ACCGCGACGTGGCCGCCATCCGCGAGCTGACCCACGTGCCGAGCGAGAAGGTGCCCGTGCGCGCCAGCGACGTGGCCGGCTACCTGCTGATCGGCACCATCGGTCTCTTCACCTGGGGGGTGGCGTTCCTGCCCGGCATCGTGATCGCCCCGCTGCTGTCGATGTACCTGTCCCGCGCGAAGGCTCGCCAGGGGACAGCCGGCGCTGCGTAGTGCGGCGGAGGCGCGCGGAATGCGGTAACGTCGGTGCATGACGCGCCAGAGTGGGAGTGCCGAGCTTCGACGATCGACCTCGATGCTCTTGGTGGTCGCCTTCGTGGGCGGCGCCACGGCCTGCGACAGCTCGTCGGAGGGTGCGGGTGTGGTGCGCCTCGACGAATTCCCGAGGGCAATCGCCGAGGCCAAGTGCAACGCCCTGGTCGTCTGCACGGACATGCGCCGAAGCGGCGGCGGCTTCTTCAGCAACCTCCTGCTGCGAAGCCCGACCGCGATGGAGGACTGTGTCGAGGCCGAACTGTATCAACTCCGCTCTGTCGAGGTGCTCCAAGGGGCCATCGACGCGGGGACCCTGGCCTATGATGCGCTCGCGGCCGGCCGCTGCATCGAGGACCTTGGGGAGAGCTGCACTCTCGGGGAAGGCATAGACCGCTTTCCGAGCTGCCGCGAAGCGCTCCAGGGCCTCTTGCCCGTCGGCGAGAGCTGCACGCTCTCCGAGGAATGCGCGGATGGCGGCCGCTGCAACGCGGAGCCACTGGCGGACGCCTGCACTCGAGGAGAGTGCGTGGCGCGCTCACCCGTCGGCGCGCCATGCCGCAGCAGCCACGAGTGCGTGCGACCCGCAGGTGTCGGTAGCGCGGCCTGTGAGACGAACGGCGAGACGGAGACGGTGTGTGTGGCCATCGCGCAGACGACCGGTGCGGTAGAGGGCGAGGCATGCGGCCGAGTCGACGACGACGGCCTCGAGCGACATCACATCGCGTGCGCCGCCGAGTTCTTCTGCGACGATCCGGATCTCGACCAAGTTGGCACCTGCCAGCCACCCCTGACGAGGGGCGCGCCGTGCCGACTCTCGGCCTGCGAGCGCGGCAGCCTCTGCCGGTTCGTGGACAGCATCCAGGTCTGCCAGCCCGTGAGTCTCGCCCGGAATGTGGGTGCGCCGTGCGATGACGAGGTCTCGTACTGCGACCACACCGTGCGTCTGGATTGCATCTCCGGTCGCTGCGAGCAGCTGGCGCCGGGCCGCTGCTGGGACGCCACTCACTGTGCCAGCGACGAGGTCTGCGACTTCGACACATGCAGGGCTCCTGTTCCCGATGGTGCGGCGTGCGAAGACGCGCGCCAGTGCGCCCGCGGCTCTCTCTGCGTCGACTTCGACGGCGCCATGGGACGCTGCATGGAAGTGGTGACCTGCGGCTGAGCGCGACGGGGCTTGTCACGGGGTCCCCGCCCGTGCGACCAACTCCCCATGAGCAAGTCCTCGAAGCAGCCCAAGCTCCCCGACATCGACATCGGCATTCGTGCCAAGGACCGCGCCGCCATCGTGGCCGGGCTCTCCTCGCTGTTGGCCGACAGCTTCACCCTCTACCTGATGACCCACAACTTCCACTGGAACGTGACGGGTCCGCAGTTCAACAGC
>CAZEAA010000786.1:0-1632 GCA_964510015.1 uncultured Sandaracinaceae bacterium
ACGCAGGTGTCCGTGGTGCAGGCGTTCGAGTCGTTGGGCAGGTCGGTGTTGAAGTTCGCCGACACCACCCCGCCTGTCCCGTTGCACTGCAGCGAGCGGCAGTCACCCGTGGTCTGACCGGTGGGGAGCGTGCTGCCTGCGGCCGCGAAGCTCTCTTCGCACGTGCCCGCGTTGCAGGTGTAGGTGTGGCAGAACGTGCTGGTCCCGCACTGCGCATCGGTCAGGCACTCGAGGCAGCTGCCGCTGCCGTCGCAGTAGCGGCCGCCCATGGTGCAGCTCGCGCCCATCGCCGTGTTGGGGTTGCTGGGCACACCCGCCATGCAGAGGTCGTCGGTGCACGCGATGCCGTCCACGAACACGTCGGTGTTCAGCGCCACGCTGCGGATCGCGCCGAGGCCGTCACACTCGCGCACCTGGCAGTTGCCGGTGGTCTGGTCGGCGGCCGGCAGGTCGGTCCCCGCGGCCGTCTCCACCTGCCCGCACGTCTTGCTGTTGCAGGTGTAGCTCCGGCAGAACGAGTCGGTGCCGCACTGGTCGGCGCTGTTGCAGTCCACGCACGTGCCCGCGCCGTCGCAGTAGTCCCCCGAGCGGCAGGAGTAGTTCAGCGGGCGGTTGGGGTTGCTGGGCACGCCAGCGGTGCAGACGTCCTGTGTGCACGCGTTCCCGTCGCTGCGCACGTCGGTGTTGAGCGCCACCGAGCGAATGGCGCCGGTGCCGTTGCACTCGAGCACCTGGCAGTCTCCGATGGACTGGCTCCCGCTCGGCAGGTCCACGCCGGCGGCGGTGTCGGTCTCCACGCAGGTGCCCGTGGTGCAGGCGAACTGCGCGCAGAACGTGTTGGTGCCGCACTGACTCCCGGCGTTGCACTCCACGCAGCTGCCCGCGCCGTTGCAGAACGTGCCGCCGTCTTCGGAGCAGCCCGTGTTCACGAGGCGGTTGGGGTTGCTCGGCACGCCCAGCGAGCAGAGGTCGTCCGTGCACTGGTTGTCGTCGAAGGGGACGTCCACGTCGTTGGCCACGCTGCGCGTGCCGCCCGTGCCGTTGCACTGCACCTCTTGGCAGTCCCGTGCCGTCTGGCCGGGCAGCGCCGTGCCCGCGGTGGTGGGCGACGTGCCGCAGGTCCCCGCGTTGCACGTGTAGGTCTGGCAGAACGTGTTGGTGCCGCAGTGCGCGGGCGTGTTGCACTGCACGCACTGGCCGCTGCCGTTGCAGCGCGTGCCTCCGTCCGCGCTGCACGTGGTGTCCGCGGCGGCCGGCGGGTTGCTCGGCACGCCCGCCATGCACACGTCCTGGGTACACGTGACGCCGTCCACCGGGACGTCGCTGTCGAGGGGCACGGTGCGCTCGCCGCCCATGCCGTCGCACTCGTTCACCTTGCAGTCGAGGGCCGTCTGACTGCCAGCAGGGAGGTCGGTGCCCGCGCTGGTGTTGGTCTGCTGGCAGGTGTTGTTCACGCAGGCGAACGTGGCGCAGAACGAGTCGAAGCCGCAGTCGGAGGCCGCCAGGCAGTCCACGCACGTGCCGTTCCCGTTGCACAGGTCCGTGCCTGCGTTGCACGGCACCCCGAGCGGGTTCGGGGTCTGCACCGGCGTCGTGCTGTTGCACGCGCTCACCGTGCACTCGTTGCCGTCC
>CAZEAA010000787.1:0-1631 GCA_964510015.1 uncultured Sandaracinaceae bacterium
CTGCCGCGGCGCCCACGAGACCGCCCACCAGCGCAGGAGCGAGAGGACCCGCGGAGTCGCCAGCGGCGATGGCGCGCATGACCCTCGGGCCAACGACGAACAGCACCGCCGCGAGCAGCACGCAGGCCTCGATGCCACGCCGCACGGAGGCGTTTCCGAACTGGGTGGTGAACGTGCGCTTCCCGCCCGCGCGGTCGCTGTTCTCGTCGCTGAGGCCACTCGCGAGCGCGCTGGCCAGGGAGAGCGCGACGAACGCGGGCAGCAGGTCCACCAACACGGCGGGCAGCGCTTCCCCACCCTGCGCGAGCGCGTTCCACGCGGGCAGCGCGAAGCCCACGCCGAGCGCCTCCAAGAGCTCGCCACCGCCGCGGTAGTTGAGCCGCAGCGGCGGCAGGGAGTACGCCATGAAGATGCCCGCGCAGGCGAGCGCCGACCAACCCAGCAGCGGCGTGTGAGACGCGTGCGCGCCTGCGAAGGCGAGCCCGAGCCCGAGCCCCAGCGCCAGGAGTCCTCCCGTCAACAGCGCCCCGGACGAGAGCAGCCCATCGGGGATGGTCTTCGGGCTGCAGCCCTGCGGGTACATCGCGCGCTTCACGCGATCCACCTCGGCGTCGCTCCAGTCGTTGAGCAGCACGATGAACACCAGCAGGAGCACGCTGAAGCCCGCGCCCACCACGAGCCCCTGCGCACTCACGCGCCCCGCGTGCAGCGCCCCCGCGCCCTGCCCCAGCACCGCGGGCACCAGCAGCTTGGGCCAGCTGGCGGGCTTGAGCGCGTACCACCAGCGGGTGCGAAGCGGCGCCTTCCGCAGCTGCTCGGCGCGCGGTTCGTCCCAGCGGGGCGGGTGCAGCACAGCCGGCTCGGCATGGGGCAGCGACATCGCGTGGCAGTGTCGCGTGTGACAAGCGCATCGGCAACGTCGAGCATCCCCCGAGAGGCTGCTACGCTGGGCGCGTGCTACCCATCGATCTCCGCGACCGGTCCCATCACGAAGCTGCTCGACTGATTGTGCGCATGCTCGCTCACGCGGTGCTCGCGCAGACCATGGCCGTCGAGCCATCGAGCGATGACGCGGACGAGAGCGACGATGCCGACGCTGAGCACGAGGACGCGCTTGGCGACGCCTCGGCCGTGGCCGCCACGTCGCTGACGGAGGCCTGCGTGGCGCTGCGTGACGCGCTCTCCATCTTTCACGGCTCGCTGGTGAGCGCTGCGGGCGACACCGCCGGCCACGTGGACCGCAGCGCGGGCAAGCACGCGTTTCGCGATCACCGCCGGGCCCGCTCGCGTCTTGGGCAGGCGCGTGAGCGGCTCGCCTCCGTGGCCGCCGCCGAGGAGCTGGCAGGCTGGGTGGAAGCGCGCCTCGGGCCCGAGACGGCCCCCATCGTGGCGGGCTACCTGCGGCTCGAGCATGCGCGCGGCCGTGATGACGTGCAGCGCGCGCAACGACGGGCGCGCGAGGCGGCCATCACCGTGCTCACCACGTACGCGAGCGTGAGCACCCTCTTCGACGCGCCCGCGCCCGAGCGCTTCGGCCGCGTGCTCTCGGGTCACCTGCGGCGCTGCCTGGCGGACACGTCGGAGGCGCTCGACGGCCTGGCCGACACGGAAGAGTTCGACGCGCGGAGAGC
>CAZEAA010000788.1:0-1614 GCA_964510015.1 uncultured Sandaracinaceae bacterium
TCGGTGAACGGTGACCAGGGAGTCGCGTGCACCGAAGAGTACTGGCCCGTCTGCGGCGTGGACGGCGTCACCTACGGCAACGGCTGCCTCGCTGAAGCGGCGGGCGTCACGGTGGCCTTCACCGGCGCGTGCGACGACACCGAGCTCACACCGTGTGGCGGTGTGTACGGCAACACCTGCGCGGACGACGAGTACTGCGACGTCGCCGTAGGCTTCGACTACGACCCGGCGCTGCCCTACCCGACGGTGGATGCCGGCGGCGCTCCGCGTCCCGCGTACGACGGTGGCATGGCCCCGCCCATCGACCCCACGGGCGTGTGTCGCCCGCTCCCCCAGCAAGGCTGCCGTGGCGACAGTGACTGCAACGCGGGCGAGTACTGCGACGCTGCGGTGGGCTTGATCGCGGACCCCGCGTTCCCCGCCCCCCCGCTCTACGACGGCGGCATCGTGCCCGGCTACGACGCTTCCGTGGTGCCTCCGGGCGGTGTGTGCCGCCCCATCGAGACCGAGGGCTGCGGCGGCCCCAACGGCGTGACCTGCCCCGACGGCTTCCACTGCGAGACCGGCGGCGTCATGGCCGACTTGATCCCGCTGCCGTGGGACGGCGGCGCTCCGCAGCCGCAAGACGCGGGCCCCGGCTCGTCCGACGCCGGCGCCCCCATTCCGTGGGATGGCGGCGCCCTTCCGCCCTACGGCATCTGCGTCCCCGATGAAGAGCCGGGCTGCCCCGACGTGACGGAGCTGGTCTGCGGCAGCAACGGCATCACCTACCAGAACGCCTGTGTGGCCGAGTCCATGGGCGCCACCATCGTGTCGCAGGGCCGCTGCCCGCGTCCCGACGACCGCGCCTGCGGTGGCTGGTCGGGCGACACCTGCACCAGCAGCGAGTACTGCTACTTCGAGCCGGCCAGCTGGTGCGACTACGCCGATGCGTCCGGTGTCTGCCGGCCGCGCCCCGAGGTCTGCACCCGCGAGTACAGCCCGGTGTGCGGCTGCAACGGAGAGACCTACAGCAACGCGTGTGTGGCTGCCGCTGCGGGCACCTCGGTGGCGACCTACGGCGGCTGCGACACGGACCCGGTGCCGGGCGGTGAGGGCTCCACCTGCGGCGGCCTGATCGGCGCCGGGTGCGACATGGGCCTGTTCTGCAACTTCGCGGAAGAAGCCCTGTGTGGCGCGGCCGACCAGACTGGCGTGTGCACGGTCCTGGCGCAGGTGTGCCCGGACGTGTGGGCCCCTGTGTGCGGCTGCGACGGCGACATCTACGGAAACTCATGCGAAGCGCAGGCCGCAGGCGTGTCCGTCGCGCCGATGAGCAGCTGCTTGAACCGCTGAGCAGCGTCCAACGATGAGAAGCCCCGCTGGCCCGATGGCTCGCGGGGCTTCTTCGTGTCCGTCGCCGGCGATACAGTCTGCGGATCACCATGAACCATCGCTATCGCGCTTCCGGGGCCTCGCTCGCGCTCTTGCTGTGCATCGCCGTGGTCGCGATGGGCTGCGAGGCTGGCGCTCCGGCTCACTTCGCGCCGCGCTGGAACGGCGTCATCGAAGGGTTCTACGGGCCGCCCTACCGGCACGCGGAGCGCATCCAGATCGTGGAGTTCCTCGCCGAGC
>CAZEAA010000789.1:0-1610 GCA_964510015.1 uncultured Sandaracinaceae bacterium
CACCAGGTAGCCCGGGTGTCCCCCGCCCACACGGGTGGTCTTCATGCGGCGCGAGGCGGCCAGGTCGGCGGGCCCGAGGCTGAGGCCCTGCATGCGCGGGCTGGCGCTGGCGATCTCTTCCACGTTGGCCACGCCGAGCGCGGTCTCGAGGATGGCGTGCACCAGGATGGGCTTCGTGAGGCCCGCTCGCGCCTCCAGCTGCGCGAGCAAGCGGTCCACGTAGTGGATGTCCCACGCGCCTTCCACCTTGGGCACCATGATCACGTCGACCTTGGCGCCCACCTTGGTGACGATCTCGGTGACGTCGTCCAGGAACCACGGGCTGTCGAGGCTGTTCACGCGGGTCCACAGCTGGGTGTCACCGAACTCGGTGGCCGCCGCGATCTTGATGAAGCCCTCGCGCGCCGCGAGCTTCTTGTCGGACGCCACGGCGTCTTCCAGGTTGCCCAGCAGCACGTCGGTCTGCTTGGCGATGTCCGGCACCTTCTCCGCCATCTTGGCGTTGCTGGGGTCGAAGAAGTGGATCATCCGCGACGGCTTGAAGGGCACCTCCCGGAGGGGAGCGGGAGCGCCAATGGCCAGCGGGGCGAAGAAGTGCTTGGGGCTGCGCATGCCTCGGCATATAGACGCGAGACGCAGAAAGTGCCAGCGGCCGTACTATTGCCCGCGACGGCTCCTCCCTCCACAGCACGACCATCATGACTTGGGCCGCAGAAAGCGCAGGGCCGCTGGCCCTCTTGGTGCTCGCCGGGCTGGTGGCTGGATTCATCAACACCGTGGCGGGCGGCGGCAGCCTGCTCACGTTGCCGGCGCTCATGCTCATGGGCCTGCCTGCCGACGTGGCGAACGGCAGCAACCGCGTGTCCATCTTCGCGCAGGCCGCGACGGGGTCCTACAGCTACCACCGCGAAGGGCAGCTGGACCTCGCCGCCATCCGCGACATCGGCCCGCCCACGCTGCTGGGGAACCTGCTCGGCGCGCTGACCGCGTCGTACTTCCCGGTGGCGTGGCTCACGCCCGTCTTGCTGGTGACCATGGTGGGCATCGCCGTGCTGATGGTGGTGCGGCCCGCGGCCATCGCCCCCGAAGGCGCCCTGCCCAAGCGGGCGACGGACCACCCGCGCGCCATGCTCGGGCTGTTCGCGGCGGGGATCTATGGCGGCTTCGTGCACGGCGGCGTGGGCTTCGTGCTGCTCATGGTGCTGGCCGGCACGCTGCACTACGACCTGGTGCGCGCCAACGCGCTGAAGATGCTGTGCACCCTGGTCTCGGGGGTGGCGTCGCTGGCGGTGTTCCTGGCCCGCGAGCAGATCGCGTGGGCGCCCGCGCTGGTGCTGGCGGTGGCCACGTCGGTGGGCTCGGTGCTGGGCGTGAAGTACGCGGTGAAGGCCGACCCGAAGAAGCTGAAGCGCCTCGTGGCGGTGCTGGTGGTGGTGGCTTGTCTGGGGGTGGCTGCGCAGGAGGTGTGGGGCTGAGTCAGACGTCGACGCGGCCATCGTGGACGTGGTCGTCTATCGACTCGTCACAAGTCGATGGTACCAGGGGAAGCTCTGGGAGGTTCTTCGTGGGCTCTGGCTGTCGAGGAATCCAGCATGTTTCAAGGCACTTGG
>CAZEAA010000790.1:0-1606 GCA_964510015.1 uncultured Sandaracinaceae bacterium
GGCTTCAAGCGCCGTGTTCGCGCCAAGGCTGCCGTGGTCGCTGACGCTTCCGCACGCACCGACGCCAAGAGCCCTGTCACCACCGCCGCACCCATCCGATACCAAGCCACCATCGACCTGGGCCTCTGCCAAGGCCACGCCATGTGCGTGGGTGAGAACCCGGCCCTCTTCGCCCTCGAAGGCGACCAAGCCCGCGTCCTGCAAGGCACCTTCGACGCAGCCCTGCGCGAGAGCGCCCTGCGGGCCGAGGAGCACTGCCCAAACCGAGCAATCCGCGTCGAGCCCATCCCCGCCCCCTGAGCGGACCTCGGTCTCCGTCTCGGTCTCGGTCTCCGCCTCGGTCTCGGTCTCGGTCTCTGCCTCGGTGAGCTTGACCCGGTTCGGTGGACCAACACCAAGGAAGCTATCCTTGGGCTGGAGTCATCGAAATGAGCAAGCACCGGAAGTACACGGAAGAGTTTCGACGAGAGGCGGTTCGCGTGGTCGAGAACCGCGGGAACCGAACGGTTCGGGACGTAGCGGAGAGCCTGGGGATCGCAGACACGCTGCTGCACTCGTGGCGGGTCAAGTACGCGGACACCGCGGCCAGCGTCCGGGAGGAGCGCGGGGAGACGCCTGAGGAGGAGTTGAAGAGGCTTCGTGCGGAGGTGGCGCAGCTCAAGCGCGACCGGGAGATTCTGAAAAAAGCAGCCGCCTTCTTCGCCAAGGAAGGTTGAACTTGTTCGAGTTCATCCACGCGGAGAAGGCGCACTTCGGAGTCGGCGAACTGTGTCGCAATCTGGACGTCTCGAAGAGCGGCTACCACGCCTGGGCCACTCGGCCGAAGGCGCCACGGAGACGCGACGACGAGCGCTTACGGGTGGAGATTCGCGCCATCCACCAGACCAGCCTGAGGCGCTACGGAAGCCCCCGCGTGCACGCGGAGCTACAGAGTAGTGGCAGGCGCGTCAGCCGGAAGCGTGTGGCTCGGCTCATGCGGGACGACGGGTTACGAGCTTGCCCCAAGCGCCGATTCACGCGCACGACCATCTCCGAACACAACGACCCCATCGCGCCGAACGTGCTCGACCGCGACTTCACGGCCAGCGCGCCCAACCAGGTGTGGGCTGGCGACATCACGTACATCTGGACGACCACGGGCTGGTGCTACTTGGCCGTGTTGCTCGACCTCTACTCGCGCCGCGTGGTCGGCTGGGCGCTGCGTCCGAGCCTGGGCCGCGAGGTTGCCATCGCCGCTCTCAGCCAGGCGCTCAGCCAACGGAACGTGCCCCATGGGCTCATCCATCACACGGACCGCGGCTGCCAGTACGCGAGCGACGAGTACCGCGGTTTGCTCCGTGCCCGCGGTATGGTGTGCAGCATGAGCAGGGCTGGCGACTGCTGGGACAACGCCGTCGCCGAGAGCTTCTTCGCGACCCTCAAGAAGGAGCTCGTCCACCGCCGCGTGTTCGCCACCCACACCGAGGCCTACGACGCCGTCCGCGACTACATCGACGGCTTCTACAACGCCGTCAGGCGCCACTCCACGATCGGCTACCACTCGCCGGTCGATTTTGAGAACCTTCACCGCGTCGCGCAGGCGGCGTAAACTCGCAGAGTCTACGTC
>CAZEAA010000791.1:0-1600 GCA_964510015.1 uncultured Sandaracinaceae bacterium
CGTCGGTCTTCTCGCGCTTGGCCTTGGCCACGGCCTTCTGGTCCACGTCCACCACGCGCTCGTCGGGGGTGACCTTGAACAAAGGCTGGCCCTTGCTGACGATCTGCCCGTCGCCCTGGATGAGGATCTTGTCGATGGTGCCCGCGAAGGTGGCCGGCACCTTGTTGAACATCTTCATGACCTCGATGATGTAGAGCGGCTGCCCCACGTCGAAGTGCATGCCCTCGTGCACGAAGGTGGGCATGCCCGGGCCTTCCTGCCCGTAGTACATGCCACCGCTCACGGCGACCACCTCGTCGGCCTTCGTGGCCGGCGGCGGCACGAGCACCTTCTTCATGCGCTTCTGGAGGTTCGCGTCGAAGAGGCGCTCCGGGATGGTGATGGTCAGGTCGTCGTTGACCACGATGTCGTAGAAGCCCACCTCGTGCGCCACCAGGGCCAGCAGGCCCAGCAGCTCGGTGCCCAGCTGGAAGCCCGCGTGCGCGGCGCGCACCTTCTGCCACGTGGCGTCGTCGAAGCCGTAGGCCGGCTTCTCGCCACGCAGCGCCTTGTCGAGCTCCGGCCAGGCCACGTCGCCCGTGTGCTCGTGCAGCGCCTCGTAGAAGTCGCCCGCCTCGTCCAGGACCTCTTGGTCGCCGTCCCAGATGCGGTGTGCGGCCGGGGAGTTGCGCTCCGCCTCCATGTGCAGGAGGTGGTAGGTCTCCTCCAGCAGGGCGACAGGGTTACGCAGGAACGTGACGCGGCCGTCCTTCACCGTGAAGTCGAGGCGATGCACGCTGAGCCACGCGGCCAGGATGTGCGGCTCCTCCGCCAGGCGGAAGAGCGGGCGCTCCACCAGCGTGCGCTTCAGCACCGCGCACTCCTGCGCGGCCTTCACCGCGGCCGGGTCCTTGCTGGCCGGCAGGCAGCGCTTGGCGGCGCTGTCGAACGCGTGGCGCAGGTCGAGGCTGTCGATGGCCTCCTTGAGCTGACCCCCCAGCGTGAGGTACGGGACCACGAAGCGCGTGGTGGGCTTCGCGTCCACCCCGTTGCTCAGGAACCAGTGCACGAGGCCGTAGTGGAACTCGAGGTTGGTGGCCAGGTCGGGCCCGCGCATCGACGTGCGGCGCAGCACCTCGGCCAGGCGCGCGTAGCTCTCGCCGCGGCTGCTGCCCGTGGTGAGCAACAGGGCCACGTTCGAGTCGTAGGCGCCGGCCAGCTTGTAGCGCATGAAGAGACCCGTGTCCGGGTTCAGCATGCTGATGCCCTGGTCGTCGCGGATCTCGCCCTCGATGGGGTGGCTCCACGCGATGATCTCGCCACCCGCGTGCGGCGACAGCGAGCGGTCCGTGGCGTTCAAGCGCGCCTCGACGGCGGCGGCGTCGCGACGGATGCGGTCCGGCTTCGGCAGGCGGGCCTTGTGCTTCGCCAGGATCGCCATCACCTCCACCACGGACTGGACGTCGAAGTAGTCTTCGGGGTCCGCGGGGTTGTGGAAGCGCAGCGCGTAGCACAGCTCGGAGACGCGGTGCTCCACCTGGATGCGCGTGTTCACCTCCATGAAGAAGTGCCGCGGCCCGTCGACGATGCACTCGAAGGTCGAGGCCGAGTCGAGGCCCAC
>CAZEAA010000792.1:0-1595 GCA_964510015.1 uncultured Sandaracinaceae bacterium
CCGAAGGGGGGACATTATCCAGGAATCGAGGCCCAGGACTCCTTGCCCCGGCTTTCAAGCCTTTCAAGCCGGGGTGGCCAAAGCAACTGAAACAAGCCCGATTTCGCGGAGCACGAGTCAGCTGGACCTCACCGCCCCTTGCCGTGCAGCCCCAGCCAGTACGCCGCCCGTGACGCCATGAACGGCCGCCCCAGCGCGACGTACACCTCCTGCATGGCCTCCACCGTGGGCACCCACTCACTGCTCTCGGCGCGCGTGGCCTTCAGCACCAGCAGCGCCGCTGCAGGCCGCCCACCAGCAAGATGCTCGCGCGCCACGGCGATGTGCTCGTCCTCGTACCACTTCGGGTCGATCACGATGGGCGGGTCTCCGAACGCCTCGGCCGGCGCCAGCACTCCGGTGCCATCTGGAGACGGCTCGAAGCGCCAGCCGTCTCGCACACGCGGGGCGATGCGACGCTCGCGCACCCCGCGACCACCCGGCCGGATGTCCTGCAGGTCGAGCTGCGGGGTGAGCCCCACCGTTTCACACAGCGACGCCCACTCCGGCTCGGTCATGGGCGACGGCGTGTCCGGGTCGTCCTGGCCGTACTTCTCCCAGAAGTGCTGGCTGCCCACCATCATGTTCTCGAGCGCCTCGCGCGTGGTGTCGCCGAGCCAGCAGGCGCCGCCCATGTCCACGGGCGCGTAGCTCACGCACGGGTGGTCCTCCGGGTCTTGGTGCTCGTCGAGCACGGCCCAGCCGTAGCTCAGCCCGCTGGTCCCGTTCCACGCGAAGGGCACCACCTCGAAGGGGTGGTTCGGGTAGTTCAGCTCGCTGTTGCCGGCGCTGCCGAACAGCGAACCGTCGAAGTCCGCGATGTGCAGCGTGGGCCCGCACGCCGTGTTGATTCGGTCCTTCCGAGACCGCTCGAAGCTCCGCACCCGCATTGGCGGATAGGTGGCGCCCCACTCCATGACCGCGGCCAGTACGGCTGGAGTGCGATTCGCAGGGTGCCCCGGATGCAGCGTGTCCATGCGGGCCAGTGTACGCTCGCGCGCATGCACTTCCGCCGTGGCTCCGTCTTGCGTTCGTGTTCGCTCACCGCCCTCGTCACGCTCTCCGCGTGCCACGGCTCCACGGGGTTCACCACCCCCGGTCTCGGCTCTGCGAGCGAAGCGCCGCCCGCCGACTTGCTGCAAGCGCCCGCGGGCTCGTACGGGAGCGTGGTCGTGCACGAGGACGCGCCCTACCTCTTCGCGTCGTTCGCCATGGTGTACGAAGGGTCCGAGCCGCCCACGCCGGCGGGACCGGCGCCGGCCACCGTGCAGCTGCTCACCCCCACGGGTCCGTGCGACGCGCAGGTGGGCGAGCCCGTCGAGCTGAGCACCGGCCTGTGCGAGACGTCCATCACCATCGCGCGTCCGCTCACCGGGTGCACGGGGCCCTTCGCGCGGGTGGCGCGGGTGGCCGGCAGCTGGCCCGAAGGCGTGCGCTACCTGCCGCTCACGGAGCCGACGGAGCAGCCCTTCACCAACCCGAGCGAGCTCAGCGACGAGGCGCACCGCGCGCGCGTCGAGGCGTGGATGCGCGAGACCACCATCGCGTCGCAGCCC
>CAZEAA010000793.1:0-1589 GCA_964510015.1 uncultured Sandaracinaceae bacterium
GCGTGATCTCGCCGTTGGCGCCAGCCGGGTTCGTGTACACCAGCAGGTCGAAGTCGTAGCGCCGCTGCATCTCGCCGCGGAACGCGATCATCTCGCGGAACTTCCACGTGGTGTCGATGTGCAGCAGCGGGAACGGGATACGCCCTGGAGCAAAGGCCTTCAGGGCCAAGCGCAGCAGCACCGACGAGTCCTTCCCGATGCTGTAGAGCATGACGGGCTTGTCGAACTCCGCCGCCGCCTCGCGGATGATCTGGATGCTCTCCGCCTCGAGCTGCTGGAGATGACTGAGGGTTCGGCTGTCGAGCTTCATGCGACGTGCACTCCCGTCTGGGCTCAGGGGCGCTCGCTACCGACGGCCCACATGGCGAAGAACTGCGAGCCGCCGCCGTAGGCGTGGCCGATGGCGATCTTGGCGCCGTCCACCTGGTGGCGTTCCGCGGTGCCGCGCACCTGGCGGGCGGCCTCGGCGAAGCGGATCATGCCGCTGGCGCCGATGGGGTTGGTGCAGAGCACGCCGCCGCTCATGTTGAGGGGCAGCTGACCGCCGAGGCGGGTCTTGCCCTCCATGGTCCACTTCCAGCCTTCGCCCGGCTCGCAGAAGCCGAGGTTCTCGAGCCACATGGGCTCGAACCAGCTGAAGGGCACGTAGATCTCGGCGCAGTCCACGTCCTTGCGTGGGTCGATGCGCGCCTGGTCGTAGACGTCCTTGGCGCAGAGCTGGCCGGCCGCGGGGTTGACCTGGTCGCGACCCGCCATGAACGTGCGCTCGGTGCGCACGCTGCTGCCCAGGATCCACGCCGGGTTCTTGCAGCCCTTGGCGTGTTTGTCGTTGGCCAGCACCATCGCCACGGCGCCGTCGGTGGAGGGACAAGTCTCGGAGAAGCGGATGGGGTCCCACAGCATGGGCGAGGCCTTCACCTCGTCGAGCGTCTGCGTGAGGTGCAGGTGCGCCTTGGGGTTCAGCAGCCCGTGCTCGCGGTCCTTCACGGCCACCATGCAGCCCGCGTCGGGGTGCGGGTCGTGCCGCGCCAAGTAGCTGCGGATGAGCGGCGCGAAGTAGCCGCCGGCGCCGGCCACCAGCTGCGGCTGGAAGGGGATGGCGGGCGAGAGGGCCCACATGGCGTTGGCCTCGCTCTGCTTCTCGAACGCCAGCGTGAGCACCTGCTGGTGCACGCCGTTCTCGATGAGGTGGCTGGCCACCACCGCGGTGGAGCCGCCCACGGAGCCGGCGGTGTGCACGCGGAAGATGGGCTTGCCCACCGCGCCGAGCGCGTCGGCCATGAAGAGCTCCGGCATCATCACGCCCTCGAACATGTCGGGGGCCGTGCCGATGACGATGGCGTCCATGTCCGCGAGCGTGCGGTCGGCGTCCTCGAGGGCGCGGAACAGCGCTTCCCGCAGGAGCCCGGGGAGCGAGACGTCCTTGCGGCTCTCGCGATGTTCGGTTTGGCCAATGCCGATGACGGCGCAACGTTCAGACATCACTCAGCCTCCAAGACGGCAACCAGGTTCTGCTGCAGGCACGGTCCGCTCGTGCAGTGGGCCACGGCGCGCTTGGCGCTGCCGTCCATGATGCGGGCGGCCGCCTC
>CAZEAA010000794.1:0-1587 GCA_964510015.1 uncultured Sandaracinaceae bacterium
AGAACGTGCAGCGCCGGCTCGTCGTGAGCTGCAACGTCGCTGGCCGCGACGTGGGCGGCGTGGTGCGCGACATCCAGGCTGCGGTCGACGCGACGGTGGTCTTTCCATCCGGTTATCGCGTGGCCTACGGCGGGCAGTTCGAGAGCGCCGAGGGCGCGGCTCGCACCCTCGGGCTGCTGAGTCTCGCGTGCCTGCTGGGCATGATGGGCCTCTTGTACACAGCGTTCGGCTCGCTGCGCGACGCCGTGCTGGTGATGGTCAATCTGCCGCTCGCGCTCATCGGCGGAGCGGTCGGTGTCTTCATGCAGGGTGGGGTGCTCTCGGTCGCCTCCCTGGTGGGCTTCATCACGCTCTTCGGCATCGCCACACGCAACGGGATCATGTTGGTCTCGCACATCCGCCACTTGGTTCACGAGGAGGGAGTTCGTGACATCGACGAAGCCGTGAAGCGCGGCGCGCAGGAGCGCCTGATCCCCATCGTGATGACAGCGCTCGCGGCGGGGCTCGGCCTCGTGCCGCTCGCGCTCTCGGGCGGGCAGCCGGGCAGCGAGATTCAAGCGCCCATGGCCGTCGTCATCTTGTGTGGGCTCTTGACCTCCACAGCGCTCAACATGTTCGTGGTGCCCGCCCTCTACCGTCAGTTCGGCGCGCTTGCGCAGTCCGACGAGGCATCGCTCGTCGAGGGTCCCACCGAGGCTGCATGACGGCGCTGGCGCCGCGAACTCTCGCCGACTCCACCAAGGGCGCGCTGTTCGGCCTCTGCGCGGCGGCGCTGTTTGGCCTCTCTGCGCCGGTCGCCAAAGTGCTGCTCGCCGAAGTGTCTCCGGTGCTGTTGGCGGGCTTGCTCTACCTGGGCGCAGCGACGGGGCTCTGGCTGCACCGCGCCATGCGGCCAACCAGCAGCGAGGCCCGGCTCGTTCGAGCAGACGTCCCCAAGCTCGCAGGTGTGGTGCTTGCCGGCGGCGTACTCGCTCCGGTGCTGATGCTCTTCGGGCTCGAGCGAGTAACGGGGCTCAGCGGCTCGCTGCTCCTGAACCTCGAAGCGCCCTTTACGGTGCTCCTCGCGGTGGTGCTGTTCCGGGAGCACCTCGGGTGGCACGCCGCCCTGGCCGCGCTGTTCATCTTCGCTGGCGCCGGGGTGCTGAAGCTCGAGTCGGGCGCGCTGGGTGCTGACACCGCCGGCGTACTCCTGCTCGCCGCGGCGTGTCTGTGCTGGGCGCTGGACAACAACCTCACGCAGCGGCTCACCTTGCGCGACCCGTTCGCCATCGTGCGCGTGAAGACCCTCATTGCGGGATGCACCAACGTGACGCTCGGGCTGATCGTCGTGGGTGGGACCTGGCCCGATCTTCGGTACGTGGTGGTGGCGATGCTCCTCGGCAGCGTGAGCTATGGCCTCAGCATCGTGCTCGACGCCTACGCGCTCCGGTTCGTCGGAGCCGCGCGCGAGGCGGCCTACTTCGCCACGGCGCCATTCGTGGGGGCGTTCGTGTCCGTGGTCGTGCTCGGGGACAGCGTTCGCTGGGACACCCTGGTCGCCATGCTGTCCATGGCGCTGGGCGTCGCGCTGCTGCTGCGCGAGCGTCA
>CAZEAA010000795.1:0-218 GCA_964510015.1 uncultured Sandaracinaceae bacterium
CGACGGGCGCGTCCCCGGAGGCGCGCTCGAGGTCCATGATGTTCACGTCCTCTTCCGAGCCCGTGAAGTCGATGTCCTCCTCGTCGAAGCCATCCATGATGTCGTCGTAGGAGATCTCGGGCGCGGCGTTGCCCTGCTCCAGCTTCGCGAGGATGGCGGCCTCCGAAGCAACGACCGGCTCGACGTTGTACCCGGTGAGGAACTTGATGTCGTCGATG
>CAZEAA010000795.1:228-1584 GCA_964510015.1 uncultured Sandaracinaceae bacterium
AGGTTGGACGGGTCCACCATGGCCACGATCAGCGCCGAGCCGGCGCGCGACACGGGGACCACCTTGTGGCGGGTGCAAACCTCGTGCGAGATCAGCTTCATGACGTCGGGATCGATCTCGTAGTTGCTGAGGTCGATGGACTGCACCCGGTACTGAGCGCTCAGGAACTCGGTGATCTCGTCGTCGGAGATGACACCCTGGCGCGCGAGCGCGTAGCCCAGGCTGACCTTGTCCCGCCGCTGAGTCTCCTGGGCAGTGCGCAGCTGCTCCAGGCTGATGCGCTTTTCACGTACGAGAAGCTCTCCGAGGCGATTGCTCATGAACCGATGACTCCGTGGCGGGGAAGGGGGCGGCCGTGGGGCGAGGCAGCCGCCCGAAGAATACCTCAAACAGCGACAGCAGCGGATCAATCCTCGCGTACGGAACACGTTCCCGCCTGCTAGGCTCGCGGCCGATGAGCTTCTTGCGACGCGTCTTCGACGGGACCTACCGCCGCGCCCGGCGCGCCGAGGGCCGTGGCGACTACCGCGAGGCCGCGGAGCTCTACGCCGAAGCGGGCGCCGACGCCGAGGCGGGCGAGGCCTGGCTGTTCCACGCGGCCCGGCAGCAGGGCGTGGAAGAGCGCGTGGCTGCCTACCGCGACGCGCTGCGCTGGTTTCCCGAGGGCACTCCCAAGGCACGCGAGGTGGCGGGGCACATCGGTATGGCGCGCTTGGAAGACGCCCAACGCCGCGGGGTGCACACGGCCGACGACCGGCGCTTGCTGGAGGAGGCGGCCGCGCACCTCGAGAAGGCCGACCGTCCGGCCTACGCCGCCACCGCGTACGAGCTGCTGGGGCTGCGAGACGCGGCCACGCGCTGCCTCGAGGCGGCGGGCGAAATCGAACGCCTCGAGGCGTTGCTGGAGCAGGGCGCCAAGGAAGCCGCTGGGGAGCGCGAGCGCCGCTCGGCGGTGCGCGACTACGAGGTGGCCATGGTCGTGGGCCATCGGCGCGAGGCCATGGCCGCGCTCGAACGGGTGACCGCGGGCGCTCGGCTGCGCGGTGGCTCCGAGTCAGCGGGCGACACGGCCGACGTGGAGGTGCGCGACCTGATGCGGCGGCTCGAGGCGCGCCGAACCCCTCCGCTGCGCTGCGGGCTGCGGGTGGGTGGCGTGAGCGTGGCCCTCTTCGGCGCGCTGCCGGTCACGCTCGGGCGCGAGGCCGACGTATGCATTCGGGGCACCGGCGTCTCGCGAGCGCACTGCCGCGTCAGCCAGGGCGCCTCCGGGTTCGTGCTCGAGGACCTCGGCAGCAGCAACGGCACGCTGGTGCGCGGGGTGCCGCTCGGCGCGCCGCTTCCGCTGACCGGTCCCCT
>CAZEAA010000796.1:0-1576 GCA_964510015.1 uncultured Sandaracinaceae bacterium
CAGAGGCTCTTGCCCGACGCGGTGGGCGTGGCGACCACGAAGTCGTGCCCCGCGCCCGCCAGCGAGAGCGCCTCGAGCTGGTGCGTGTAGAGCGACGAGATGCCGCGCTTGGTCAGCGCGTCGCGCACGGGGGTCGCGAGCGAGTCGGGCACGGGGCCGCTGCGCGCCTCACGCGGCGGGAGCTCGTGGGCCAGCACCATGTTCTTGCCGCGACGACCGTCTTCCCAGCGCTCGAGCACCGAGGCGATCCCCACTTCCCGCTGCCACGGCGCGCGACGGCGCCCATCGAACGCTTCACTGGACATGGCCGCCACTGTACGTGCGTGCAGTGCCTCGAGCAACCGCGGTCGTGAGCTACTTTTCGTGACGAGTCGCTCACCATCGCTCCGAGCACCACTATGACCATCGACGCCAACGAGCTCCATCGGCGCCTGCGCGCGCTCGACGCACACCTAGCCGAGAGCACGGACCTCTTCGAGCACTTCTGGCCCCTCGAGCTGGGCCCACCCACCAGCGAGGCGGCCCTGGCCGAGGCCGAGCAGGCCTGCGGCATAGCGGCGCCCGAGCCGCTGCGCTCCTTCCTGCTGAACCACGCGGCGAGCGGACAGTTCGGCTTCATGCTCAAGGAGGAGCACCTCGAGGCGCTGGACGCGGAGTACACGGGCGCGCAGGGCGGCTTCACGCTCCTCGGCCCGGCGGAGATGGTCAGCGCGCGAGCGCGCATCGCGTCCTACATGGACGACGGCTTCGAGCTGGGCCCCATGCTCCCGTTCGTGAAGGACCACAGCTCGGCCACCTGGCTGTGTGTGACCAACGGGCGCAACGGCGTGGCGGTGGCGCACGTCGATCACGACGCCGAAGACGGTAAGTTCGAGCGTTGGAACGCGGACGACTTCTTCGATGGCTGGTCGGCCTCGGGCTTCTCGGTGGACCTGCGCTGGGAGGACCAGCCCGAGCGGGTGGTGGCCCGCTTCCGCGAGGCGTTGGGGCTGGCGCCGGAGTGACAGGCGACCCGCTAGCTCCGGAAGAACTGGGCAAAGCCGAGGTAGCAGAGGAACAGCCCCATCACACTGAGCAGCACCGCCAGCCACCAGCTCCCGAGCCAGTGGTGGACGATGAACCGCTCGGGGTCGCTCGGCAGGTAGTAGACGCTGACTTCATCGCCCGCGTCGTAGAGCGAGTGCACCTGCGCCAGCCCGCGCAGCTCGCGACCGTCGGAGAGGGTGTAGTCCACCCACGCCTGATAGGTGGTGCGCCGGTTGGCCGCAACACCGTGTGAGCTCGACGAGCTGCTGACCACGCGCCCCGGCGTGTGGACGCCCTGGGCGAGCATGCTCAGGGTGTCGCTCGCGAAGAAAACGGCGAACCCCAGCATGAGCAAGCCCACGCAGCCCACCAGCGCGAACATCCCGCGAAGGATCAGCAAGGCTCCCCCACGCGAGCCCGCACGCTACAGCACCTCGGCCAGGCGCAGCAGCTGCGAGCTCAGCTCCACGCCCTCGGCGCGCGCGTGGGCGAGGTTGACGATGATCTTCGCGCGCCCGTCTTCGATCAGCACCGCGAGGGTGGTGGCGGC
>CAZEAA010000797.1:0-1576 GCA_964510015.1 uncultured Sandaracinaceae bacterium
CAACCGCGGCATCGGGCACGTGCGCTACAGCACGGCCGGCGGGAGCCACATCAAGACCGCGCAGCCGCTGGCGGTGGACTGCGCGCACGGCTCCATCGCGGTGGCCCACAACGGCAACCTCACCAACGGGCTCGAGCTCCGCGCCGAGCTAGAGGCTCTGGGCAGCATCTTCTCGTCGGACAGCGACACGGAGGTGCTGGTGCACCTCATCGCCCGCTCGCGCGCCGCCGAGACCGAGGACCGCGTGGCGGAGGCGCTCCAGCGTGTGGAAGGGGCCTACTCGCTGGTCTTCCTGTCGCCGGACGAGCTCGTGGCGGTGCGCGACCCGCACGGCTTCCGCCCGCTGTGCCTCGGCCAGCTGGGTGACGCGGTGGTGGTGGCCTCCGAGCCGCCCGCCTTCCAGCTCATCGGCGCCACCTACGTGCGCGACATCGAGCCGGGCGAGATGATCGTGGTGGACAAGTTCGGTCTGCGCACGCTGCGCCCCTTCAAGGGCAAGCCGCGCGAGCACCGCATGTGCGTGTTCGAGTACGTCTACTTCGCGCGTCCCGACGCGGTGCTCAACGGCGTCAGCGTGTACGCGGCGCGCAAGCGCATGGGCCACGCCCTCGCCAAAGACCAGCACGCCGACGTGGACGTGGTGATCCCGGTGCCCGACAGCGGCGTGGCAGCGGCGCTCGGCTTCGCGGAGGCCATCGGCAAGCCGTTCGAGCTGGGCCTGATCCGCAGCCACTACGTGGGCCGCACCTTCATCGAGCCGCAGCAGTCCATCCGGCACTTCGGCGTGCGCCTCAAGCTGCACCCCGTGAGCGAGATCCTGAAGGGCAAGCGCGTGGCCGTCATCGACGACAGCATCGTGCGCGGCACCACGTCGCGGAAGATCGTGCGCATGATCCGCGACGCCGGGGCGGCCGAGGTGCACCTGCGCATCAGCTCCCCGCCCACCGCGTGGCCGTGCTTCTACGGCATCGACACGCCCACGCGCAGCGAGCTGATCGCCAGCAAGCACAGCCCGCAGGACATCGCGGGCTTCGTGGGCGCCGACTCGGTGGGCTACCTGAGCGTGGCCGGCCTGCACGAGGCAGTCAGCGGCCAAGCCTCCGGCAAGGGCTACTGCGACGCGTGCTTCACGGGCAGCTACCCCGTCAGCATCCCGTCGCCCAGCGCGCGCCGGCAGCTGCCGCTCGTCACCGCCTGAGCTTTGTCGTAACGCGGCGGGCTCCGGCGCGTACGCTATGGCGCATGCACCGACGCGAAGTCTTCTTGGCTGGGCTGGGCCTGCTGGGCCTCGCCTGCAGCCGAGAGCCGGACCACGCTCCTCCGCGGGCGGTCCCGTGGCCCGGGCCAGGTGCGCCCGTGACGCGCGTGACGCCGACCCCGCCGCCGGTGGGTGAGCGACTCGTGCTGACCGACGCCGAGTGGCAGCAGCGGCTGACGTGGGCGCAGTACGACGTGCTGCGCCGGCAGGGCACCGAGCGGCCCTTCAGCCATGCGCTGAACGACGAGCACCGCGTGGGCGTGTTCAGCTGCGCGGGCTGCGGCGCCCCGCTGTTCGCGTCCACCGACAAGTTCGACT
>CAZEAA010000798.1:0-1571 GCA_964510015.1 uncultured Sandaracinaceae bacterium
CGCGTCGCAGTCGAGGTACCCGCGACCGATCTCGAGCTCCACGGGTGGCCCCCAGAAACCCGGTGCTCGGGAGCGAGGTTGCGGGGGTCGTCGAGGAAGTGGGCGCCCAAGTCACCGACTTCTCGCCGGGCGACGAGGTCTTCGGCGTCGCCAGCGGGTCCTTCGCGGAGTACGCGCGCGCCTCGGCGTCCAAGCTCCTGCACAAGCCTTCGAACCTCGGCTTCGCGGAGGCGGCGGCGGTGCCGGTGTCGGCCACCACGGCCCTCACGGGCCTCCGCGCGGCGCGGCTCGAAGCAGGCCAGACGGTGCTCATCACCGGCGCGGGCGGCGGCGTGGGCTCCTATGCGGTGCAGCTGGCGAACGCGATGGGCGCCGAGGTGACCGGCGTGTGCAGCACGGCCAAGCGGGACTACGTGCGCGCCTTGGGCGCTACGCACGTCATCGACTACACGCAGCAGGACCCCACGGAGGGGGACCGCAAGTACGACGTCATCATCGACCTCGCGGGCAGTCGTGAGGTGTCTGCGCTGCGGCGAGTGCTCGCGCCCACGGGGACGCTCGTGATCCTCGGCGGCGAGGGCGGTGGCAAGTGGCTCGGCATGGGCCGCCAGTTCTGGTCGCAGGTCGTCGGCCTCACCACCCGACAGAGCTTCCGGTCGCCGGTCGCGCTCGTGAACCACAAGGACCTCGTCATCCTCAAGCAGATGCTGGAGGCGGGAACGCTCACGCCCGTCGTCGGTCACCGCTATCCCCTGAGCGAGGCCCCGGACGGGGTGCGTGCCCTCGCGGCGGGGCACTCACGCGGCAAGTCCGTGCTCACCGTCACCGGGGGGCGTGACCTCCTGGGCGCGCAAGCGTAGCGGTGAACGCAGCGCGTCGCGGCGCGCTGGCGCTGGGCAGGCCACTCACGCGTGGGGTAGGCTCGGCGCCGTGGGAACGAAGGCGCATGGTCGGATCCTGGTCTGGGAGGGAGCGAGCCTCTGGATCCTCAGCGCGCCTTCGGGTCAGCAATATCCGCCCACGGATGTGCACGCTCACCACGTGATCCAGCTGACGCTCGCGCTGCGAGGCGCCGCCGACTTCGAAGGGGATGCGGGGCGCGTCTCCGGCACGGCCCTCGCGGTCGCGCCGGACGCGCCGCACTCGTTCTCGGGGAACGGCCTCGTGGCCCACCTCTTCGTCGCCTCCGACGGTCAGGCCGGCCGCGAGATGGCGCGGGGCCTGTTCTCGAGCGCGCCCATCGTGCATGTGCCGAGCGAGCGCCTCGGCGAGCTCCCCGCGCGCCTGCTCGCGACGTTCGAGGACCCGCGCCACACCGATGAAGACCTGCGCGCGTGGGGCCGCGACATGATCGCGCGGCTCGCGAGTAGTCGCGTTCGGACCGAGCGCGTGGACCCGCGGATCACGAAGCTGATCGCGTGGCTCACGGCGCACCTCGATCAGCCGGTGAGCCTCGCCGACGTGGCGGCGGTGGTCGGCCTCTCGGAGGGGCGGACCCGCCACCTGTTCGTCGAGCATCCAGTGCGCGAAGAGCTCGGGGTCGTGCTCTTCGCGGCCGACCTCCATCATGA
>CAZEAA010000799.1:0-1566 GCA_964510015.1 uncultured Sandaracinaceae bacterium
TGGTCACACGTGGATGCTGGCGGTGATGTTCGACGGCATCGAGAACACGTAGGGAATTCCAGGGAAGCGCGCTTTCTTGAGAAAATGTCAAAAATCAGCCGACTGTGACTTTCCAACTCAACAGGAATGGTGTCTCATGGCCTGAGCCGTCCATGGAATCGTCATCGCTGCGAGAAGCCGTTGGGAAAGTCCCCGTGCGCGTCGGGCGCTACGACGTGCTCGGCTTGATCGGTCACGGCGGCATGGGCGACGTCTACGAGGCGGTCGACACCGAGCACGGCGGCAAGGTGGCCCTCAAGACGCTGCGCGTCCGAGAGCTGGCGCCAGACCGACTGCTGCTGTTCAAGAACGAGTTCCGCACGGTCGCCAACCTCACGCATCCGAACCTGGTGCCGCTCTACGAGCTGGCGTGCCACGACGGCCTGTGGTTCTTCACGATGGAGCGTGTGGACGGAGTGGGGCTCATCGACGGGATCCGCCGGACCATCGACGAGGCGCAGGCGAGCGGCCCACGAGCGGTCCTGCGGGGGGCCGACTCCGTCACGCGCGCGGCGCGGCCGCGAGCCCACTCGGACGCCGAGACACTGGCCGAGCCGACCGAACCCCAGCTCGTCACGCCCGTGTGCGACCTCGAGTTCTTCGAGCACACGCTCGCGCAGATCCTCGACGCGCTCGAGTACCTGCACCAACGCGGCGTGGTCCACCAGGACCTCAAGCCGAGCAACATCTTGGTGGAGCCCAACGGCGACGTGCGCGTGCTCGACTTCGGGCTGGCCCAGCGCATCGGGGAGAGCACGCGCCTGCACAGCGACCGTGCGGTGATCGGGACGCCCCCGTACATGGCGCCCGAGCTGTGGATCGGTGAGCCGGCCACCCCCGCGACGGACCTCTTCGCGCTCGGCTGCGTGATGTTCCAGCTGCTCAGCGGCATGCTGCCCGTCACCGACCGGTGGATTCACGTCCAGCAAGCGCCGCGGCTCGAGAGCGTGGTCGCGGATGTCCCGCCCGCCATCGCGGACATCTGTCATCGCCTGCTCGCGCGTCACGCGGACGAGCGCCCCTCCATCGCCGAGATCCGCGCGGCGCTGGGTCTCACCCGCCAGCACAGCGTGGAGGAGGTCGGCGGGCAGCTGGTGGGGCGGGCCCGCGAGCGCCAGGTGCTGCACGACGCGCTCGCGAGGGCGTGCGAGGGCGGCAGCGTCATCGCGCTGGTGCAGGGAGGCTCGGGGCTCGGCAAGAGCGCGCTGGTGCAGAGCACGTTCGACGAGGTCCGCCGCGGGCATGATGCGCTCTTGCTGCGGGGGCGCTGCTACGAGCGGGAGTCGGTGCCGTACAAGGCCTTCGACGGGATGATCGACGCGCTGGCCGTGCGCCTCTCCACGTACGACGACGCCGACTTCGCGCGCGTGGTGCCGCCCTGGTTCGACGAGCTGACGCAGGTGTTCCCAGTGCTGTCGCGGCAGGGGCGCCCGCGCGGCGCAGACGCCGGGAACGTGCCCGCCCTCGAGCTGAGGCGGCGCGTACTCGAGGCGCTGTATCAGCTCTTCGTGCGGCTCGCCGCGCAGC
>CAZEAA010000800.1:0-1549 GCA_964510015.1 uncultured Sandaracinaceae bacterium
GTCCCGGGAGGACGCGCCAGCGCGTCCGTGCCCGCCGCGACCCCCCCCCCGCCCCGCCTCGCGATCACGCCTCCTCAACAAGCGAGCCGACCACCACGAGAGCCAGCGTGGTTGACACTAGCCAGCCAGCGTGGATTCTACTCGCGTGCCACGCTCGTCGAAGTCGCTCCGCATCGCTCCTTCCATTCTCGCTGCGGACTTCGCAGCTCTCGGAGACGAGGTGCGCAAAGTGGACAGCGCAGGCGCCGAGTGGATTCACCTCGACGTGATGGACGGGCGCTTCGTTCCCAACATCACGTTCGGTCCGCCCGTGGTGCAGGCGCTGCGCAAGGTCACCAGCAAGACGCTCGACTGCCACCTCATGATCGTGGAGCCCGAGCGCTACGTGGAGGAGTTCGCGGCGGCGGGCGCCGACGTCATCACGGTGCACGCCGAGGCGTGTCCGCACCTCCACCGCGTGCTCCAGCAGATCCGCGGCCTCGGCAAGCGCGCGGGCGTGTCGCTCAACCCGCACACCGACGAGTCGTGCCTGAACTACGTCATGGATCAGCTCGACCTGATCCTCGTCATGAGCGTGAACCCCGGCTTCGGGGGGCAGTCGTTCATCCCTTCGGCGCTCCCCAAGCTGGCGCGGCTGCGGGCCATGATCGACGAGCGCGGGCTCGACATCGATCTCGAGGTGGACGGCGGCGTGAAGGTCGGCACGGCGCGGCAGGTGATCGAAGCGGGCGCCGACGTGCTCGTGGCCGGCAGCGCGGTCTTCTCTCAGGCCGACTACGCCGCCGCGATGCGCGCCATCCGAGAGGACGGCGCCAGATGAGCATCGACCCGGGGATGCTGACCAGCGTGTTCGTCGATCCACGGCTCACGTCGCGGAGGCTGCGGCGCAGTCGGCTCTCGGTGGTCAGTGGCCAGAACAAGGGCGCCGAGCTGGTCATCGACCGCGAGCGCGTGACCATCGGGCGCAGCGTCATCTGCGACCTGGTGTTGGCCGACAAGGCGGTGAGCGGCACGCACTGCGAGCTGGTGGCCGACGAGAAGGGCGTGCTGCTGCGCGACCTCGAGTCCACCAACGGCACGAGCGTCGGCGACCTGCGCATCCGCGAGGTCTGGCTGCGGCAGGGCACGCTCTTCACGGTGGGTCAGACCCAGATTCGCTTCGAGCCGCTCGAGGGCAGCATCGACATCGCGGTCAGCGGCAACGAGACCTTCTACGACCTGGCGGGCACCAGCACGCGCATGCGCGAGATCTTTGCGGTGCTCGAGAAGGTGGCGCCCAGCGACCTGACCGTGCTCGTGCGCGGCGAGACGGGCACCGGCAAGGAGCTGGTGGCACGCGCCATCCATCGGGCGTCCAAGCGCGCCGCGCAGCCCCTGGTGGTGCAGGACTGCAGCGCCATCCCGCGCGAGCTGGTGGAGAGCACGCTGTTCGGGCACGAGCGTGGCTCGTTCACCGGTGCGAGCGACCGGCACCGGGGGTCGTTCGAGCAAGCCCACGGCGGCACCATCTTCCTCGACGAGATCGGCGAGCTGCCGCTCGACATGCAGC
>CAZEAA010000801.1:0-1530 GCA_964510015.1 uncultured Sandaracinaceae bacterium
CACCATGACCGCGAGGAACCCGCTCGCCAGGCTGGGACGCGCTCGTCGGGAAATGGCCGAGAGCGCCATCGCCAGCACGAGGCAAGGACCCCACACACCGACGAGCAGGTAGCGGTCCGCCATGCGGTTCTGGAGTGGCGCCACGACCTGCGACACCGGCAGCAGCGAGACGACGAACCACGCGAACGCCACCCCGGGCCAGCGCACGCCCCTCCGCCACGCCCACAGGCCGAGAGCCGCGATGACCATGAGGACGGCAAGCGCCCCGAGGGACTCCGCGTCGACCGCGTGCACCGGCACGTCGTAGACGACGCTGTGGGGATGCGCCCCGAACGAGAGCAGGAGGTAGCGGGCGAACACCACGACCACCGACCCGACGCGCTCGAGGAGCGAGTCTCCGAGCGGGGCCGCCAACATGCCCACGCTGCGCCCGACGGTCATGTGCACCGTCCCCCATGCCACGGACACCGCGGAGCTGGCGACCAGCACGGGGATGTCTTGTCGACCGCGTCGCAACGCACACGCGAGCACCAGCAGCGCTGGGGTGACGACAGCAACGCTCTTGCTGGCGCAGGCGAGCGCCACGCAGACGACCACGCCGCTGCGACTCAGGCGGGACTCTCTCCCCGAAAGCGCGAGTGCGCCCGCGACGAAGAGCAGCGCGAGGACATCCTTGAGACCTGCGAGCCACGCGACGGACTCCGCGTGGACCGGATGGAGGGCGAAGAGCCACGCGCTCAGCAGCAGCGGCTCGCGGAGCCGGTCGTCGCACAGCGATGCGAGAGACGACGTCCACTTCAGCACGAGCCCACACGCGCCGGCGTACAGGCCGAGTGCGAGGAGGCGGAAGCCGAACGCTTCGAGACCGAGCCACGCGCGACCCAACCACGTGACGACATCGCGCACGGGCAAGTACTCCGCGCCCAGCACGAGCCGCGTCTCGGGACGGAAATCGAGGAGGACGCGCGCCAACACGCCCGGGTCGCGCAACGTCAGCAGCTCGTTGTCCCGAACGAGCCAGTCATCATCGTACTCGAGCCACCCTCCGCTCAGCGAGAGCAGGTACACGGACACGACGGCTCCGGCGAGCAGCCATGGAGAGGCGAGCCAGCGGCGGGGCACGCTCACGTCGCGTGGCGTCCTGGCCGTGGACTCAGTCATCGCCGTCGGGATCGTTGCCCCCGTCGTTGGTCGCGCTCGCCGGGTCGTGCTTGGCGAGACGGTACCGGAACTGGCGGAAGCTCATGCCCAGCAGGGCCGCCGCCTTGGTGCGGTTCCCGCCGGTCCTCTCGAGGGCCTGGCGCAGGAGGCCCAGCTCGAGCTCGGCGAGGTGCTGCTCGAGATGAAGTCCTTCGTCGGGCAGGATCGCGGGCGCGTCCGTGCGCGCGGGCTGCACCGACCGCTGCGGCACGAAGTCCGTGGGCACGATCTCGGGCCCCTCGGCCAGCGTGACCGCCCGCTCCATCACGTTCTCCAGCTGCCGCACGTTGCCAGGGAAGGGCTGGATGGACAGCCAGCGCAGCGCGTCCG
>CAZEAA010000802.1:0-1528 GCA_964510015.1 uncultured Sandaracinaceae bacterium
GCGGCAAGCTGGGGCGGTCCGGAACTTGCCCAAAGGTGCTCGGCGGCGCGTGCCCGGTTGCCTCTCGCGAGGCTCGGCAGGCGCTCAGGGCGCTTGCAGCAAGGCGCGGATCTCGGCGTCGAGCACGGCCGCGTCGCTCGCGCGAAACCCACGATGCACGTGGCGGACGACGCCGCTGCGATCGATCAGGTAGGACGAGGGCATGGTGGTGGGCTCGTAACGGCCTGCCACCGCGTGCTGCGCGTCGTGGACCACGGGGAAGCTCAGCGGCGTGCGCTCGAGGAAGCGCGTCATGTTGGCGGCCTGCTCGTCCACGTTGACCCCCACCACCACCAAGCCGGCGGCGTTGTGGGTGCGGTGCAAGCGCTCCAGCACGGGGAGCTCTTCGCGACACGGGCCACACCACGAGGCCCAGAAGTCCACCAGCACGACCTTGCCGCGCAGGCTGGCGAGGTCCACCCGCTGGCCTTGCTGGTCGTTCAGGCCGATCTCGGGAGCAGGCTGGCCACCGCGCAGCGCGAGCGCGGCGTGTGGAGCGAGGAAGACGGCAGCGAGCAAGCTCAGCGCCGCGAGCACAGGGAGAGACCGTCGCATGAGCCGCTCGGACGAGGCCTGTCCGAGAAGATTCACGGGGGACTTCATCGCGCCGCGATCTCCTCGCGCAGGTAGTCCACCAGCTCGTCCAGCTGGGAGGCCGGCAGCTGACGCCCGTTGACGAAGATGTAGGGCGTGCTGTCCACGCCCACGCGCTGACCCTCGGCCCGCGAGCGATCCACACGCGCGCGCAGCTCGGTGTCCTCGAAGTCGGCGCGGAAGCGGTTCATGTCCAGGCCCAGAGACTGCGCGTAGCGGGCGATGTCGGTGGGCTCGAGGGAGGTCTGGTTCTCGAACAGCAGGTCGTGCATCTCCCAGAACTTCCCCTGCGCGCCGGCGGCCTCCGCGGCCACGGCGGCTGACGCCGCGTGCTCGTGCATGGACAGCGGGAAGTGGCGGAACACCAGGCGCACCTGCCCGGGGAACTCTTCCACCGCGCGGCCCAGCGGCCGGTGGGCGCGAGCGCAGAAGGGGCACTCGAAGTCGCTGAACTCGACGATGGTGACGGGGGCCATCACCGCGCCGCGCACCGGGGCGTCGTCGATGTTGATGTCCGCGACGCCCTCACGGCCGTAGCGCATGCGGAAATACTCGCGGATCTCGTCGCGCTCGGCCCCACCCGCGGCGAGGCGCGCGACGTAGCGTGCGGCCGGAACGCACGAGCGACACGCCACCGTGGTGGTGATGCACTCGGCTACGCTGACGGGCTCTCCGCAGGGGGACGTCAGATCACTGACCTGCGACCACCAGATCTGCCGCGCCTCGCTGTCCAGCTCCGAGGTGTCCACGCCGGCGAGCTCCTGCGGTTCGCTGGCAGGCGCCCGCTCGGGTGGGGTCTCGGGAACCACGGTCTGTCCCGTGGTGGTGGCGGTGGTCGCCGTGGACTCGCCCCCGCTGCAGCCCATCAGCACTGCCGCGACGATCAGCGCCAAGG
>CAZEAA010000803.1:0-566 GCA_964510015.1 uncultured Sandaracinaceae bacterium
CGCCGAGGCGGTCGAGCACCGCCGCAGGCAGTGCGCAAGCGGCGGCAGCCTGCGCCAGCGCCGCGCGGTCGGCCTCGTCGAGCTGCAGTCCGGAAGGCGGCGCGAGTACCTCGGGCGACCCCGGGCGATCCTCGCCGAGCAGCCACCGAAACCCCTCCGCGCTCACCGGTGCCACGGTCAGGCGCAGCAGGAAGCGGTCGAAGAAGGCCTCCGCCACCTCGTCCTCGGGGACCTGGTTGGTCGCCCCCACCACGCTGATCAGCGGACAACGCAGGCGGCCCGCGCCGTTATCGAACTCGCGCTCGTTGAGGAGCGTCAGCAGCGCGTTGAGGATCGCGCTGTTGGCCTTGAAGATCTCATCGAGGAAGGCCACGGACGCGGAAGGCAAGTAGCCCGTCGTGAGGCGGTGGTAGCGGTCCTCCTCCAGACCTTTGATGGACAGTGGGCCGAAGAGTTCTTCCGGCACCGTGAAGCGCGTGAGCAAGCGCTCGAAGTACGTTGCACCGCAGAACACCAAGCGCAGGCGCCGAGCCACGAGGCTCTTGGCCGTGCCGGGGGGGCCATGG
>CAZEAA010000803.1:576-1509 GCA_964510015.1 uncultured Sandaracinaceae bacterium
AGATAATTGCCACCCTGGTTGGCCTGCATGGCGGCCAGCAGAGCCAGACGAATCGAGAGATCGCGTTCGACGAGTCCACTCGTGAGGGCGTCGCGCAGGTCGCGGAGACGCGTCTCGATGGGTGGGGATGGTGCGTGGTCAGAAGTTGTGCGGAGCGGAAGATTCACGTGGTGGCCTCGGGGAAAGAGGCGCGGAGCTTCAGAGCACTCTTGCCCTGCGCACTCCGGCCGTTGCTCCCGACATGTCGCCGCACGCCCCCGAACCGGCTCACGCTCCGTGAAGAAAAATCAGCCCCCCTGGTACGCCCCGCCCACCTGCTGCTCCCCGTCGATGCCGTAGCGCTCGCGCAGCGCGACCAGGCCTGCCGTGACGTAGCGCTTGTAGGTGGCCAAGCTCACGTCCAGCGCCTCGGCGGCCTCGGGGTCGGTCAGTCCCTCTCCGTACTTGAGTTCGAGCGCGGTCTGGTGGTCCAGAGGCAAGCTCTGCACGGCGCGCATGATCTGGTTCCGCCGGTTGTAGACGCTGCTCATCGTGGGGCCGCCTTGCGAGACCGCATGGATGCTGCTGTCGAACCCCACCCCTCCTCGGTTGCCGCGGCGGTAGTAGTCCACCACTTGGCGTCGCGCGATGCCCCACAAGTACGCGCGCTGCTTGTCGGGCGGGACCTGGCTGCGCTTCACGAAGCCCAAGAGAGTGTTCTGCGCGAGGTCCTGGATCTCGCCAGGCGGGACCTTGGAGCGAAAGAAGCGCTCGAGCTTCGGCCACTCGCCCTGTATCAAGGCGTTCATCTCCGCGCGTTCGCTGGCGTCTAGTGGTGTCATGGGCAGTCCCTTCGTGAGCGGTATCACCTGACTGGAGGCTAACTCCTCCGCCGTCGCACGCGCCGCAGGATCCCCCGCGTGAACGTGGACGCCTCGCTCACCCCGAGTGCGT
>CAZEAA010000804.1:0-1507 GCA_964510015.1 uncultured Sandaracinaceae bacterium
CGCAGATCGCGAACGCCGTCGCCCCCTTTGCGGAAGCGACGGCGCTGCTCTCACGCGAGTGACGTCCCGCTCAGGGGCGCGTGGTCTCCACCCGCAGGCTGTAGCTGCCCTGGTTGTTGCGGCTGAAGCCGTCCACCACGATGAAATAGGTGCCCGCGTCGAGGGTGGTCTCCACCATGGACTGACGTTGACCCTCGAAGTCGTCGTTGCAGGCGATCTCGGTGCTGGCGTCGGGGCAGTCGCGGCGAATGTGCAGCGCGCCGTCGAAGTCGGTGGTGGTCATGTGCGCGCGCACCGTCATGCGGCGCGTGAGGCGCAGCTGGTACACGCGGTCGGGGCTCGCGGCGTTGCCGGCGCAGGTGGCCTGGAAGCTGTCGGCCTCGCCCACGGTGGTGCCGTTGACGGTGCGACCCGGCGTGATGCGCGGCGCCGCGCGGCACGTGCGCTCCATGGCGGCGAGGTCCTCGAGCTGGATGTCCAGATCGGCCTGGCCGAAGCTCGCCGCGTCCACGCCGTCGATGACGAGGTGGTACTGGCCGGGCTGCAGCACGGTGTCGAGCGCGGTGTTGCCCGCGGCCATCGCCGAGCAGGCCACCTCACCGGTCGCCACGCCGCACTGGCCGCCGCGCACGTAGAGGACGCCGTTGAACTCGGTGTTGGCGACGTTCACCCGCAGGCGCGAGCGGTTGGTCACGTTGAGCGCGACCACCACGTCGGCGCCGCCCTGCCCGCCACAGCTGCCCGCCAGGTCGTCGGCCGCCTGGAAGGTGTCGACCGCCAGCACACCGGGCTGGAAGGCGAGCGGAGCCGCGCACGTGTCCCCGTTGGCCTGGCCGCCCGCGAGCGGCGCGAGGTCCGCCACGAACTCGAAGGCGCCGGCCGAGTTGCCACCGTAGCCGTCGGAGAAGATGAAGTACTCGCCCGCCTGCACCACGCCCGTGATCATGGACGCCGTGGTCGTGCCGAAGTCGTCGTTGCAGAGGACCTCGGTGGCGGCCGAGTCGCACGCGGAGCGCACGTAGATGGCGCCGTCGTGGCTCGGGGTGGACTGACGAACGCGCAGGCGCGAAGGCGCCGGCACGCTCAGGCGATGGACCACGTCGGGCGAGTGAGCCCCACCCGCACACGTAGCCTGGAAGTAGTCGGCGCTCGCGGTGGTGTCGCCGCGGACCGCCACGCCGGGGGTAATCGGCGCGGCGGCCGAGCACACCTGCGCCAGGCTCTGCATGGAGCGGGTCTGCACCGACACCGAGTACTCGCCCTGGCTGGGCGAGCCGTAGCCGTCCACCACCACGTAGTACGTGCCGGCGTCCAGCGTGAGCTGCAAGCGCGAGTGCGCCGTGTCCGGGTTGTCGTCATTGCACGCGAGCTCGCCCGAGCCGCAGTCGGTCATCAGGTACAGCGCGCCGTCGAACGACGACTCGAGCGCCACATCCACCATGGCGCGCTCGGTCAGCGTGAACGAGTACACGTGCTCGGGAGAGCTGCCGCCCGGCACACACGTGCC
>CAZEAA010000805.1:0-1501 GCA_964510015.1 uncultured Sandaracinaceae bacterium
CGCTTCGGCAGCGCGCTGGCGCTCAGGTCGCGGAGTGAGCAGTTCCTGAACTCGCTCGCCACATGTCGTAGCTCGTCCAGCGCATCACGGCTCATGTGCGCGGTCCACGAGGACTCGTCGCTCACGTCCGCGTGTGTCCAGAAGGATGGCCCGCCGGCCAGCCTCGTCGGCGCGCCGCTCATCGCGCCCTCTCCCTCACCGCCGTCACCTGCTCGCCGAAGCAGGCAGCGCCGCAGGCAGCCGGCAGTCGGCCGTCCGGCCTCGGCTCCCAGCCCACGATGCGGCCGCGCACGTCGAGGGCGATGGTGCAGCAGTCCTCGAGGGACTTGCGCAGGAGCGCGCGGCCACGCTGCACGCGGGACTTCATCCCCGAGTGCGAGATGCCGAGCATCTCGGCGGCCTGCTTCTGCGTGACCCCTTCGAGCTCCGTCAGCGTGAGCGCTTCTCGATAGGGAGAGGGCAGCGCGGCCACGAAGAGCACCACCACGCTGGCCAACGCCTGCTCCACGGCGCGCTCGTCGTCGTCAACCTCGGCGGCTTCCTCGCGCACGCGTTCATCCGACACGACGCGGTGCTTCGCGGCGACGCGTTGATGGTCGGCGACGGCGTTGCGCGCCAGCTGATACACCCACGGACCGAAGCGCTGCTCGTCGCGCAGCCCACCGAGACCGCGCTGGAGTCGCAAGAGGATGTCTTGGACCACGTCATCGACATCGACCTCGGAGCGCACGCGCCGCGCGACGAAGGGGCGCAGCCTGCTCTCGAGGTCGCTCCACGCGCCGCGCAGCGCTGCGTCGATCACGCCTCGGCCTCGGGGGCGCAGCAGGAAGGTGCGCAGCACGCGGTGCCGGCGGGCTTCACGGCCTCGATGGTGGCGGACGCGACGAAGTCCTCCACGCCGGACCCCGGCAGCCAGTCGCGGATGAAGTCGCGGCTCTCTGGGCGGACCTTCACCAGCACGCCGCTGAAGCCGGCCTCCTTCAGGAGTCGCTCCACTTCGTCCACACGCGCGGCACCGGAGACGCAGCCCGTCAGCGCCGCGACGTCTTGCTCGAGCGCCTGCGGCAACGCCCGCAGCATCACCACGTCCGAGATGGCGAGCCTCCCGCCAGGCTTCAGCACGCGGAACGCGTCTCGAAACACCGCCGCCTTGTCGGGGCTGAGGTTGATCACGCAGTTCGAGAGGATGACGTCCACCGATCCGTCCGCCAGTGGCAAGTGCTCGATCTCGCCGAGCCGGAAGTCCACGTTCGTCGTGCCCAGCTGCTGCGCGTTGGCGCGCGCCTTGCTGACCATGTCGGGGGTCATGTCCACACCGATCACGCGGCCCGTCGGACCCACCTGCTTGGCCGCCAGGAAGCAGTCGAACCCGCCCCCCGAGCCGAGGTCGAGCACCGTCTCGCCGGGCTTCAGCGAGGCGATGGCCTGGGGGTTGCCGCAGCCGAGCCCCATGTTGGCGCCCTCGGGGACGGCGGCGAGGTCGTCCGCCGAGTAGCCGAGC
>CAZEAA010000806.1:0-1493 GCA_964510015.1 uncultured Sandaracinaceae bacterium
CGTCAACGACCACGACGACGTCAACGACTACGACCACGTTGACGTTGACCTGGTCGTAGTCGTTGGCGGGGTCGTGGTACGCTCCCGCCGATGCGCACCCTCAAGGATCTTCACGAGTACGCCGACGACCACCTCTACGCGGGCCGCTACGCCGAGGCGCTGCACGGCTACGCGGCCGAGGTGCAGCTCAACCCCGCGAGCCTCGACGGGCGCCTGCGCATCGCGGACTGTTTGCTTGCCCTCGGCGAGCCCCAAGCGGCCGCCATGGTCTACACCAAGCTGGCGCAGTACGCGGCGCACGCGGGCTATCCGTTGCGTGCGCTCGTCGCCTTGAAGGTGCTCCAAGCACTCGAGCCGCAGCTGGGGCAGCTCCTCGCCGGCGTGGCCACGCTCTACGCCAAGGACTCCCCCAAGCTGGGCCGCGGCGTGCGCTTGTCGCTCGGCGACCCCGAGACGCCGTTGCCGGACGGGCTGCGCTTCGACACGCCGCCGCCGCTCGGGGAGCTGGCCACGCAGGCAGCGCGCATTGCCATCGACCTCTCGCGCATCGCGGCGTACCCCGAGAAGGTCACCCCCATCCCGGTGTTCAGCGAGCTGCCGGCCGACAACTTCGCGGCGGTGCTCGGTGCGCTGGGGCTGGTGCGCGCGCGGCCCGGTCAGGTGATCATCGAGCAGGGCAGCGTGGGCACGTCGTTCTTCGTGCTGGCGCGTGGCGAAGTGCAGGTGCAGCGCGCGCGCGACGACGGCGCCGTGCAGAAGCTGGCCAAGCTGCACGACGGCGCCATCTTCGGCGAGATGGCGCTGGTGTCCGCGCAGCCGCGCAGCGCGACCGTGGTGGCCTTGGACGACTGCGACCTGCTCGAGTTCTCGCGCGAGGCCCTGGTGGCTGCGTCCAGTCAGGTGGGCGCCATCGCCGCGGCGCTCGAGAAGTTCACGCGCGAGCGCCTGCTGAACAACCTGCTGGCCACGTCGCCGCTGTTCCGCCCGCTAGACACCAAGCAGCGCTTGGATCTGGTGCGCGGCTTCGCGGCGCACGACCTGGCGCCCGGCACCAGCGTCATTCGCGAGGGCGAGCAGGGCCGCGGGCTCTTCTTGCTGCTGAGCGGCGAGGCCGACGTGTCCAAGGTGGACGGCAGCGACCGCGTGCTGCTGGCCACGCTGAAGCCCGGTGACGTGTTCGGCGAGATTGCGCTGATCCACAACGAGCCCACCACCGCCACGGTCACCATGGCCACGCAGGGCACGGTGTTGTTCTTGTCGCGCGAGCGCTTCGCGGTGCTGGTGAACGCGGTGAAGGAGATCCGCGAGTACATCGAGCAGCTGGGCGAAGAGCGCCTGATGGACACGCAGCTCACGCTCGATGGCGGGGACATCGACGACGACATGCTCATGCTGTGAGGGTGTCGCCAAATAGTCCGATCGGGGCTTTCGTCCTCGCAGCCGGGCTCGAAATAATATGTGTATTACTTAGCCCGGCTGCTGTGGGCGCGCTC
>CAZEAA010000807.1:0-1487 GCA_964510015.1 uncultured Sandaracinaceae bacterium
CGGGACTGCACGCGCCCCTGCCCCACCCCCACAGATTGCGTTGACAACCCCGCGACCCCCCCACTAGGTTGTGCCCGTGTTGGTGTCCCTGGCCTCCAGGGACTTGATAGGGAACCCGGTTCAATCCCGGGGCTGCCCCGCAGCGGTATACGAGAACGAGTCCCATGGATCGCACTGGCCGAGAGGCTGGGAAGCGAGGGACGGTAGGAAGCCGGCGAAAGCCGAAGCGCTCGTGAGCCCGAAGACCTGCCAGCAAACGGCGTGGGAGAGACAACCCGCGCCGGTTCGACCTGAAGGCCTCTAAGGGGGGCAGCGGGTCCGCGTCGGGGCCTCTCGTTCCGTGCGGTCCGTCTGCTCTTCGTGGGGGCCGCACATGCCCGCGGGGGCTGAGGTTGGTCTGCTGGCTCGTCAGGGGCCCACGGCGTTCCGTCGTCGTGCCTTCGCAGATGGCTCTCCCCGTTTGGGTCACACCCGCCCGGTAGCTTTGGCCGGCCCACCCGAACCCTGGAGACCCCCATGCTGAACGAGACCCAAGAGAGCCGCGGTTTGTTGCCGCCCGCTGGCCGTGCCCGTGCGAACGACCCGGCCACGCAGACCACCATGCACGTCACCAAGCGGAACGGGAACCGCGAGCCGGTGGACCTGAGCAAGATCGTGCGCGCCGTGAACCGCTGCTGCGAGGGGCTCACCGACGTGGACACCCTGCGCGTGGCCACCAAGACCATCAACGGTCTCTACGACGGGGCCACCACGCTCGAGCTCGACCAGCTGAGCATCCAGACCGCCGCGGGGCTCATCGCGGAGGAGCCCCAGTATGCCAAGCTGGCCGCGCGCCTGTTGGGCACGTGCATCCAGAAGGAGGTGCGTGGGCAGGGCATCCACGCCTTCTCGCAGTCCATCGCCGTCGCGCACTCGCTGGGCCTCGCCAACGCGCGCCTCATGGCCTTCAGCGAGCAGAACGCGCGCAAGCTGGACGACGCCATCGACCAAGGCCGCGACCGCGAGTTCGAGTACTTCGGCCTGCGCACGCTGTACGACCGCTACCTCTTGCGTCACCCGCAGCGCCGTCAGGTCATCGAGACGCCGCAGCAGTTCTTCATGCGCATCGCGAGCGGCGTGTCCGAGACGGTGGGCGACGCCATCGACCTCTACCACCTGTTCTCCACGCTCGAGTATCTGCCCAGCTCGCCCACGCTGTTCAACGCGGGCACGCAGCACGAGCAGCTGTCGAGCTGCTTCCTCTTGGACTCGCCGGCGGATCACTTGGAGAGCATCTACCAGCGCTACACCGACGTGGCCCTGCTCTCGAAGTTCTCGGGCGGCATCGGCCTCGCGTACCACCGCGTGCGCTCGCGCGGCAGCTTGATTCAGGCCACCAACGGGCACTCGAGCGGCATCGTGCCGTGGCTCAAGACGCTGGACGCCTCCGTGTCCGCGGTGAACCAGGGCGGCAAGCGCAAGGGCGCCTGCTGCGTGTACCTCGAGAC
>CAZEAA010000808.1:0-1486 GCA_964510015.1 uncultured Sandaracinaceae bacterium
GCTTCTTCACCACGCAGGAGCTCGCCGACTCGGCTGGCATCCTGTGGAAGCCCGAGGAGCAGAAGATCGTCCCACGCGAGCAGGCCCGTCTCGACGCGCCGGCCATCCCGAGCACGCGCACCGCGTTCACGGGCGACCAGATCCGCGCCTTCAGCGAGGGCAACGCCTACGCCTGCTTCGGCCCCGGCTACGAGCGCCTGCTCACGCACAACCGCACGCCCAAGATCCAAGCGGCTCCCATGCTGTTCCTCGACGAGGTCACCTCGTTCGACCCGCAGGGCGGCCCCTGGAAGCGCGGCTACCTGCGGGCCACGCAGGCCATCTCGGCCGACAACTGGTTCTTCAGCGGCCACTTCAAGAACGACCCGTGCATGCCGGGCACCCTCATGTTCGAGGGCTGCGTCCAGATGATGGCGTTCTACCTCGCGGCCCTCGGCTACACGACCGACCGCGACGGCTGGCGCTTCGAGCCCGTGCCCGAAGAGGCCTTCAAGCTGCTCTGCCGCGGCCAGGTGCTGCCCAACAACAAGGAGCTCGTCTACGAGATCTTCGTGGAGGAGGTGCTCGACGGCCCGGTGCCCACGCTCTACGCCGACCTGCTCTGCACCATCGACGGCCTCGGCGCCTTCCACGCCCGCCGCATGGGTCTGCGCCTGGTGCCGGACTGGCCCATCACCAGCATGCCCGAGCTGCTGCGCGACTACGTGGAAGCCAAGCCCGTGGCCAGCGCCAACGGCTTCGAGTTCGGCTACGCGTCGCTGCTGGCCTGTGCGTGGGGCAAGCCCTCGGACGCCTTCGGCGAGATGTACCGGGTGTTCGACGGAACCCGCAAGGTCGCGCGCCTGCCGGGCCCGCCCTACCACTTCATGACGCGCGTCACCCGCGTGGACGGCGAGATCGGCGCCGTGAAGGCCGGGGCGGTCATCGAGATCGAGTACGACTTCCCCGACGACGAGTGGTACTTCCGCGAGAACGGCGCGGCCACCATGCCGTTCTGCGTGTTCCTGGAAGCGGCCCTGCAGCCCTGCGGCTGGCTCGCCAGCTTCGTGGGCAGCGCGCTCACCACGGAAGAAGACCTGCTCTTCCGCAACCTCGACGGCAAGGCCACCATCAAGGCCGAGGTGCTGCCCGGCTCGGGCACCTTCCGCACCGTGGTGAAGATCACCAACGTGTCGATGTCGGCGGGCATGATCATCGAGTCCTTCGACGTCGACTGCTACGTCGGCGACACGCAGGTCTACGACCTGAAGACGGTCTTCGGGTTCTTCCCGAAGGAAGCCTTCGACAACCAGGCCGGCCTCCCGGTCACTGACCGCGAGCGCGCGCTCTTCGCCGGCCCGAGCGACTTCTTCGTCGACCTCCAGACGCACCCCGCGAAGTACTGCGCCGGCCCGATCCGGCTCGCGCAGACCATGCTCCTGATGATCGAGCGCGTCACCGCGTACGATCCGACGGGCGGCAAGAACGGCAAGGGCTTCCTCCGCGC
>CAZEAA010000809.1:0-1481 GCA_964510015.1 uncultured Sandaracinaceae bacterium
GTGCGTCGTGCTTGGCAATGCCCACTATGCCCAGGCCCGGCCGCCGCAAACATCAATAGAAGTGTGAATCGCGTACTCATCCTGTCTCCTCATCGCCCATCGAAACGTGAACCAGACCGACACCGACATCAGCTCGAGCGGTAGTACCCGGAGGCGGCATCGAAATGCTCACCGAGTGCGTCTCGCGCAGCAGCCAAGTATCGCTTGGTCGTCGCGAGGCTGACGCCCAGCGCTTCGCTCACTTCCTCGAGCGATAGTTCTTCGCCGTGGCGAAGCTCGAAGGCCATCTGCTGATCGGCCGGAAGTGAACGGAGCGCGAGCGCGAGCTGGTGTCGATCGCTGAGGCGAGAGCTCAGACGCGGTCCCAAGTCGGTCACGCTGTGGACGCTACTGTCGAACGGCTGCGCCACGCGAACGCGATCATAGTGCTGCCGCAGGACGTTGCGCGCGATACCCCAGAGGAAGCCTGCGCTCGCGGTCTCACCGGCAGCGACCTTCTCGACGTAGATCAGCAGGGTGCGCTGCGCGAGATCCAACACCTCGGGCTCGGGCGCCTTGGAGCGGAAGAAGCGCCGCAGCCGTGGCCACTGCTCGTCGATGAGCGTGGATAGCGCCGCTCGATCGTCGGGGGTCATCCGGCTGTTGTTGGTGGTCGTCATGGCGTCGTTCCTGGCTCCGCGAGACGAGTCCGCTGAGCAGGTGGTTTCGGCTCAGCGCTCATGTCGATTTTCTCCGGGTGCCGACGCGCGCCCCTCCAAGGTTCCACTGTACGGCCCGTCCGAGCTCGACACGGAGAACTCACCGCGGAGGCGGTCTCCAGTGAAGCGAAGGCGGAACGCGTGCTCGACCGGCCGTGCTGAGGAACTGGATGGCCCTGCTGGAAGGCCTTGCGGTGAGTCCCGTTGCAGAGCGACCACGAACTCGCCCGTCAGAGCCCTGTTCGATGAGTCCGCCAGGATGACGGGCGACTCTCCGGAGCGGACCGGCCTGTTTTCCGGCCAACCGCGAGTACCTGCATGTCGGTCCGAAGTGCGGCTGAGATCCACCACGAAGGCGCATCCCTGCTGCCGCTGGAACGACGCCCGGTAGCGCCCCTGCGAGCCGAGCTCGACGGCCCCCGAGTCGACCGAGTCGACCGTCGTCACGAAGTCCCACTCCAATGGGAGCTGCCCACAGACATCACGAGCGCCGGGCGACGCAGCGTCTGACGTCTCACCGCCCTCCACGACGGTGCCTCGCCCCGCAAGGACGGTGAGACCAACGCCCATCGTCAGAGCCGTCAGCGCCAGGCCAACCGCACGTAGCCACCGGCGCCGCGGAGCGAGGCCATGAAGGAACGCATCCACGCTGTCGAAGCGCCGCTCCGGGTCGGAGCGCAGCGCCCTCTCGATGGCATTTCGAACTGACGCCGCCACCTTCAGTCCCGACAGAGACTCGTCGATGGAGGCAGCGAGCGCATACTGGTCGCTCGCGCGCGTCGC
>CAZEAA010000810.1:0-1480 GCA_964510015.1 uncultured Sandaracinaceae bacterium
CGTGTGAGCCGCTCGAGCGCGGCTTCGGCATCACGCTGGGCAACAGCCTTCGTCGTGTGCTGCTCTCCTCGCTGCAGGGCGCGGCCATCACGTCGGTCAAGATCGACGGCGCGCTGCACGAGTTCACCTCGGTGCCGGACGTCGTGGAAGACGTCACCGACATCGTGCTGAACCTCAAGGAGGTGGTGGTCAAGGCCCACTCCGCGAAGACGCAGCTCGTCCGCATCGACAAGGAAGGGCCCTGCGAGGTCCGCGCCGGGGACATCCAGGTCAACGACCAGGTCGAGATCCTGAACCCCGACCACGTCATCTGCACCGTCGCCAAGGGCGGCCGCTTCTCCGCGGAGCTCGCCATCAACGTGGGCCGCGGCTACGTGTCGGCCGACCGCAACAAGACGCCGGGGATGCCCATCGGCACCATCGCGATCGATTCCATCTTCTCGCCCATCCGCAAGGTGAACTACACGGTCACCAACGCGCGTGTCGGTCAGATGACGGACTACGACAAGCTCACCCTCGAGGTGTGGACCAACGCCGCCGTCTCGCCGGTGGACGCCGTGGCCCTCGCCGCGAAGATCCTCAAGGACCAGCTCACCATCTTCATCAACTTCGAGGAAGAGGAAGAGCCGAGCATCCACGAGTCGAGCGAAGAGCCGCTCAACGACAACCTCTTCCGCAGCGTCGAAGAGCTCGAGCTCTCGGTGCGCTCCGCCAACTGTCTCCAGAACGCCAACATCCACCTGATCGGTGAGCTGGTGCAGAAGACCGAGGCCGAGATGCTGAAGACCAAGAACTTCGGCCGCAAGTCGCTCAAGGAGATCAAGGAGATCCTGACCGACATGGGTCTCTCCCTGGGCATGAAGATCGACAACTGGCCCACCATGCTGAGCCGCTGGAACGGCCAACAGGTCCTCCCGTGAGCGGTCGCGCGGGCGCTCCCCGAGCGCTCGTGACCACCTCTCTCCCTCTCAAGATTTTCCCCGCAACGGGGCACGGATAAGACGATGCGACATCAGAAGGCGGGCCGTAAGTTCGGCCGTAACACCAGCCACCGTAGGGCCATGTTCCGCAACCTCGCGGGTAACCTCGTGCTTCACGAGCGGATCGTCACGACCGACGAGAAGGCCAAGGAGCTTCGCCGCGTGGTGGAGCGTCTGGTCTCGAAGGCCGTGCGTCTGGGCGACGACCTGACGGTCGACCTCGGCAAGGTCACGGACGACGTCGAGCGCGGTCGCATCCTCGCGGCCCGCACCCACGCGCAGCGTGAGGTGGCCAAGTTCCTCCCGCTGCGCGGCGAGAAGACCACCGCCGAGGGTGAGGTGGACGACGCCACCAACCTCGTGTGGAAGCTCTTCCACGAGCTCGGGCCCCGTTTCGTCGAGCGCAACAAGGCGAACGACAACAAGGGCGGCGGGTACACGCGCATCATCAAGATCGGCAAGCGCAAGGGCGACAACGCCTCCATGAGCTACATCGAGTT
>CAZEAA010000811.1:0-1480 GCA_964510015.1 uncultured Sandaracinaceae bacterium
CGGCGGAGGACCCCGCGGTCCCCGTGCCGCCGGCGGGCGCGCCCACGGTCGCCGACCCGGCGATGGCGGTGGCGCTCGCGCTCGTCAGGTGCGTGAGGTCGATGGGCCGATTGAGCAAGACGCGCTCCCCCGCCACGATGACGCGCGGCGCCATGACCGGCGGCGCAAAGGGATCCACGGCCGGAGGGCGCGGAGCCACGGCGGGCGCGGCAGCCGGGACGCGCGGCGCGGGTGCTGCCAGTGGCGCGGGGTCACTCGCAGCCTCCGGTGCAGGCAACGCTTCGAAGGCGACCGTCTCCACTCGGGAAGGCTCGGGCCGCAGCCGCGAACCCGCCAAGGCGTCCTGGGCGGGGAGCCTCCCAGCGCTCCACAAGACGGCGCCGTGCAGCGCGAGAGCCAAGACGCTGGCCAGCACGCTGCGCCTCGAATCGGGCGAGATCCACGCATGGCGGCAATGCGACACAGGGGGAGTGTTCGCGGTCCGCGCAGGTGGGTCAAACGTGAGGCTCGTGTCGTGCATGGCGGTTCAGTGCTCGTGAGGCATGCCGTCGGGAGGGCACTCGCCCTCGCCCTGGAAGTGGCCCTGCGTCTTCAGCTGAGCGCGAACGTAGGTGTACATGGTGTCGAGCGGCGTGATGAGCGAGCCCCCCAGCTGGAAGCGCTCGTCGAGCTCCGGCAGCTGCGCGGGGGCAATCGCCTGAAGCTCGGCCGCCGTGACCGTTCCGTCAAGATTGAGGTCACAGTCCGCGAGCCACTGCGCGAGGCGCATGACGCCGCCCTCGTCGCCCTCGGGGAAGCCGTTGAAGAAGAGGTGGTCGCCGTGCAGCGTCATGGACCCCGTGGTCGACCCGCCGGACGTGACGGCGAAGCCTGGCACGTCGTCCACCTCGCACGGGCCGTAGGTGGTCTCGGCGGCGGCGCCCACCACGAAGCGCACGCTCGGAGCGTCGTAACAAGGGTTCCCGCCCGACTCGTTGCCGTTGGGGGTGGCGCTACCCGGGTTCGCGAGCGCGGCGGGTGGGCAGGACTGCCCGTTCGCGTTGGTGAGCGTTCCGTCCACCAGGTAGGTCCAGTCGTTCTCCACCAGCTCGTCGAAGTCGGCCTGGCTCACCGAGCTGTGGCGCGTGGCTCCGTCGGCGGCGCCCGGGGTCGCGTAGTGGAACTCCCAGCGGCCGGCGCGCAGGCCGTCGAACTGCCAAAGGTCGAGCCCGGCCGACGGCACGGCGGTCATGTCCACCACGAAGACGTCCGCGCCTTCCACCTGGGTGCCCTCGTCGGACGAGAGGTGCAGGTCGAGGTCGCCCACGGTGGCGATGTAGCGGTCGAAGCTCACGGACCAGCCGTCGCGGATGTTCTCGATCCCGTCGCCTGCCTCGATGCCCTCGACGATCACGTCCTCGGCCTCGAGCAGCGCGGTCACCGAGCCGGTGCCGGTGTCGCCGCCGCAGCCCAGGGTGGCCGCGCCCAGCAGGAGGAGGTT
>CAZEAA010000812.1:0-1475 GCA_964510015.1 uncultured Sandaracinaceae bacterium
ACGTTCAGCTCCCAGTCCGGCCAGTACTGCGAGTCCGGCAGGTCCATGTGCATGGCGGTGCTGTGCGGGATGCCGTTGACGGCCGCCACGTAGGAGTTCACGAAGCCCGACCCGCTGGCGTCCCCACACGTGGCGCGATCGAGGCGGTTCTGGAACACGTAGAGCCCGGGCCCGAGCACGTCTTGCCGGGTGGCCGGACCGGTCTGGGCGGAGGCCAGCTGTTCGAACACGCCCAGCTTGGTGGCGAGCGCGCCAGTGAGGCAGCCGAGGAGAAAGACAGCGAGGATGGTCTTGCGCATGGGAGTCCGTACTACGGTGGCGAAGGGGTAGCGGATCGGGGGACGTGGGGGAAGTATGCCAGGGCGGCGGGGCTCGGGAACAGGGTGGCCGGAGCCGGGCGACGACAGAGGGCTGAAGCGCGAGACGTTGGTACGCGGGTGAATGTTCATCCCTTTCTCGCCGGACCTCTCTCAGCTCGCTCAGCGCGAGAGGGAGCAAACCGAGAGCACGACGCGACGGTTGACCCGTCCGCACCGGTCCGATAGCGTCGCCAAACTCTCTGGACAACGGAACCCAGCGAGGGGAGCGAGCGCTGCATGGGATCCAAGTCCACCACCGAAACACCCCTCCGGCTGCTGGCCGCGCTGCTGGAGAAGCGGACGTGGGCGCAGGCCGAGCTGGCGCGGCACGTGGAGGTGCAGCCCCAGACCGCGCGGCGTTGCTTGGAGGAGCTGGTGGCCGGGGGCGTGCCGCTCGAGCGCGAGGACGACCACCCGCACGTGTACTGGAGCGTGCCCAAGTCGTGGCTGCCCGACGGCGTGAACCTGCCGCGCGAGCACTTCGTGGACCTGCTGCGCCGCCTGGCGCGCGCCGCCCCCCGCGAGCAGGACCCGCTGCTGAGGCACCTGCTGGACGCCGCCCCGTCGCTGCGCGAGCTGGTGACGCGCATTCGCGACGCGCACCTGTCGGAAGACGCGCCGCTGTCGTCGGCCGTGCTGGTGCCGCTCGAGGACGCGTGGGACTCGCACGCCGTGATCCTGTCGTATCGCAAGACCAAGGGCGGCGGCGTGGAGGCGCGGCACTGCTCGCCCGCGCGCTTCGTGGACCGCTATCAGCACCTGCTGGCGCGCTGCCACCAGACCGGCAAGGCCAAGCGCTTTCGGCTGGACCGCATCCTCCACGTGACCCCCGCCGTCGGCGTGTCGTACCAGCCGCTCGACGACGCCGAGATCGCGGAGGCGCTGGCCGGCGCCGTGGACGGCTTTCGCGCGCCGGGCCCGCTGGCGAGCGTGCGCTTCCGTCTGGTGGGCGACGAGAAGGCGGTGGGCTGGATGGTGGAGGACTTGCCCGAGGACTTGATGGTGGAGCGGATTGCTTCGGGGTACCTGATGTATGGCGAGACGGGCGCGCTCGGGAAGCTGGCCGCGAAGCTGGTGGAGCTGATTGCCGCGCCGAAAAGGGGACAGCGGATCCTC
>CAZEAA010000813.1:0-1474 GCA_964510015.1 uncultured Sandaracinaceae bacterium
GATCGAGTACCTCACGGCCGGCGTGGCGGGCGCCATCCTGCCCTGGAACTACCCGTTCCAGAACCTGCTGAACCCCATCATCACGGCGCTCACGGCGGGTGACGCCATCGTCATCAAGCCGAGCGAGTGGGTGAGCTGGAGCAGCGCGCGCTTCCACACCATCGTGCGCGACGCGATCGCCAAGGCGGGGCAGTCGCCCGAGCTGGTGCAGGTGGTGCACGGCTACGCCGAGACCGCGCAGGCCCTCATCGCAGCGCGCGTGGACGTGCTGCTCTTCATCGGCAGCGTGCCCAACGGGCGGCGCGTGCTGCGCGCGGCCGCCGAGATGCTCACGCCGGTGGTGCTCGAGCTGGGCGGCAAGGACCCGCTGATCGTGTGCGAGGACGCTGACATGGAGCGCGCGGTGCACGCGGCGCTGGGCGGCACCTTCATCAACTGCGGTCAGAACTGCGTGGCCTCCGAGCGCATCCTGGTGCACCGCTCGAAGCTCGCGTGGTTCGAGGCGCGCATCAAGAGCCACGTTGACGCCATGCGGCAGGGCGCCTCCGAGAACGGCCTGGTGGACGTGGGCGCCATGATCACGCCGCTCCAGCTGGCGCACGTGGAGGGCCTCGTGGCGCGCGCGGTGGCCGAGGGCGCGCGCATCGTCACGGGCGGCAAGCGTCAGCCCGGCACCCACGGCTGGTACTACGAGCCCACGGTGCTGAGCGACCTGCGCCCGGACATGGAGATCATGCGCGAGGAGATGTTCGGCCCCGTCATGCTGCTGTGCGGGTTCGGGAGCGACGACGAGGCCGTCACCATCGCGAACGACACGGCGTTCGGGCTCTCGTCTTCGGTGTTCTCGCGCGACGGCGCGCGGGCCAAGCGCATCGCCGACCGCGTGCACGCGGGCATGGCCGCCATCAACGACTTCGGCGGCATGACCTACATGGCGCAGGAGCTGCCCTTCGGTGGCGTGAAGGACTCGGGCTTCGGCCGCATGAACGGCGCCGAGGGCCTGCGCGCCTTCTGCACCAGCAAGGGCGTGTTGGTGGACCGCTTCCCGTTCGGCTTCCCGGCCAAGGTCTTCCCGGCCACCGAGGCCGACTACGCCACCACCAAGAACGCGGTGCGCATGCTGTACGGCGCCTCGCTCGGCGAGCGCGCCAAGGCATTGCGCGACCTCATCACGAAGTCGCGCTGACCCAGCGCCTGCACCTTCCAAGACTCACGGAGACTCCTCATGGCAACTCGCTCTCTCGTCACCGGCGCCTGCGGCTTCGTCGGCCGCCACCTCACCCGTCGCTTGGTGGAGCGCGGTGACACCGTCATCGCCACCGACATCGGCTCGCCCGACCCGCTCAGCGACGTGGCCACGCGCATCACCTTCGTGAAGGCCGACCTGCGCGACGCCGACGCCATGAAGAAGCTGTGCGCTGACGTGGACGTGGTCTTCCACTGCGCGTCCGTGGTGCACACCAACGCCACGATG
>CAZEAA010000814.1:0-1468 GCA_964510015.1 uncultured Sandaracinaceae bacterium
ACGTCAGCCTGGTCCCCGATCGACGCCCAGCGTCGCGATGAGGTGATACAGGTGCGAGCGCGAGAGGCCGAGCCGCTCGGCGGCGACGTTCGCGCGCCCCTCCGCTTCCCGGAGCGCCTCCTCGATGGCAGTCCGCTGGAACATCCGAGTGCGCTCTTGGAGCGACACCGAAGGGGCACGCACCGGGTCGGCGCCGAAGTGCGCAGGTTGGAGCACGTTCGACCCTTCGACGCGGGCGCGGAGCATGGCGAGCTCGATGGCGTTCCGCAGCTCGCGCACGTTCCCGGGCCAGCTCTTGCCGCGCAGCGCCGAGTGGGCATCCGGGCTCAAGGTCGGTGCCCGCACGCCGAGATCGCGAGCCACCTCGGCCGCGAGAGCGGAGGCCAGGGCCGGGATGTCCTCGCGGCGAGCGTCGAGAGTCGGCAGCTCGATCTCGACCACCGCGAGCCGGTAGTAGAGATCGCGACGGAGCTTCGATGCATCCGCGCCCGTCACCTCGGCGTTGGTCGCGGCGATGATCCGGACGTTGGCGCGACGTACGGAGTCGTCGCCGAGACGGTGATACGAGCCCGTCTGCGTGAGATGCAACAGCTTGGCTTGAGCGGCGCTGGGAAGCTCTGCGAGTTCGTCGAGAAAGAGCGTGCCCCCCTCGGCCGCTGCGACGAGCCCTGCACGGGCGACCGACGCCGTCGAGTGCGCGCCGCGCGTTGCGCCGAACAGCTCGCTCTCGATGAGCTCACTCGGAAGGGCCGCGCAGTTCAGCTCTACGAAGGGTGCGTCGCGTCGAGTCCCGCCACGCGTGATGGCGCGCGCGAGGAGCGACTTCCCCGTCCCCGACGGTCCAGTGAGTAGCACCGGGCTGTCGGCGAGCGCGGCCAGCGACGCCAACTCGAGCGCCCGGGCGAGCGCGGGCGAGCGGCCCACGAGTTCGCCGCATGGAAAGCGTTCGCGCACGCGCGCTGTGGCGTCTGCTCCATCGACCACGGCGCGCAGCCGAGCCCGTGCTACCTCGCGCGCCACGGTCGGGGCGATGGCTCGCGCGGTGGTCGCGACGATCCGTGCAGCGTCCCGGTGGAGTCCGCCACCGCCCCGCGCTCCCTGGAGGTAGAGCACACCCTGCTCGGCGTCACCTCCGATGGCCGCGCAGATGACGGCGCCAACCCGATTTGCCTGAACGCTGCCCGCTGTATTGAAGCGCGCGTCATCGAGGGCGCACGCGGTCTCGACCGTCTCTCCCCGGTCCAGGGCCGCCCGGAGGATGCTCCGCGAGAGGTGGTCACGGACGTCGTCGACGTCGCTCGACGACGAGCCGAGCGAGGCCCGGAAGGGGGGAGAGCCGTCGAGGTCGCGGCCCGCCTGGACGTAGAGACGCGTCGCCCCCGTCAGCTCCCGCAGCACGTCCAGCACACCGTGGAGCAGGCCCTCGACGTCTTGTTCAGCGTCACCGAGCTCGAGCAGCGCCCGGTAG
>CAZEAA010000815.1:0-1457 GCA_964510015.1 uncultured Sandaracinaceae bacterium
CTTGGAACAAGCACTATCTTGCGTGGCCAGAGACTGCCACGGGGCTTGACCCCGGCGCCGGCGCCGTCGCCGTCAAGGACCACGCCCACGACCACGCCCACGACCACGACCACGTTGACGTGGGCGGCTGCGCTTCGGTTCAGTTCTGCACGGTCCGCGTGTTCGGCGGAGCGCGGAACACGAAGCGGTCGTCCGGCACGTCGCGGTTGAACTGCATGCCCACGAAGGTGAAGCGGTTGGTGTTGCCCTGGGCGTCGCGGATCAGCACGCGCTGCACGATGCCGGCGCGCTGCTCGCCTTCGCCCACCACGCGCACGAAGAACAGCAGCTGCTCGTAGTTGGCGTTGGGGCGGCGCGGGCGGAGGGCCAGGACGTAGCCGTCGGGGAACTCGTGCTGCCGCGCGTTCAGCAGGCGGAAGTTGAAGTCGCGGTCGAGGCGACCGGTGCCCGTGAGAAACGAGAAGGCCTGGGGGAGCTGGTCGCTGTCCATGGCGCGCTCGATCAGCTGGCCCTCGGTCTCACCGGTCTCGGGCGGCTGGTAGACCACCAAGCGCTGGCCGTCGCTCACGAACACCTGCCCGTTGGGCGCGGCATAGTCGAAGCGCATGCGCCCCGGCTTCTTGAACACCACGCGGCCGCTCGAGCGCTGACGCCGGTTGTAGACCTTGGTGAACTGCTCCTGCTCGAAGTTGGCCTGGAAGCTGGTGGTCTGGTCGTAGAAGGACTGTACCAGCCCGGCGACCTGCGCGGCGGTCATGCGCGGCGGCGGTGGCGCGGTCGGCGCCGAGTCGCCCGGCGGAGGCGTGGCCGGGCGCATGTTCGGCGTGGGGTTCTGGGCGTCGGCCCCCGCCACGAACGCTGCGCTGGCGAGCATGGAGAGCATGCAGAGCATGCCCACGAGGCGCACACGGGTCGAACGGCGAGGAAGCGAGGAGTTGGCAGGCATGGTGTTTCGAAGAGGCTCCGTCAGCTGAACGAGGGAGCGGGGCGCAGTATTCATGGACGACCGGGAAATGGCCAGACGCACCCCCGACGCGGCCACGTCCGAGACAGGGGTTGTCATTCGCGTCGACCCTCTCTAGCCTGGGGGTTCGACAGGCTCTGCGCGCGCTCAGCCAGTTCGCCAGAGCCTCCCACCCCCTGGGAGAGCCTATGTCCAAGTCCTCGCTTCCGTCCGAAAAGCTCGAGTTCAAGGTCGAGCGCCTCACGACCAAGCATCAGAAGATCGACGCGCGCGTCTGCGAGCTCGATGGCCGCTTGTCACTCACCGCGGACGAGGAGACCGAACTGCAGCAGCTCAAGAAGGAAAAGCTGGCCGTGAAAGACCAGCTTGCTGGTCTGGGTCGCTGACCAGCTTGCTGGTCTGGGTCGCTGACCAGCGTGCTGGTCTGGGTCGCTGACCAGCTCGCTGGTCTGGGTCGCTGACCAGCGAGCTGGTCTAGGGCGCTGACCCCGTC
>CAZEAA010000816.1:0-1454 GCA_964510015.1 uncultured Sandaracinaceae bacterium
TGAGGTTGTGCGCGTCCACGTGGCTGATGTTGTACCAGTCGAAGTCGTTGAAGTCCGTGTTGAAGGTGAACTCCGCCAGCGTGTGGTGCTCGCCGCCCGGATCCTCGCCGATGAAGCCCCAGTAGCGCTTCGACGACAGCTCCTCCGTCGCCGTCCCGAGGTCACGGCACGCGAACGCGCCCGGCGCGACGGTGCCGCCCTCGATGTCGCTTCCCCGGATCTCGAGCGGCGAGGCGCAACGGTTCACGAACACCGCGGTGGTGGTCCCGTCCCCCTCGGCGCGACACGGGAAGTCCCCGTCGATGACGATGGGCGGCGAGTCGGCGACGCCCGAGTCCATGGCGCCGCCACGGCTCCCGCAGCCTGTGGCGACGGTGCAGCAGGCGGCGAGGGCGAACAGTGAGCGGGGGGCAGCACACCAGCGACCTGTCATGAGCCCACGATACTCCGGTCCGGCCCGCGCGTACACGTCGACCACGCCAACGCGGGTGCGCGTGGTGGGCGACGGCGACGGCGAGGGTCGCCCGCCGATCACCCGCCTCACAGCATCGGCGAGAACAGTCGTGCGATCGCCGCGGTCAGCCGCACGCGCAGCGGGTCCTTCTTCAGCGTGGCCTCGTCCAGCCGCTTGCTCTTCGCCACGTCTGCGGCGAACGCCTCTGCCAGGTAGGACGCCACGCGCTGATCGTACATCACGGCCACCACCTCGAAGTTGAGGCGGAAGCTGCGGTTGTCCATGTTGGCGGTGCCCACGATGGCGATGTCGTCCACGAGCAGGGTCTTCGAGTGCAGCACGGGGGAGCTGAGCTCGTGGATGCGCACCCCGGCTGCGAGCAGCTCGGGGTAGTAGCTGCGCGCGGCCGCTGCGACGAAGGGCTGGTCGCCGCTCGCCGGGAGCAAGAGGTCCACCGGCACGCCGCGCATGGCCGCCACGATGAGCGCCTGCATGATCGGCTCGTCGGGCACGAAGTAGGGCGTGGTGAGCTGGATGCACCTGCGCGCGCCCGTCATGACCGAGAAGAACAGCTTGTGGATGGCGCTGACGTTCTCGTCGGGTCCCGAGGACACGATCTGCACGGGCACGTCCGCGAACGCGGCCTTGATCGGCGACTTCACGGTGGGCGCCTGCATCAGCGAAGGCGCGTCTCCGCCGGCGTACTGCCAGTCCTCGTAGAACACGGCGGCCAGGCCCTCCACCGCCGTGCCCGAGAGGCGCAGATGTGTGTCGCGCCACGCGCCCGGCCCCGCGAACTCCTCCGTGTGGTTCTCGGTGAGATTCATGCCGCCCGTGAAGCCGATGTGGCCGTCGATGACCACGATCTTCCGGTGCGTGCGGAAGTTGGTCATGGTGGGCCGCCAGTTGGACCAGTTCACGCCATTGAAGTGGCGCACCTCGCCACCGGCCGCGCGCACCGGCGCCCAGAACTTGCGGCCCGCGCCGCTCGAGCAGAGGC
>CAZEAA010000817.1:0-1441 GCA_964510015.1 uncultured Sandaracinaceae bacterium
TGTGTGGGCCTGCTCGAGCTGGTGCGTAAGCTCTTGCCCAGCTTGCCCAGCGTCACGCGCGTGGCCCTGGTGCTCCTCTTCGCGCTCTCGCCGTGGCTCAGCGAGGGATATGTGTGGATCAACGGGCGCTCGGACCCGCTGATGAGCCTGTTCTTGCTGGTGGCCCTCCATGGCGCATGGGACGCGGCTCAGGCTGGGCCACGCGGACGCGTGACGGTGTTCGTGGGGTGCCTGCTCGCGCTGCTCTCGAAGGAGGTGGCGGCGCTGGCCCTGCCGTTCGTGGTGCTGTTGCCGTGGCAGCGACCGGTGGGGGCCCCGCCGCGCACCCTGCGGGCGTTCGCCCGAGAACTCGCAGCCCCGGCGCTCGCGTTCGGGGTCTACCTGGCGCTCCGCGTGAACGCGCTGCACGGCTTGAAGACGCACGAAGGCGGCCAGCAGCTGATGGCGGCCGCACGGCACGCGCCCCTGCTGATGATGGACGGCCTCTATCGCACGCTGGTCCCGAGCGACTACGGCTTGCGCAGCCTGCGCGATGACTATGCGGGCGTGGAGCCGGGGTGGGTGTTCGCCGCAGGCCTCGCGTGCGTGGCGCTGGTGGTCCTGGCGTTCCTCGGCCGCAAGCGCGCGCCGCTGGTGAGCGGTGGCCTCGCCTGGTACGCGCTGACGATAGCTCCTGCCAGCGTGATCAGCACCGTGCTGTGGCCGGGCTTCGGTCGCTACCTCTACCTTCCCGCGCTCGGCGTGGTGGTCGCGCTGGGCGACGGGCTCGCCCTGGTCGCGGACATGCGCCCGGCGCTCCGCCGCATGGCCCTCGGCCTGCCCGTGCTGCTGGCTGTGCTGAGTGCGCCGCTGCTGGTCTTCGCCACCACGCTCTACGTCGATGAGTCCACGCTCTACGCCGAGGCGCGCGAGCGTGCGCCCGAGCAAGCTTGGACCCACGGGTTCCTCGGTCTGAGCCTGCGTCGCGCGGGCGACTGCGAGCGGGCGATTCCGCTGCTCAGCCGTGCGGAGCGGATCGCCCCCACGGAGCCCCGCTATCTGATTCACCTCGGCTACTGCCTCATGGAGACGCAGCGTCGCGATGCCGCGCTGGCCGTCGCCCTCGAGGGAGAGCGTCGGTTCCGCGACACGCGCCAGGAGGCAGCCTTCCGGTTCATCCACGCGGGCTCAATACCCACCTTCCAGCCCGACGAGATGGAGCGGCTCTTGCGGCGGTGCCTGGAGGTCTATCCGGGGCGTCCGGACTGCATGAGTGGCCTCGAGATGGTGGCTGCACGACGACGAGGGATGACGGGCGCCACCGAGTCGCCTCCCAGCCCCGCCGAGTGATCGAGGGGACAAGAAAAAAGCGCCCTCGTGGGGCGCTCTTGGTCCGTTGCGGACGCTCAGACTCGTTCCAGCTCGGGGCGTTCCCTCACCGCTTCGCTGAACGAGCAGAAAA
>CAZEAA010000818.1:0-1435 GCA_964510015.1 uncultured Sandaracinaceae bacterium
ATCCTTGGCCGGGCAACGTCCGCGAGCTTCAGCTCACGCTTCGTCGCGCGGCCATCTGGAGCGACGCCACCAACATCTCCACCGAAGACATCCGCGAGTCCCTGCTCGCCGTTCCGCACGCGCAGCGCCACAACGTGCTCGGGCGCCCTCTCGGCGGCGGTCTCAACCTACAGGAATTGCTGAAGGAAGTGGCGCGGCACTACTTGGGGCGCGCCCTGGATCAAGCCGCCGGCAACAAGACGCGCGCAGCGGAGTTGGTCGGCGCTCCCAGCTACCAGACGCTGTCGAACTGGCTGAAGAAGTACGAGGTCGACGTGTGACCTTCTCCTCGCGCTTGGAGTGCTGGCACGCCGGATGCTCATGCGGTCCTTGCCAACGGCAACCACAGGAGGTTGTCGCGGCACCCGGAGACCCAGCATGCCAGCCAACGACAACCGCTTCGAGACGCACCGCACCGACGGCCGCTTCACACTCACCAACCACGCCAAGGAGCGCATGGCCACGCGCGGCCTTCGCGCCGACGCCATCGACGCCGCGCTGGCCTACGGGCGCGTCGTCTACGTCCGCGGCGCCGACCTCTACGCAATCGGCCGAAAGGAGATCGCTCGCTACGCGAAGGAAGGCATCGACCTCTCGGCGTTCCACGGGGTTCAGGTCGTCGTCACGACCGACGGCGCCATCCTCACCGTGTACCGCAACCGTTCCTTCAACGGACTCCGCGACCGCGGCACGTACCGCCGAGGCCCTCTCCCATTCGTGGCTTAGGCCGCACCACGAGACCAACAGGAAAAGACCATGACCACACAGCTCAAAGAGTTCACTTCGTCGGCCGCGCGACCGCTCCCCGTCATCCTCCTCGCCGACGTCAGCGGAAGCATGGCCGTCGAGGGGAAGATCGATGCTCTCAATCAGTCCGTCCGCGAGATGCTCGCGACGTTCGCGTCGACCGACGATCTTCGCGCCGAGATCCACGTCGCCATCGTGACCTTCGGCGGCGAGGCGCGAGTTCACACCCCGCTTCAGCCTGCGAGCGCGGTGACGTGGAGCGACATGACGGCCGATGGCGGCACGCCGATGGGACAGGCGATGACGCTGGCAGCCGACCTCGTCGACGACAAGGAAAAGATCCCGGCGCGCGCCTACCGCCCCACTGTCGTTCTCATATCCGATGGTCAGCCCAATGACTCATGGCAGACAGGCCTCGACCGCATGACCAAGCAAGGTCGCGCGCAGAAGGCGGACCGCATGGCACTGGCCATTGGCGGTGACGCCGACATCGACATGTTGCGACGCTTCCTGAACGACGAGAAGAAGCAGGTCTTCGTCGCTGCGGATGCGCGCCGCATCAAGGACTTCTTCCAGTTCGTCACGATGTCCGTCACGGCGCGTTCGCGCAGCGCGAACCCTAACGAAGTTCTGCAGATGCAGAACCCGT
>CAZEAA010000819.1:0-1435 GCA_964510015.1 uncultured Sandaracinaceae bacterium
GTTCAACGGGGGGAGGGCGGCCGAGTACGAGCTGAGGGCGGTGATGCTCGACCGGCTGCATGCGCTGGGGCCGAGCTTCTTCCGCAAGGTGCCCACGGGCGACATCATGAGCCGCGCCACCAACGACCTCGGGCAGCTGCGGCTGCTGGTGGGCTTCGGCGCGCTGAACGTGGTGAACTCGCTGCTGGCCTACGTGGGCGCCATCGCGCTGATGATGGCCATCTCGCCCCGCCTCACGCTGATGGCGTTGATCCCGTACCCGGCGTTCGTGCTGGTGGCGCGCGGCTTCGGCAAGGCCCTCTTCGACCGCTCGCGCGACGCGCAGGCCACGCTCGGGGCGCTGTCCGACCGCGCGCAGGAGAACCTGGCCGGGGTGCGCGTGGTGCGCGCCTTCGGCCTCGAGGCGCAGCAAGAGGCGCGCTTCGAAGAGGCGAACCAGGACGCCATCCGCGCCAACATGCGCCTGGTGGTGACGCGCGGCTTCATGTGGCCGGCGCTCATGCTGATCGGCTCGCTCGGCACGCTGATCGTGCTGTGGCAGGGCGGCGCTATGATCCTGCGTCACGAGCTCACCGTGGGGCAGTTCGCGGCCTTCAACGCGTACCTCGCCACCCTGGTTTGGCCCACGCTGGCCTTCGGCTACATGCTCTCCGTGGTGCAGCGCGGGCGCGCCAGCTTCGAGCGCGTGCGTGAGATCCTGGACGCGGAGCCCGACATCGCGGATGCCAACGAGCCCGTGCCCATGATCGGTCAGGGAGCCGTGCGCGTGGCGGGTCTCGACGTCTCGCGGGACGGCAACCCGGTGCTGCACGACGTGACGCTGGAGGTGCCGGCGGGCAGCTCGCTGGCCATCGTGGGGGGCATCGGCTCGGGCAAGAGCACGCTCGCGGCCACCTTGCCGCGGCTGCTGCCCACGCCGCCGAACACGGTGTTCGTGGACGAGCAGCCAGTGGAGTCGCTGAAGCTTCGCGAGCTGCGGCAGAGCGTGGCCTACGCGCAGCAGGAACCGTTCCTCTTCTCCACCACCATCGAGCGCAACATCGCGTTCGGCCTCGGCAACGACGAGCACATGACCGCCGAGGAGCGGCGCGCGCGCGTGCGGGCCGCGGCCGACGAAGCCAGCATCCTCGAAGAGATCGACAAGATGCCCGCCGGCTTCGACACGCTGGTGGGCGAGCGCGGCGTGCAGCTCTCGGGCGGGCAGAAGCAGCGCATCTCGCTGGCCCGCGCGCTCCTGAACGCGCCGCGCGTGCTGGTGCTGGACGATCCCTTGAGCGCCGTGGACGCGAAGACCGAGGCGCGCATCCTGGAAGCCCTCGACCGCGCTGGCGAGGGGCGAACGCTCATCCTGGTCACCCACCGCGTGGCTGCTGCTGAGCGCATGGAACAGGTGGTGGTGCTCGAAGCCGGGCGCGTGGTGGAGCGCGGCACCCAC
>CAZEAA010000820.1:0-1431 GCA_964510015.1 uncultured Sandaracinaceae bacterium
GAGGAAGAGGAGGCCACATCCAGCGACGGTCGAACGCATGGTGCAAATCTACCACCTCACGGCCAATGGCCGCGCACGCGAACGTCACCCATGGGGCAATCCGCCCCACCCAATGCGCCGAAGTCGCGAAAATGTGGGGAAAAAGGGCTTGGTCCGCTTCGTGCTCTAGGTTCCGCTCGCTGGCCACGATGCCCAGCACCGCACCGAAACCGAAAGGAACCCCATGTCTCAATTCGATGAACTCAAGGACCGCGTCACCGCAAAGCAGAAGCTGCTCGAGTCTCGTCTCGCCGAGCTCCGCGCCGACGCGCGCAGCAAGGGTCGCGAAGAGGGCGACCGTCTCGAGGCCGAGCTGGTCTCCGTTCGCGACGCGATCAAGGACGGCTGGGACAAGGTGACCGAGGAGGTCGCCGCGAAGCTCAACCAGTGGCTGGACAACGACCACAGCGCGACGGGCCCTGCCGCGCGCTCGAAGCGTGCCCATGCCTGACCCGCGAGGCGGCTCGGCGAAAGGTCCGAGCCGCCAGCGCTTCCCCCCGAATTCTAGGAGAGAACCCTCATGTCACTCATCAGCCTCATCATCACGATCGTCGTCGTCGGTATCCTGTTGTGGGCGATCAATTCGTTCATCCCGATGGAAGGTCGCGTGAAGTCGATCCTCAACGTCGTCGTGATCATCGTCCTCGTCCTGTGGCTGCTCCAGGGGTTCGGCATCATCGGCTCGGTCGGCAACATCCACGTCGGGAGCCTGATGCCCAGCACGTCGAGCGCGCCGTACGCGCAGCACGTGCCCCTCTTCCCGTGACGCTCTCCGCGCCCTCCGTCCCACGATTTTCCCCGAAGAAGGATGAGTTTCTCCATGCACACGCTTCGCAACTTCCGCTCCCTGCTCGCGCTCACCCTCGCTCTCGGTCTGCCCTTCGCCATGCTGGGCTGTGACCCGGACACCCCGGCAGAGGAGCTTGGCGAGGGGATCGATGACGTCCTCGATGGGCGCGACACCCCGGCCGAGAACGCGGCCGAGCGCATCGAAGACGCCGCCGACGACGTGGGCGAGGCCGTCCAGGAGGGCGCGCAGAACGTCGAGCGGCGGGTCGAGAACCTCGGCGACAACGACATGAACTGACGCTGTTCCCCGAGTGCGGGGGGAGTTTCGGGCCGGCGTGAACTGCGGCATGCTTCCGGGCAACGAATCGAGACCGGTTGATGCGCATTACACCCACCTACCCCGAGCTCCTCGCCTCGGGAGCGAACACCGAGCCGCTCGCGCTCGGTGACCGCGTGACCAGCCTCGACCCGCTCGTGCGGCGCGCCCAAGAGGGTGACGCCGCCGCGTTTCGTGAGCTGTTCGCGGTGCACAAGGACCGGGTGGCCTCCATCGTCTTCCGCTTCCTGGGGCAGAGCGCGGACGTGGACGACGTGGTGCAGGAG
>CAZEAA010000821.1:0-1420 GCA_964510015.1 uncultured Sandaracinaceae bacterium
ATGGTGGACTACATGTGCTGGGGCTCGGGTGGCACGCGCCCGCGTCTCACGGAGGCCCGCACGGTGGGCTCCGATGGCACCGTGATGTGGGACGATGGCGGCTGCCCTGCGGCGGCCGCGAACGCCACCGTCTACCGGGTGCCCTCCACGGAAGGCAACTCGGCGGACCACTACACGACCACCATGCCGTCCATGGCGCTGGACTGCGACACCGCGGTCGATTGAGCGCCGAGCCTACGCGAGCTGCCGCGCCACGCGCAGGCCACTGAGGGTGACCCCCGCGGTGGACTGCCCCGGGAACACCGAGTCGCCCACGAACAGCGCGTTCGGCAGGCCGGTTCGAGGCCCGCGGGCGCGGAAGATGGACGTCTGCGGGAACCCGCCCACCATGCCCTCCGTGCGCCGCGTGAAGCGCTGGAACGACACCGGAGTCCCGGTGATGCGGAAGGTGATGCACTCGCGCAGCCCCGGCAGAGCCCGGCTGATGGCGTCCAGCATGGCCTCGGCGTACTGCTCCTTCCGCGCCTCGTAGGCGGCCGGGTCGGTGCGGTGCAGCTCCCACCACGGCGCGGTCACGGTGTGCGTGGACATGGTCGCGGGCAGCTCGCCCGCCGGGGCGCGCTCGGCGTCCTCGGCGCTGGCCATCGAGAAGAACACCGAGTTGGTCTCGCCCAAGGGCTTGCTCGCGTCCACCACGACTTGGTGGTGCGTGGGCGTGTCGCCGAAGCGCGCACGGAACCTCGCTTGGTCGATGCCCAGGTAGACCATGAACGCGCCGCCCGTGGGGGTGAGCGCGTGGTCGACGTCTTGCGCCAGCGCCTTGGGGGATGCGTCACCCAGCAGCCCGCGCAACGCCCACGGCGTCAGGTTGGCCACCAGCGCGTCGCACGGCACGTGCAGGCCCTTCTTGGTGGTGACCCCCGCCACCCGACCCGCGCGCAGCGTAACGCCGCGGACCTCTTGGCGCAGGTGAACCTCGCCGCCGTTCGCGCGGATGGAGTCCACCAACGTCTGGGCCAGCTGGCCGATGCCGCCGCGCACGTGGTTCACGCCGCGTCGCGGGAGGTCCATGGCCGCGCTTCCGTACAGGGCGCTCACGTGCTCGCTGGTGGTCTGCGCCGAGATCAGCAGCTGCGCGTCGAGGAACGCGTGGAACATGGCGTCCCCGCGCGGCGCGAGCGACCCGAGCGTGCGCGTCAGGTGGGGCAGCATGCCCATGTCGTCGAGGGTCACCGAGGCGCCGAGCCGCAGCGCGTCGGACACGGACTCGGGCGGCCACGGAAACGGGCGGCTCGACACGCGCCAGCTCACGTCGGCGAGCTTCTCCTGGGTCTGCCAGAAGGCCTCCGTGCCGGGGAAGTGCGCCTGACGCTCGGCCTCCCAGCGGGACTTGTCCCCCCACTGCGTCACGGCTCGGCCG
>CAZEAA010000822.1:0-1414 GCA_964510015.1 uncultured Sandaracinaceae bacterium
CGGCGATTCAGCTCGCCGACGCGGGCCGCCGCGTGTTGCTTGTCAGCACCGACGCGGCCTCCAACCTGGACGAGATGTTGGGCGTGGCGCTGTCCAACCAGCCCGTCGCCGTGCCGGGAGTGCCGGGGCTGCACATGCTCAACATCGACCCCGACAACGCCGCGGAGGCCTACCGGCAGCGCGTGCTCGCTCAGCTCGACGCCAACGCCGGCGAGCAGGAGCGTCAGACCGTGCGCGAGCAGCTCTCGGGTGCGTGCACCACCGAGATCGCCGCCTTCGATGAGTTCGCCGCGCTCTTGGCCGGCGAAGGCTACGAGTCCGACTACGACCACGTGGTGTTCGACACCGCGCCCACGGGTCACACGCTGCGGCTGCTCAGCTTGCCCAAAGCGTGGACGGGCTTCCTCGCCGGCAACGACCGCGGGGCGTCGTGCCTGGGGCCGCACTCCGGCCTGAAGATGCAGGAGGCCCGCTTCAACGCGGCGCTGCGCGCGCTGAGCGACCCGTCCACGACCACGGTGGTGCTCGTCACGCGGCCGGAGCCGCACCCGGTGAAGGAGGCCGCGCGCACCGCCGACGAGCTGCGTCAGCTCGGCCTCCAGAACCAGCGCCTGGCCGTCAACGGCGTGTTCCGCGCGAGCGACCCCGAGGACCCCACGCCGAGGGCCATCGAGGCGCTCGGGCGCAGCGTGCTCGACAACCTGCCGGGCGCGCTCTCGGCGCTCCCGCGCGACGAGGTGCCGCTGCGCGCGTTCGACACCGTGGGTCTCCCGGCGCTGCGCGCCTTGTTGGGTGGCGACCTCCCCGCGGCCCCCGACAGCGGCAAGACGCCGTCGACCCCGGCGCGGCTCGCTGCCGAACCCTTGAGTCGCTTGGTGGACGAGCTCGCCGCCACCGATCACGGGCTGATCATGGTCATGGGCAAGGGGGGCGTGGGCAAGACCACCATCGCGGCGGCGGTCGCGGTGGGGCTGGTGCAGCGGGGACACAGCGTTCACCTCACCACCACGGACCCAGCCGCCCACGTCGCGGGGACGCTCAACGGCACCCTCGATGGACTGCGTATCGGGCGCATCGACCCGAAGGCCGAGACCCAGGCCTACATCGACAAGACGATGGCCACCCGTGGCAAGAGCCTGGATGCGCAGGGTCGCGCCCTCTTGCTCGAGGACCTGCAGTCCCCGTGCACCGAAGAGGTGGCGGTGTTCCACGCGTTCAGCCGCGTGGTGAAGGAGGCGCGCACCGGCTTCGTGGTGTTGGACACCGCACCCACGGGCCACAGCCTGCTGCTGATGGACGCCACCGGCGCCTACCACCGCCAGGTGACGCAGCCCTTCGAGGGACAGGACGCAGGCGCCGGGGGCCTCCACATCGTCACGCCGCTGATGCGGCTCCAAGACCCCAACATGACCCG
>CAZEAA010000823.1:0-1413 GCA_964510015.1 uncultured Sandaracinaceae bacterium
GCACGAGCACGAGCAGGTCAACGAGCACGCGGACGTTGAGGAGCACGCCCACGCCCACGTCGACGCCCACGAGTACGACTACGTCGACGCCTACGAGTCGACGAAAACGAAGAGAGCGCCCCGCCTTGCGGCGTGCGCTCTCTCGATGGGCCTCGTGCGCAGGGTCCCCCCTAGGGACACCCGCGGGTCACTTGGCGCGGAAGACGATCATCCCGTGCGTGAGGTCGTAGGGCGAGAGCGCCACGGTCACGCGGTCACCGAGGATGACGCGGATGCGGAACTTGCGCATGCGTCCGCAGAGCTGGGCGCGGACCTGGGCGCCGGCGTCCGTGGTCACCTCGAACTGTCCACCGGCGAACACCTGGCTGATGGTGCCTTCGAGCTTGACGTGGTCGTCGCGCTTCTCTTCCTCGGGCTCGCCGAAGCCACGACCGCCGCCCTTGCCGCGCCGCGCGCCGCCTCGTCCACCACCACCGCTGTTCCTAGTCGCCAAAATCCTACTCCTTGGGTGCTCTGCCCCCGCCCGACCACCTCTGTGAGGTGGGCCGAGTCGTGGTCAGCTGCGAGCTCCCGCTCTTCTCTAGAGCCCTCGTGCAAGGGTGTCCAGGGTCGTTCTGGGAGGCTCGGCCCGCGCAAGGTAACACCGCGGGTTCAGCTGGCAAGGCGACGCTTGAGGTCGAAGGCCCGTGCCTTGGCCGCCCGCGCGATGCGCCCCAGGTGGTGATACGGCGGCGTGCGGCTGCCTTCGTCCTTGGGCGAGTAGGCATCCGTGATGTATGGCACGTACATGGTGCGGCGCAGGCTGCGCAGGCCCGTGTGGGGGCTCTGCTCCACCCGGTGCCAGAGCCGTCCGTCGTGCACCGTGAGGTCGCCGGGCTCGGTCTCCACGGCGATCTCGTTCACGTCCACGCCGTGGGAGATGAAGTAGGGCTTGCGGGTCAGCATGTCCCAGAAGCCCTGGGTGTGGCTCGCGGGGATCAGGCGCAGGCCGCCGTCCTCTGCCCGCACGCGGTCGAAGTGCATGCCGACGTTGAGCATGGGGCCCGGCATGCGGCCGTAGAAGAGCTGGCGCAGCCCATCGGTGTGCCAGCCCAGGCGCGGATACGCGGAGCCGGGAACGTTGAGGTTGCGGTTGAAGACCAGGCCGTCCTTCTCGCGATGACCGATGCGCGCACCCTCACCGATCAGGCCCGCGATGGGCAGGAAGCGCGGGTCGTGCAGGAACTCGTGCAGGTAGTCGCTGAAGCACGAGGTGAAGGCGAAGCGCTGGATGAAGGGCTCGCCCGAGACGCCACGCCCCACGAAGAGCGGGATGCCGAAGACCTCTTCGCGCTTCTCGGCCAGCCAACGCTCTTGGATCTGGTCCACCTCGGACAGGATGCGGGCCACTTCGTCGGCGGTGGCCACCTGCGC
>CAZEAA010000824.1:0-1404 GCA_964510015.1 uncultured Sandaracinaceae bacterium
CCGAGGTGCATGGCCCCCGTGGGCGAGGGTGCGTAGCGAGTGGTGTACACGGGCAGGGCGGCGCTTCCGCTTGCGTTCTCCCACGGGCGCGGCGCATGGTCCATCGCGATGCGCGGCAACCAAGACTCCGTCTGCGGCTGTTTCCCCACGGGGCGACACTACCCCGGCATCGCCGACCTCATCGCGCGCGCCATCCAGACCATCGAGGGCCTGTGCGAGGCGTGGGAGTCGAGCACGTCGTGGTCGGAGATCCCGCTGGCCGTCATCGACTTCGAGACCACCGGCACCAACCCCGAGCAGGACCGCATCATCGAGGTGGGCGTGGTCTGCTTCCACCGCGGCCAGCTCACGCGCCGCGAGGCCTTCCTGATCAACCCCGGCATGCCCATCCCCGCCGAGGCCACCGCGGTGCACACCATCACCGACCAGGAGGTGGAGGGCGCGCCCTCGTTCGCCGAGGCGCTGCCGGCCATCGCCGAGCTGCTCGCGGGGCACTTGCCGGTGGCCTACAACGCGGGCTTCGACCGCGGCTTCCTGCTGGCCGAGACCGAGCGCAACAAGCACGCGCTCGCGGGCTTCAGCGGGGAGCTGCCGCCCGCGCTGCGCACCGACGTGGTGTGGCTCGACCCGCTGATCTGGGCGCGCGAGATCCTGAAAGACCAGAAGAGCCGCCGCCTCGGCGACGTGGCCAGCCACTTCGGCATCCCGCTCGAGCAGGCCCACCGCGCCGCAGGGGACGCCGAGGCCACGGGCTGGGTGCTCCTGGCGCTGGCGGACCACATGCCGCGCGTCTACGGCGAGCTGGTGCGCCTGCAGACCCGCTACGGCGCGTTCCAGGACGCGGACCGCATGAGCTGGCAGCGGCGCTGACCCGCCACCGCCACTGGCACGCAATCTTCGGTTGTCCCCCGGGCGATTCCTGCGCATAAACATCCGGCCTGGTCGCGCGATGGGCTCGCGCACCCTTCAACCAGGCGCGGAGAACGTGGAATGAGCAAGGTCGTGATCGTCGGCGCCGGTGGCGTGGGTGGTGTGGTCGCACACAAGTGCGCGATGAACCCGGAGATCTTCTCCGACATCCTGCTGGTGAGTCGCACCGTGTCGCGCTGCGAGAAGATCCAGGCTGAGATCAAGGAGCTGCATGGCCGCGACATCCGCGTGGCCGGGCTCGACGTCATGGACGTGCCCGCCACCGTGGCGCTCTTGAAGGCCGAGAAGCCCGCGCTGCTCATCAACGTGGCGCTGCCCTACCAGGACCTGGTGCTGATGGACGCGTGCCTCGAGGCGGGCGTGCCGTACCTCGACACCGCCAACTACGAGCCGCCCGACGAGGCGAAGTTCGAATACAAGTGGCAGTGGGCCTACCAGGAGCGCTTCAAGCAGGCCGGCCTCATGGCGCTGCTC
>CAZEAA010000825.1:0-1403 GCA_964510015.1 uncultured Sandaracinaceae bacterium
GTCGTAGTATCCATCAACGAGTACAAGCGGCTTGCCGGTCGTCAGCAACCATTGTCCGAGTTTCTCTCCAACTCGCCGCTGAAAGGACTCGCGCTGGATTTGCGTCGACCACGTGACGTTTCAGACCGGGACATGGGCCGGTGAGTCACCTGCTCGATACCTGTGTCATATCCGAGCACAGCCAGAAGCGGCCTGATCCTCAAGTGCTGGCCTGGATCGACAGTATTGCCGAAGACCGGTTGTACCTGAGCGCGCTGAGTGTCGGCGAGGTGCGCCAAGGTGCAGCCCATGTTGCGGGCACCGCAAAATCTGCACGCATCCTGGACTGGATCGAAGGCGAACTGATGCCTCGATTTGAACAGCGGATTCTTCCCGTCGACATCCAGGTTGCCATGCATTGGGGAGAGCTTCGTGGCGCCTTGATGCGCAGAGGCCGGCCGCCGTCCTTGCTTGATTCGCTGATCGCGACCACGGCGATTGTGCACGGTCTGACATTGGTTACTCGCAACGTGGATGACTTTCGCGATTTCGACGTGCCCATCTTGAATCCCTGGAACCCATGAAAGCGAACATCCTCATCGCCGATGACCAGCGCGACGTGCGCGAGGCGCTGCGCCTTCTGCTCAAGAGCGAGGGCTGGGGCTGTACAGCGGTGGAAAGTCCGGCGCAGGCGCTGGCGGCTGCGCGTGAACGCCAATTCGATGTGGCACTGATCGATCTCAACTACACCCGCGATACCACATCGGGTGCGGAAGGCATGGAGCTTCTGGCCGAACTGAAGGCTTTCGATGCGGACTTGCCGGTGGTGGTGATGACCGCCTGGGGCAGCATCCAGGTTGCGGTGGAGGCCATGCGCCGCGGTGCCGGCGATTTCATCGAGAAGCCGTGGGACAACGCGCGCTTGATGAGCGTGCTCGGCAACCAGCATGCACTCGCACGCGCGCGTCGGCGCGGGCAACGCCTGCAAGCCGAGAACCGCTTGCTGCGTGGACCGGCAGCAGAAGGATTCATCGCCGAATCGGCATCCATGCGCTCGCTGCTGGAACGCCTGGCGAGGGTGGCGCCCTCCGATGCCAATGTGCTGATCCTTGGCGAGAACGGTACCGGCAAGGGCGTGATCGCCCGCCTGCTGCACGACGCCTCGAAACGTGCCGAGGCCAGCTTCGTCAAGGTCAACATGGGCGGCATTCCGGAAACCGTTTTCGAAGCCGAGATGTTTGGCCATGTGCGTGGTGCCTTCACCGATGCCAAGACGGACCGCATTGGCCGCTTTGAATTGGCCGATGGCGGCAGCCTGTTTCTCGACGAGATCGCCAACATTCCGCTGGCCCAGCAACCCAAGTTGTTGCGCGTGCTGGAGGATGGCGAACTGGAGCGGGTGGGCTCCTCGCGCACCCTGAAAG
>CAZEAA010000826.1:0-1401 GCA_964510015.1 uncultured Sandaracinaceae bacterium
TGGCCGGGCCGCCGTCGCCCATGTCGCCCGGCATGTTGTAGGCGCCGGCGATGGTACGGATCATCCCGTCGAGGCCGATGACCCGGATGCGGTCGTACACCGGCTCCGCGACCACCACCTCGCCGGTCGACAACACCTCGAGGTAGGGGCCGTCCCCGATCACGGCGTTCAGGGCGGGGATGCCGTCCGGAGACGCATCGCTCCCCATGGCGCCCGCGATGTGGGTCAGCTCGCCTGCGGCGTTCACGCGCAAGATGCACTCCCGCGTGCCCGTCGGCGTGGTGCAGTCGGCGTTCATGATCACCTCGTCGCTCTCGCCCGGGATGGCCGCCACGTCGCCCAGGTAGCCGGCGATGGAGAGAGTGGACGTGCCGAAGCCAACCCCGGCGCGCAGGATGGTGTCGATGCGCCCGGCCGTGTCGATGTAGCGCAGCGTGCGTGGCCCCGCGTTCCCACCCACGGTGGAGAAGAAGAGCACGCCCGTCTCGGTCACGGTCATGAAGCCCACGTCGAACGACGTGGCGTTGATGGCGAGCCCTCCGTCACCCGTGTTGTCGGCGCACGACCCGGGCGTGCCCATGTACAGATCCATCGCGTGGCTGAGCCGGTCCACCACGTAGATGGCGCAGCGCTGCGCGTAGAACAGTCGGTGGCGCGGGGCATCGAGCGCGATCGGCGCAGAGCCCATGGTCCAGATGGCCGTCGTGCGGGCGTCGCTGGCCGGGACGACCGGCGTGAACCCGAGCGCCCCCGTGCCTGCCACGGGTTCGAGCGCTCCGCTCGGTGTCACCCGCGTGATGCGCTGGGCCGCCACGAAGTAGATGGAGCCGTCGGGCGCGCCGACGGCGTTCGTCAGGTTGTTGTCGGTGCTTCCCGCGTAGGTGGGCCCAGCGAGCCGGATGACGTTGTTGCGCGCCCCGTTGAACGCGCTGAAGAGGGTCCCCGCGGCTGGCGCAACGGTGGTCATCGTGATCGGCAGATCGGGCACGCCCAGCGCCGTCGCGCGCACGATCTCGGTGCCCACCCGGAACGCCGCGCGCACGTTGGTGAACACCGCCTCGCCGAGCGCATCCGTGGTCACCGTCATGGCCGGTGCGGTGATGCTCGAGGTCACCAGCGTGACCGCGCGGCCCGACAGCGGGGTCCCGCCGCCATCGCGCATGCGCACCCTCAGGGGCAGGGGCGCAGAAGGCGGCGCGGGCGCGCTCCACGAGCGCCCGTGCCGCTGGGTCGGCGGCAAGGTCCAGCTCGGCGTCGCCGAACGCGTCTCGTTCTTCGGCCGCGAGGTGGCGGTCGTCGTGCAGCGGGTGCGGCCTGCCTTGCTGCGCCCCGCTCGGCCGCGCGAGCCACAGCGACACGCACACCCACACCAAGGCGAGGCGCGCGGCCACGGGAGGGACA
>CAZEAA010000827.1:0-1389 GCA_964510015.1 uncultured Sandaracinaceae bacterium
GGGTGGTGGCCATCGGCGACGTGCACGGCGACCTCGCCGCGGGCCTCGCCGCGCGGCGCAGCGCAGGGCTGATCGACGCGAGCGCGCACTGGAGCGGCGCCGACACCGTGATGGTGCAGGTGGGCGACCTCCTGGACCGTGGCGACGGCGAGGCCGAGCTGATGGACCTCTTCGAGCGGCTGCGCGACGAGGCCCGTGCGGCGGGTGGCGAGGTGCACCTCTTGCTCGGCAACCACGAGTTGATGAACGCGGCCGGCGACCTCAGCTACGTGACCCGCGGCGGCTTCGCCCAGTTCGCCAACACGCCGCCGCACCCCACCCACGAGGCCGACGTGCTGCGCGCGCCCCAGCTGGCGCACGGCCGCCTGCGCGCGTTCCTGCCTGGCGGGCCCTACGCTGTGCGGCTCGCCACCTATGGGCTGACGTATCGGACGGCCGATGCCATCTTCGTGCACGGAGGCATCCTCCCCGAGCACGTGCGCGAGCTGGGCCGCATGGAGACCGAAGCGCAGGCCTGGCTGCGCGACGAGGGCCGCATCCCGCGCGACGTGGCGCTGCACCCGGACAGCCCGCTGTGGACGCGGCGCTACTCCATGTCACCCGGCGCGCGCGCGTGCGCCGAGGTGCAACGCACGCTCGACGCCGAGGGACTCACGCGCATGGTCGTGGCGCACACGGTGCAAGACGACGGCATCACCTCGTACTGCGGCGGACACGTCATCGCCATCGACTGCGGCCTCAGCTCCTACTACGGCGGGCCCGTCCAGGTGCTCGAGCTGCGCGCGGGCGTGGTGCGCGTGCTGTCCGCCACGGGGGCGCCGCGTGTGTTGGGGCTCGCTGCTGATGCGCGGTGACGACTCGGTGGGTCCCACGAGAGTCGCAGACGTACGTAGACGTAGGCGTGGGCGTGGGCGTGGGCGTGGGCGTGGGCGTGAGCGTGGGCGTGGTCCTTGACGGCGACGACGACGGCGACGGCGACGACGGCGACGAATCACCGTGATGTGGGCTCCGGCTGTCGAGGAGTCCAACCTGTTTCAAGGCACTTGGCCACCCCGGCTCGAGAGGCTCGAGAGCCGGGGCAAGGAGTCCGCGGCCTTGATTCCTGGATAACGTCCCCCCCTTCGGGAGGGACTCTAGTCTCGCCGGCTCGTCCTTCGGCGGAGGCGTGGTCGGGCTGACTGAGCCCAGGGTTCGAGTTCGTCGCGCCCCCGACACACCCAGGACCCGGACCCGACACCGGGAGGCTGCTGGAACGGCTGAGTTCGGGTCCCTTGGGTAGAGCACACCCTGTTGTGAGTTAGGTAGTCCGCGCCGACAGGCGGGGACTCTAAGAAAATCCAAGCGTAGCTTGCTGCCCTCCGCTTCAGCGGCTTCAGCGGGGGGTGCCCC
>CAZEAA010000828.1:0-1384 GCA_964510015.1 uncultured Sandaracinaceae bacterium
TGAAGACGGTGCTGGGCGGCATGGTGGCCCAGGTGTTCCCGTTCCCGGAGGTGTGCCTCGCCGGGGCGTTGGCTGCGCGTGGAGATGACGGCGGCTTGGCCGACGCGGGTTCGCGCGAGCGGGTGGCCGGGCTGGTGCAGGCGTTCGTGGCCTCGCTGTAGGTCGCGCTACCCGCCGCGTCGCCCGTGGCCACGAGGTCGAGACTTCGTCTCTTTCGGCACTGGACGTCGGCGACCTCGGATCCCATACAGGGAGACTCGGTCCGTATGGAACCGCACCACGAGGAGACCGCCATGAACCGCACCGCTGGCTCGAGCCCCCTTCGAAACCTCCTCATGGTCGCCGCTCTGCTGGCGCTCGCGCTCGCGGGGTGTGGCTCACGCGCGGGCGAGCCCGCCTCCGAGGGGGCTGGTTCGCTCAGCGTGGGCGACCCGGCGCCGGCGTTCTCGCTCGCGGACCAGGACGGCCGAGTGCGCACCCTGGCCGAGTACCAGGGCAAGCCGGTGGTGCTCTACTTCTACCCTCGCGACGCCACGCCGGGGTGCACCACCGAAGCCTGCGCGTTCCGCGACGCCTGGGAGCGCCTGCAGGCCACCGGCGCGGTGGTGTTGGGGGTGTCCACCGACGACGAGGCGTCGCATCGCAATTTTCGTAACGAGCATGGGCTCCCGTTCGACCTGCTGTCCGACCCCGAGAGCGTTGCGGCCGACGCCTACCACGTCCCCGTGCGGCTCGGCACCTTCGCCGCGCGCCACACCTTCCTGATCGATCGTGACGGACGGGTGGCGCACATCTGGCGAGACGTGGACCCCGGTGTCCACGCCAACGAAGTGATCACCGCGATCGCTGCCCTCCCCAGCGAGTGACCCCCATGCTCATCCCCCCATCGCGAACTCTCTCGGGCACCGAGGTGCGCCGTGCTTCGCGCGCTGTTGGCTTCGTCGTCTCGTTCTCCATGCTGATTGGCTGCGGTGAGGCCGACGGCGCCACGTCCGGCGCCGCCCAAGCCCCCGCCGAGGCTCGCGAGGTCTCGATCGTGACGGTGACGCCCACGCCGGTGGCCATCGAAGACGTGCTGCCAGGGCGCGTGTCCCCTCGACGCGTGGCCGAGGTGCGGCCCCAGGTGGGCGGCATCGTCCGCGCGCGCCTCTTCGAAGAAGGCGACACGGTGACCGAGGGGCAGCCGCTCTACCGCATCGACCCGTCCGTGTTCCGGGCCGAGGTGGCGGGGGCCGAGGCCACCACCGAGCGCTCGCGGGCCGCGCTGTCCTTCGCCACCAGCGAGGCCGAGCGCACGCGCCTCCTGAACGAGCGTGGCGTGAGCACGGCGCAGAGCCTCGAGGCGGCGGCCAACGCGCGTGCCATGGCGCAGGCCGAGCTCGCG
>CAZEAA010000829.1:0-1376 GCA_964510015.1 uncultured Sandaracinaceae bacterium
CCAGCTGTTCAAAGTGTCAAGAGACACCAAACACTTTCCAGATGGAATCGGGCAGCCCATTGAAATTCCCCGGGAAACCTTGCGCGGCTCGCCATGCGCTCGCACGCTTCGGGCCGAAGGAGATCGCATGCGCGTACTGGTCACTGGAGGAGCAGGCTTCATCGGGAGCCACATCGCGGACGCCCTGCTCGCGCGGGGTCACGAGGTCCTGGTGGTGGACGACCTGAGCTCCGGCCGGCGCCACAACGTGCCGAAGGACGCGCGCTTCGAGGAGCTGGACATCCGGGACGGGGACGCCGTGGAGCGCTGCCTAGGCGCATTCGCGCCGGAGGTGATCTGCCATCAGGCCGCGCAGACCAGCGTGGCCGTCAGCACGCGCGAGCCGCTGCGCGACGCCGCGATCAACATCTTGGGCAGCCTCAACATCCTCGGGGCCGCGCGCAAACTGGGGGTGCAGCGGCTGGTGTTCGCCAGCACCGGCGGCGCCATCTATGGCGAGGTGAGCGCGCCCACGCGCGCCGAGACGAGCTGGGTGCCGAAGCCCGTGAGCCCGTATGCGTGCTCGAAGTACGCGTTCGAGGGCTACCTGTCGGGCGCGCGGGTGGAGTACGGCTTCGAGTCCACCGTGCTGCGCTACGCGAACGTATACGGACCACGTCAGGACCCACACGGCGAGGCCGGCGTGGTGGCCATCTTCTGCGACCGCCTGCGCGCGGGGCAGCCCCTGCGCGTGAACGCGATGCAGACGCTCGGCGACCGCGGCTGCGTGCGCGACTACGTGTACGTGGCCAACGTGGTGGAGGCGAACGTGCGCGCAGTGGAGGGGCGGCTCACGGCCACGGTGCTGAACGTGGGCACGGGCCAGGAGTGCGACACGCAGCAGCTGGCGGAGACGCTGTCGCGCGCGTTCGGTGTGGCGCCCAACCTGACGTTCGGCGAGCGGCGCGAGGGGGACCTGCTGCGCTCCGTGCTCGCGCCCAGCCCGGAGCTCGCGGACATGCGGCTCGTCGGCTTGGACGAGGGCTTGTCGGCCACGGCCGAGTGGTATCGCAGCGTTAGCGCGTGATCACGCTCTAATTGAGGCGGAAGCGCGCGCGCTGAACGCGGCCCGACTCGACCTGGACGGTGCGCCGCACCGTGGGTCCGTCTTCGCCCACGGCCACGTTGTGACGGCCGGGGCGCAGCGTGACGTCGACGGGGGCGCGGCCCATGTAGCGGCCGTTCACCCACACCTCGCCCCAGGACTCGACGATGACGCGCAGCGTGCCGGGCCGGGCGCCGTCTTCGGCGGGTGGCGCGCCGGTGTCCGCGGCGGCGGGGCTCGGTGCAGCCGACCCGGTCGAGGCCGAATCCGCGGCCACAGCATGGGCTGCGGG
>CAZEAA010000830.1:0-1371 GCA_964510015.1 uncultured Sandaracinaceae bacterium
TGGCAAGTGCGAGACATCTAACAAACCCCTGAATCGTCGGCGAACCGCAGCTCACCACCGTGACAGGCCGCGCTCTGCCTGCTCTACTGCGCGCACATGAGCAACACCGGTCCGACGGCCAGTGGGGTGCACGTGACGCAACGGCGCGTGGGGTGGCTCGCGCGTCTGGCGACCATCAACCGGCTGCCGGATCCCACCAAGTGCCTGCTGGTGTCGGGCCTCTCCATGCCCTTCATGCTGGGGTGGGTGGTGCGCCTCAGCATCATCGACGCCAACCCCGACAGCGCCCGCTACGTGAGTCGCGCGTTCCTGCCCACCATGCTCGCGTACGAGTGGGTGCAGCTGCTGGGCCACGTGGCGATCATCGCGTGCTCGCTCTACCTGCGCGCGCGGGGTCGCTATCGCGTGCGCTGGCTGGTGCACTTCGAGATCCAGTGGTGGCTCGCCTGCTTCGCCTTCTCGTTCTACGCGCTGGGTCCGTTCACCAGCCCGTTCGGCGTGCTGCTGTTGGTGCTGCCCGTGGCTGGCAGCGTGATCTTCCCGGCGCGCCCCATGGTCTACGGCTTCGTCGCGCTCGGGGTCTACAGCGCGCTGATGATCGGCCTCGAGCGCGCGGGCGTCATCCCGTATGCGCCGTTCCTCGAGCGGCCGCCCTTCGAGGACGGGCGGCTGGTGAACAGCTGGATCGTCGCGCTCGGCTTCCCCGCCATCTTCGCCGCGATGTTCGTGCTCGCAGCCCACAGCTGGATCGTGGCCCAGTGGCGCCAGCGCGAGCGCGAGCTCGAGGTGCTGATCGGCACGGACCCGCTCACCGGCGTGGCCAACCGCCGCGTGTTCTTCGAGCGCCTCGAGGCCGAGCTGGCGCGCTCGCGGCGCCACGGCAACCCTCTGTCGCTGCTGATGGTGGACGTGGACCACTTCAAGACCATCAACGACCGCCACGGGCACCAAGTGGGGGACGTGGTGCTCGCCGACATCGCGCGCGGCCTGCGCGAGGCGCTGCGCACGGCCGACGTGGTCGCCCGCTATGGCGGCGAGGAGTTCGCCATCATCCTGCCGGAGTCGGGCACGGACGAGGCCACGCGCGCCGCCGAGCGAGTGCGCGCGGCCATGGTGGCGCTGCGCTTCCCGAGCGCCGCCGAGCCCGTGCGCGTGACGGTCAGCGTGGGTGTCGCCTGCATGCAGACGGGAGAGGCCTCCGACGAGCTGGTCTCCCGCGCCGACGCCGCGCTGCTGGAGGCCAAGCGTTCTGGGCGCGACCGCGTGACCCTGGCCAGCCTCCCGCCCGACGTGGCCGCCCACGCCGGCTGAGCGCTGACACACGGCGGCCTGAGTTCGTCGCATTGCAACGCGCTCTCCACACGGTTGTCA
>CAZEAA010000831.1:0-1366 GCA_964510015.1 uncultured Sandaracinaceae bacterium
CAGGTCGGGGCAGTCGCCGCCCGCGGCGAACGGATAGCGCGACGAGATCTCGCCGAAGAACATCATCCTGGTGGGGCCCACCGGCTGCGGTAAGACCGAGATCGCACGACGTCTGGCGAAGCTTGCCGCGGCCCCGTTCGTGAAGGTGGAGGCCAGCAAGTTCACCGAGGTGGGCTACGTGGGCCGCGACGTGGAGTCCATGGTCCGCGACCTGGTGGAGAACGCCATCCAGATCTGCCAGGCCGAGGAGCGCGAGGCCGTGGCCAACCGCGCCCGCGAGAACGCCGAGGAGCGCGTCATCCGGATGCTGTGGGCCATCGAGCACCCGCCGCCGCCTCCGCCGCCCCCGCCGCCGCCTCCGCCGCCCGGCAACGTCCCCGCGGGCCAGGCCAAGTTCATGAACCTCTTCCAGATGGGTGCGCCGCAGCCCCCGCCGCCGGTGGGCCCCGAGCCCACCGAGGCCGAGCTGGGCGAGATGCGTCGCATGCTGCGCGAAGGCTCGTACGACGCCCGCAAGGTGCCGGTGGACATGGAGCAGTCGGCGGGCAACCCGTTCATGACCATCTTCGGCGGCGGTGGCGGCGAGGAGATGGAGATCAACCTGCAGGACATGCTGGGCCAGATCCCCGGCTTCAAGGCGCCGCCCGCCGCGAAGAAGCGCCGCGAGCTGCTGGTGCCCGACGCGATGGCGGTGCTCCTCAAGGAGGAGACCGACAAGCTCATCGACCACGACAAGATCAAGCGCGACGCGCTGCGCCGCACCGAGCAGGACGGCATCATCTTCCTCGACGAGATCGACAAGGTGGGCGCGAAGCCGGGCCACCAGGGCGCGGACGTCAGCCGCGAGGGCGTGCAGCGGGATCTCTTGCCCATCGTCGAGGGCTCCACCGTGAGCACCAAGCACGGCCCCGTGAAGACCGACCACGTGCTCTTCATCGCCGCGGGCGCGTTCCACGTGAGCAAGGTCAGCGACCTGATCCCCGAGCTGCAGGGGCGCTTCCCCATCCGCGTGGAGCTGAAGCCGCTCACCAAGACCGACTTCGTGCAAATCTTGAAGGAGCCGCGCAACGCGCTCACCCGCCAATACCAGGCCCTCATGGAGACCGAGGGCGTGCGGCTCACCTTCACGGACGACGCCATCGACGCCATCGCCGCGTATGCGGAGCAGGCCAACGAGAGGGCCGAGAACATCGGCGCTCGCCGCCTGCACACCATCCTCGAGGCGCTGCTGGAGGAGCTGTCGTTCTCGGCGTCCGAGCGCGGTGAGTCCGCGTTCGTGGTGGACGCGGCCTACGTGAACCGTACCCTCGACCCGGTCATGGCTCACCAGGACGTGGCTCGCTACATCCTCTGAGCGGTGCTATAG
>CAZEAA010000832.1:0-1365 GCA_964510015.1 uncultured Sandaracinaceae bacterium
ACGCCGCGAGGTGGATCGCGCGCGGCGGAGGCGCCGAGTCCGAAGCGCCCGATCATCGTTGCTCCGCGCGTCACGTGGTGGACCCGAGCGCGCCGAGCCTGCGCGTGGGCTTCCGCTGCTGCAGTGGCCCCGCTCCCGAGCTGAGCTACCCGGCGCACCCCCGCACCGAGCTGCACGAGCTGGTCCCCACGGACGACGCCACGCTCGCGGGCTACTTGCGGCAGATGCCCGAGGTGGCCCGCTTCGCCGACGGCTTCGTGGGCACCACCGCGGCCGCGGCGGCCGACGTGCTCACGCGCGGCGAGAAGACCGAGCTGGACCTCGCGGGCTGGCGTCCCTTCGAGGGCGTGCTGCGCTGGAGCCCCACCGAGGGCGAGCACGTCTGGGTGTTCTCGGGGTCGAGCGCCACCGTCGGAGCCTCGCTCATCGTCGTGGCTCACCCCATGCCCGACGGCACCCTGGTGCACGGCGCCAGCTTCGTGTTCGAAGGCGAGACGCCTCCCCTCATCGTGGCCTACAGCCCGAGCACGCCCAACGCGCTCAAGTGGAGCACGTGCTGGGACTGCACCGGCGAGGGTGGCGTGATCATGATGCGCGAGGGGCGCGTCACCATCGCTCAGCGATAGCGCTGCGCGGGCGCGTCAGATGGACTTCTGCCAGGCGCGTGAGCGGTCCACGTCTTCGCGGTAGCTCGCGAGCTCGGAAGCCACGCGCGCGTCGTCCCAGCCCAGCTGCTTGGCCATGCGCTGGGCAATCGCCTCCGCGCAGTCGAGCCCCTGGTTGGTGTCCTTGTAGAACAGCTGCGTGCGCCGCGTGAGCACGTCGCTCAGCGAGTGAGCCAGCTCTTGGTCGATGGCCCAGTCCACCTGCGCCACGATCTCGGGGCGCCCCGGGATCAGCGGAGCCGCGAGCGAAGAGTCCGCCGCGCAGCGCTTGGCCAGCTCGAGCGCTCGCATGCCGTAGGTGTCGGCCAGGAAGCGCGCGGTGTCCGCGCTCAGCGTGGCGCGGCCGGCCTGCACCACCAGCGCAGTGACCTTGGCGTGGTCGTCGTCGGCCGGCCAGCCCACGCCGCCGGGCAGCGGGTGCTTGTCGGTCTCGGCCGCGCTCAGCTTCTTGGGGAGCTTGCCCATGAGGCGCAGCAGGTCGACGGCGGTGTCCACCAGCTCGCCGGACATCTTGCGGTAGGTGGTGAGCTTGCCGCCCGCGATGGTGATGAGGCCGTCCTGGCCCACCACGATCTGGTGCTCGCGGCTGACCTTCGACTCGCTCACCTCGCCCTCCCCCTCACCGTCGGCCGAAGGCGGCGCGATCAGCGGGCGCAACCCCGCCCACGTGGCGATGACGTCCGCGCGCGCGACCTGATGG
>CAZEAA010000833.1:0-1363 GCA_964510015.1 uncultured Sandaracinaceae bacterium
CTCCGCTTCAGCGGCTTCAGCGGGGGGTGCCCCAATTCGCCTTCCCAGAAGCCGAATCGGCATGCCGGTCACCACGAAGGACTTGTGACGAGTCGTACGACGTCGTCGTGGACGTCGTCGTACGACTACGACCACGAGCACGCAGACGCACGCAAACGTCGACGTGGTCGTTCACTGCGACGAACTAGCGCCATCCCTCCAAATCGCTAGGCTGCGCCCTGATGCACATCCACCTCATCGGCGTCTGCGGCACGGGCATGGGCGCGCTCGCGGGGCTCCTGCGCGACGCGGGGCACGACGTCTCCGGGTCCGACCGCGCCTTCTATCCGCCCATGGGGCCCGCGCTCTCGGCGTGGGGCGTGCGCACGCTGCCGGGCTGGGACGTGGCGAACCTGGATCCCGCGCCGGACCTGGTGGTGGTGGGCAACGTGTGCCGCAAGGACAACCCCGAGGCGGTGGCGGCGCACGAGCGCGGGCTGCGCTGCCTGTCCTTCCCCGGCACGCTGAACCAGCTGTTCCTGCAAGACCGTCCGGGCTACGTGGTGGCCGGCACGCACGGCAAGACCACCACCACCGCCATCCTCGCGCAGCTGCTGCACGCGGGCGGGCGCGACCCGGGCTTCCTGATCGGCGGTGTGCCGCGTGGCTTCGACCGCGCCGCGCGCCTCGGCAGTCCGGGGGCCCCGTTCGTCATCGAGGGCGACGAGTACGACAGCGCCTACTTCGAGAAGACGCCCAAGTTCTGGCAGTACAACCCGCGCGTGGTGATCCTCACGTCGGTCGAGCACGACCACGTGGACATCTACCCGGACCCCGCGTCGTATCGCGCCGCGTTCGAGGGGCTCATCGCGCGCATCCCCGAAGACGGCCTGCTGGTGGCGTTCGCGGGCGACCCCGAGGTGCGCGAGCTCGCCAAGCAGGCGCGCTGCCCGGTGCGCTTCTACGCGCTGTCCAACGACGACTGCGGTGACGTGGCGCCCATCTACTCGGCTGCGCTCGCCGGGGTGGAGGCCGGCGCGCAGCCCTTCGATCTCTTCGGAGGCGGCTCGTTCCTGTCGCGCGTGTACTCGCCGCTGTCGGGCGCGCACAACGCACGCAACGTGCTGGCCGCGGTGATCGCCGCGGTCGAAGGCGCCGGCATGCAGCTGGGCGCGGCCCTCGAGACGGTGCCGCATCTCGCCGGTGTGAAGCGCCGTCAGGAGCTGCTCGGCGTGGCCGGCGGCGTGTACGTCTACGAGGACTTCGCGCATCACCCCACGGCCGTGCGCGAGACGCTCAAGGGCCTGCGCAGCCTGCACCCGCGCGGCAAGCTCATCGCCGCCTTCGAGCCGCGCAGCGCCACGGCCTCGCGGCGCATGCACCA
>CAZEAA010000834.1:0-1360 GCA_964510015.1 uncultured Sandaracinaceae bacterium
GCGGCAGCCAAGCCCCCGGCAGGCGCCCCGGCCGCTCCTCCCGCCGCCGCCGCTGCTGCCCCGGCCAGCGCCTCTCCGTCTTCGGGCGGCGCCATCGGCGCGCCGCGTAGTGGGGCTCCCGGTCCACGCCGCAGCGCCAACCGCACCATCATGGGCGGCATGAGCAGCCCGCTCAGCCCGCCCCCCTCGCCCAACCTCCCGTCCAATCGTCCGGACGTCACCGCGGTCGTGCCCACCGAGTCGGAGACCCCCGCGGCGGTCACGTCGTCTGGCAACTTCTCGGCGCCCACCGGGCCCGCCGGGGCCCAGTTCGGCGGTGCGGCCTCCATGGACTTCACCGACGAGCCCACCGTGGTGGGCGACTCCGTGAAGAAGTCGGCGAACACGTCGGACGCCGAGATCGCCCTCGCGGGGGCAGCCACACAGATGGCGGGCGCGGACGACGGCTTCGACGACTTCGACGATCTCGGCCTCGGTGGCCTCGATCAGGACGAGGCCACGCAGATCCTCGACCAGAGCTCCATCGCGGCGGCCAAGCTCGAGGCGCTGCGCGCCAAGTCGGCGCAGCCCGACGAGACCGAGTTCGACACGCTGCGTCCCCCTCCCGCAGGCGCTGGGGCCTCCACTGGGGCCTCCCGCAGCGCGCCCACGGTCGACGACGACTTCGAGGTCGCCGCTACCGAGCCGCCGCCCCCCGGTGTGGGCATCGACGGACACATCCCCGAGGGCACGCTCAGCTTGACCGACGCGCTCGAGCTCGAGTTCATGGAGCCCGACCGCCTCGGACGCACCATGGAGCTCGACGACGAGCCCGTCATCACCGGCGGTGCGGCCAACCCCGAGCCACCTCCGGCGCCCGTGCGCCCCAAGGGCTGGCAGCAGAGCCAGAGCGGCACCGAAGAAGACACCGAGATCGTGGCGGGTCTGACCAAGCAGCTCGAGCAGAAGGCCGCCGCGGCCGCGCAGCCCCGCAAGAGCCGCGGCTGGCTGTGGGCCACGCTGGCGATCGCGCTGGTGGCCTGCGTAGCCGTCGGCGGCTGGTACGCCGCCCCCAGCGTGTGGGGCACCTCCGCGCACTCGGACGACACGGTGGCCTACACCCCGGTGCCCAGCCAAGAGACGCCGCCGGCCGGCGACCCGACCGCGCCCGTGCCGACCCCGCCGCCGGTCGCGCCCAACCCGAACCCCACCGTGGCCGTGGCGCCGGAGGCCCCGCCCACCGAGCCGACGCCCACGCCGCCGCCAGGCATGGAAGCGAGCGAGGCGACCTCGGCCGCGGCGATCCTGTTCGTGCCGCGCGACCCGGACGCGGAGCCGGACCCGACGCCGACGCCCGAAGCCACGCCCGAAGCGGGGAAAG
>CAZEAA010000835.1:0-1357 GCA_964510015.1 uncultured Sandaracinaceae bacterium
GTCAGCATGTGCCCGCACGTGGTCGTGAGCTCTCGCTCGAGGTCCCCCTCGCCGTTCGACAAGTTCACGATGCGGAGGCCCCAGCGGGTGTTGCGCACTTCGTAGAACGCCAACGTTCCGTGGTCACTCACCGCGCCCGGGAGCGGCGCGCCGTGCGCGGTGACGAGGCCTCCAGAGCGGCCCCACGAGCCTGCTGCGTAGACGACGCTCCGCGCTCCCTCCCGTTCGATCGTGAACATGACGAAGTGCGCGACGGTCAGGCGAACCGCTGCCGCGAGCGTTCGGTGCTCCTCCTGCGACAGCCCGGCGGCGTGGCGGCCGAGCGCCCGTGACAGGAGCATGGACAGGTCGAAGGCAGGGTCGAGATGCGTTGCCACGAGCTCGAGGCGTGCCGTGCGATCCTGCGTCGCGGAGGAAAGGCGCCCCAGCGCGCGGCGGATTCGCTCTACGCGGTTCTCCACCCAGCGCACGTGTCGGGGAGGCCTGGGCTGCGCCAGCGCTGCGGCTGCCGGTGCCACCGCCAGGGCGAGCAGCCCGCCGAGCAACGCCCTCCGCGGTACCGGCACGGCGCTGGCCAGCGTGTCTCCACGGCGCTCGTGGGGGCGCTCCTGGTCGGTCTCGACGCGGTGGCGTGTGTTCACTCGAGTCACGTTCCTCTAGCCCGGGTGGTGCGGTTGGACGCCGATTCGATCACCCGAAACCACGCCTCGGCTGTCGAGCCCTCGTAGCGCTGCTGGCTTTCGAGCGCGTCAGCGGTGGAGCACGGTGCGGTCCCGCAGCAACGTCGCGTCGTCGATGGCGCGCAGCGTGGCGAGGCGCTCGTCGGCGAACTTCGGGTTGGTGCGACGCCACGGGCCGGTCTCGAACTCGGTGATCAGCTCGTCGCGCTCGGTGATGCGGTGTAGCCGATGGCGGGCCGTGGCGTCTTCGATGCGCGTGGCGAGCCCGCTGTCGCCCGGCGTGCCGTGCGCGTCCAGCCAGCGCATCAAGGCGCAGCCGAAGACACACGCCGCGAGGTCGATGCGCGCCAAGAGCTGACTGCGGTAGTTCGCTTCCGCCTCGCAGCACGGCATGTCGGTCGGCCCGGGGTAGCCCTCACGGCAGATCGCCTTCGGCCCGCGATAGCGCGGCAGGGGCAGCTCGGGGCGCAGGTCGCTCACGAACGCAAAGCTCTCGATGAGCTCGCGGTCACCCTGCTCGATGGGCGAGAGTGAGGCGACGGCTACCAGCACCTCATGAATCACGGTCAGATCTTGCACGCGCGGCGCGATGCGCTTCTCGATGTCGGCCCCGAGGCGGTCCAACTCCATCAGGCGCAGCTCTTCGTAGCTCGGCGGGCACGGCATGTGGCAGAGCC
>CAZEAA010000836.1:0-1343 GCA_964510015.1 uncultured Sandaracinaceae bacterium
CTTCTGACCGGAGTGAACCTGGATGATGCGGCCCTTGTAGCTCCCCCCGAAGAAGGCCTCGCCCTCCATGAGCTTCACCAGCTCGCTCGCGTGGTCGGTGTTCTCCGCGATGACCAGCATGAAGGGCTTCACCCGCCGCACGCCGTTCTGCTGCGCATAGACGTCGAGGTCCACCTTGGCCGACTCGTGGATGCGCACCCCGTCCTCCAGCTTGAGCCGCTCGAGCGCGTCCTTGCTCATGGACTTGGCGTTGAAGTTCGCGCGCGTGGCGACCGCCGGCTCCTTCACGTAGCCATCCGCCATCGCCCTCGCCAGCGGGTAGTCGTAGATCACGTTCTTGAAGCGGCTCGACTTGCTGCCCGACTCGATCTGCGGCGTGGCCGTGAGCTCGAGGCCGAGCACGGGCCGGAGCTCCTCGATGGACTTGCTGCTGGTGTCGGCGCGGTAGCGGTGCGCCTCGTCCATGATGAGCACCAGGTCGTCCAGCCCCGCCAGGTAGTCGAAGTACGACTGGCCGAGGAACTCGGACAGCCGCCGCACCTTGAGCGTCTTCTTGCCCTCCTCGTCGGTGCCCTTCGTCTTCTCGTTGAACTTCGAGATGTTGAAGATGTTGACCACCACGTCGTCGCGCTCGAACAGGTCGAGCACCTGCGGCTTCTGTTCGAAGTTCTCGCCCGTCACCAGCGTGGGCGCCTTCACCGCGAACTCGGCGATGCCCTGGAACACGTACTTGGGCGTGTTGGGCGTGAAGTCGGCCACCAGCTTCTTGTAGATGGTGAGGTTCGGCGCCAGCACGAAGAAGTGCCGGATGCCGTGCTGGAGGTAGAGGTAGGTGACGAACGCGCCCATCAGCCGCGTCTTGCCCACGCCCGTGGCGAGCGCGAAGCACAGGCTCGGGAAGGCGCGCTCGAAGTCCACCACCTCCGGGAACTCGGAGCGGATGGTGGCGAGCGCAGAGGCGAGGTCACCTCCCGCCTGGCTCCGCTTGTGCGGCTGGGCGATCTCCATGACGCGGTCGAGGATCTCGAGCGACCTGCGCTGCGGGGTGCGGAGCGAGAGCCGTCCGGTGATGCTGTTGACGTGACGGCTGGTCATTCCTTGCTCCCCTTGTCGATCCCGGCGAACAGCGGGAGGGCCTGCATGGGAGTCGCCTTCTTGCGGCGCCCACCGGCCTTGGGCTTCGCGCCCTCTTTGGACGAGGCGTCGGCCTTGGCGTCTTCCACGGCGACCACCGGCGCCTGCTCGCTCACGTTGAGGCTGTAGTCGTCGCGGCCCCACTCACAGCGCGCGAGCACCGCCTGGGGGATCTTCTTCACCGTCAGGTTCGCGAAGTCGGGCTTGCC
>CAZEAA010000837.1:0-1340 GCA_964510015.1 uncultured Sandaracinaceae bacterium
CGCGCGCTGTCCGTGCCCTCCGCGAGCAGGCTGAAGGGGCGGAGCATGTGGATCCAACACAGCTGCAGCACCGCCAGGACCCCGTGGTAGTTCGTTCCGCCATCAGCCAGCATCACCAGCGGCAGGAACCGCAGCATCGAGCGAAGCCACTCGGACGCCGTGGCCTCGCGCATGTGACGGAGCGTCTCGGAGCTCGCCCCGGGCATCGCGCGCCGCAGGAAGCCGTCCATCTCGGCAGCGTCGAGACCCTCGGTGCGCAGCTTCGTGGCCAGCTCGGTGAGCGACTCGTCCGCCCACTCGAGCACGGGCTCCGCGGCGTGGACACGACGCAGCACCTCGCGGGCGGCGACGCCGAGGTCGGGGTGCGCCAGCGCGTGCTCGCCAACGCAGTGGCCCACGGGCGCGCCGGCCAGCACGCCGTACACGGTGACGCGGTCCTTGTGCTCCGTGGTCGTCAGCGTCGTGAAGGCTTCGTTGCCCACGATGTGGCAGACCCGCGGGTCGCCATCGCAGGTCGAGTGCGTTCCGTCGATGCCGACGACGGGCGAGTGCTGCATGCCCGCGCGGTGGGCGGCGAGCTGCTCGTCGCGCAGCATGTCGGCGGTCATCAAGAGAATGCGATTGATCTGCCCGGCCGAGACCTTCACGCCGTGGTCCGCGAGCAACTCGCGGATCTTGGTCTCTGTCATCCCGCCGACACTCAGCGAGTTGACCACGATGTGCAGTTCCGGCGTGAACTCCCCCCTCCAACCAGGCGGGAGCTTCGCGACGACGCGTCCCTCCGTGGGGGAGATGTACTCACGGAGCCGCACCCTCACGTTGTGCCGGACCAAGCGCACACCATAGAACATGCGGTTGACGTAGCCGTTCGGCTTCGCGTCGGCCGGCAGCTCCTCTACGGGCACGTTGATGAACTGCGTCTCGTCGACCTCGCACGCCGGTCGCTTGCTGCGCTTGCCGCGCCCACGCAGCTTCGGCTCCGCCGCTGCCCGCGCCGCCTTCCGGCGAGCCTTGCCCTGCCGCTGCTTCTCCGCCTTCTCGCGCAGCGACGAAGGGGTCGGCCCACCACCCGAGCTGCCCGACGTACCACCCCCGCCCTTGCCCTCGAGGCGCTTCCGGAGAGCCCGGTTCTCTTCGATCAACCGAGCCACCTGCTCGCCCAGCGCGGACAACGCTGCCATCAGCTCCGCGTTCCGCTGTTCGAGCTCCGCTATCCGATGCTGCGCGTCGTGCGACACCCATACCTTAGATCACAGCCCGTCGCTCCTGTCGATCCCCTACGCCGAGACCGCCGCCCTCACGCGGCGCCAGCCACCGCCAGGGACCTTTTGAGAAGTCTC
>CAZEAA010000838.1:0-1339 GCA_964510015.1 uncultured Sandaracinaceae bacterium
GGTGCTTCCGGGGTTCGTGTGGGTCACAGCTGAGAGGGTAGAGCGGGATGGAGGTCGAGTCCTCCGAGTTGGAAGAGGATCGCGGTCTTGAAGTTCTCGCGGTTGCGGAAGCCGCGGCTGCGATGCTTCAGCTCCTGGATGACGGAGTTGATGCCCTCGCAGGTGGCGCTGGTGACGCGATGGTCGATGTACGTGAGGATGTTCTTGCGGTGGTCTTCGAGAGTGCCCGCGAGCTTGTTGAGCGGCGGGAGCTTCATTGCCTTGAGCGAGCGGATGATGGAGCTGAGGAAGCGGCCGGCGGCGGGCTTGCTGGTGTGCTCCCACAGGTGACGGAGGAGTTCCTTCATGCCCCAGGCCTTGGCGGTCTTCAGCTCGCTGGCCTTGAGGTCTTCGAAGCGTGCGACGTGCCGGTCTGGGAGGTTCTCCTCGCTGTAGAGCCAGAGGTAGCGCGTCTTGGCGAGAGGCGACTCCTCTCCCTGCCGGGTGAGGCTCGCATGCTCGTTGCGGCGCACCTGGTCCACCGCCGCCGTGGCGCAGTGCATGACGTGGTAGCGGTCGAAGACGATCTTGCGAATCGCGTCGGGCACGCACCGCAGCGTCGAGCTGATGTAGGCCTTCCCCATGTCCATGGCGATGGCCTCTATCGCCTCGAGGTCGCTTGGGGCAAGGCTCTTCCAGTACTCGTCGAGCGTGGCCCCGTCCTTTCCATCGCCAATCCACGCCACCGTCTTGGTGTCGAGGTCGCACACGATCGTGAAGTACTCGCTGCCCCTGCCGGGAGACTTCTCGTCGATGCCCACGCGCGTGGGCGCGCACGGGTCGGCCGCCCGACGGGCCTGGCCGCGAGCGACGGCCCGCCGCTTGATGGTCATGGCCTCGTCCCAGCTGATGCGCAGGATGCCCGCCGCCTTCGCGATGTCGGTCGCCTTCAGCATGTCGATGGCGAAGCGCTCGAAGAGCAGCGTGAACTGCGACTTCGCCTCCGCCCACGGGAGCACCGCCTGCCGAATGCCGTGTTCCTCGCAGCGGATGCGCGGCGGCCCCGCGTGCAGCAGCGTCCTGTACTGGCACGTGTCCAGATGCCGCCACGTGCGCGCCGGAGTGTGGTCGTGAATGGGGCACATCGTCTGGCACTCCGGGCACGCGAACTTTTGTCCACGCGGGTGCTCCACCCACACGTCCACGCGCCCATCCGTCAGCGCCAGTTCCACCTTCGTGACCTTCCAGGGCGCCTCGATGCCAAGCACCGCCTGATACAGTTCGACGTCGTTCACGCCGCCGAGCGTCGCCCGCTCTCGGTCACCCGATCAAGACCCCAATTCCACTCCAATCCCGGAAG
>CAZEAA010000839.1:0-1336 GCA_964510015.1 uncultured Sandaracinaceae bacterium
GTTCGTGCCGGGCACGTGCACGTGCAGGCGGTGCTCGGCCACCTTGCCTTGCTGGATGCTCACCACGATGTACGCGCAGGGCCACATCAGCTGGTTGCCTTGCGCGAACGTGGCCGCGTCTTCGGCGCTGAAGTAGGCGCCGGCGTCGCAGTGCGAGTGGTAGATGACCTTGAGCGGGCGGCCGTTCTCTTCGCCGGCGTTGAACGCCCGCTGCGCGCGCAGCTCGTTGATCTTGAAGTACATCTCGCTGGTGCGCGGGAACGTCTCGGGGTCGAGCTTGTGGTACTTGTCCGCCTCGTTCTCTTCGCGGCGCGCTTCGTCCAAGAGGTCGGGCGTCTCGGCGGGGCCCATCACGAAGCCGCAGGCCTCCTTCGGGTAGCACTCGAGGGCGTGTGCCTCGAGCTGCTCGAGCACGCTGCGCGGAATGCGGAGGTCGCCCTTAATCCAGGGCTTGTCACCAGACATACTTCTTCTCCCACTTGAGCGGCGCGAAGTACCGGTCGTGCCGGTCGCACGCGATGGTCACGATGCAGCCCTCTTCGCCCTTGGCGGTGAGGCGCTTGGCCAGCGTGAGGGCGGCCGCCACGTTGGCGCCGCTCGAGTGACCCACCATCAGGCCCTCTTGCTCGGCGAGGCGGTCCGACATGTCCCAGCCCGAGTCGGTGCTCACCGGCAGGATCTCGTCGGGCAAGGTCGGGTCGTAGATGTTGGGGACGATGCTGCTGGCCATGTGCTTCAGACCCTCGAGGCCGTGCAGCGCCTCCGCGGGCTCGGCCGCCACGCACACGATCTTGCGGTGATGCTCGCGCAACCGGCGCGTGGTCCCCATGGCGGTGCCACTGGTGCCGAGGGCCGCCACGAAGTGCGTGATGCGGTCCCCCACCTGCTCCAGGATCTCGGCGCCCGTCCCCAGGTAGTGCGCGCGCGGGTTGCTGGGGTTGCTGTACTGGTCCGAGTAGAAGTACTTGTCCGGGTTCTCGGCCACCAGCTTGCGCACGAGGCGGATGGCGCCGTCGCTGCCCTCCATCGGGTCGCTGTGGATCAGCGTGGTGCCGTAGGCCTGCGTGATGTCCTTGCGCGGCTTGCTCACGTTGGCCGGCATCACGAGCGCGATCTTGTAGCCGAGCGCCGCGCCGAACAGGCTGTAGGCCACGCCGGTGTTGCCGCTGGTGGCGTCGATCAGCGTCTTGTCGCGCGTGAAGCGCCCGCTCTCGATGGCGTCCAGCAGCATCCGGCGAGCAGGGCGGTCCTTCACGGATCCGCCTGGATTCATGTACTCGAGCTTGAGGTACAGCTCGACGCCCGGGACGTCCTTCTCGATGGCATGGAGGCGCAC
>CAZEAA010000840.1:0-1336 GCA_964510015.1 uncultured Sandaracinaceae bacterium
GAATGGTCTTGAGGTCGGCTTGCGCGCCGGCCCCGCCGGAGGGGTCGGAGCCCGCGATGGTGAGCGCGACGGGAGGAGTCACGCCGCGAGTCTCGCGCCGAACGTACGAGGCCGCAACTCGCTACCGCGGTTCGTTTTCCATGCTAGCCCTCGCTGAGCAAAGGCGGTCCACGTGAAGCAAGCGCGCTGTTTCGGCATCCTGATGGCTCTGGGTCTCCTCGCAGTCGGCTGTGGTGGAGGCTCCACCGACGATCGGGACGCTTCCATCGACGCGGCCACGGAGGAGGACGCGGCCGCTGAAGAGGACGCGGCCACGGAAGAGGACGCGGGCGTCGAGGCGACTCCGTGCGAGCAGGCTTGCAGCGCGGCGGCCGAAGCCGGATGCCTCGACAACTCGACGTGTGCGGCGGACATCTGCTCCTTCCGTGACGTCTCCCTCGAGTGCATCGCGGAGGCGGACGCCTACTTGGAGTGCATCGGCGCGAGCGACGTGGCAAACGACTTCGCTTGTATAGACGACAAGCCCGAGTACCTCGGATCCGGCTGCGACCTGCTGTTCGAGAGCTGGGCCATCTGCTACGACGCCAGCGCGCAATAGCGGCGTCGGGAATGACGCATCGTGTCGCGTGGTTCCGCGGGGACACGCGTGCGCCGTGAAGCCCGCAGGGGCACACGGCCGGATCCCCTGCTACCCTCCCCCGCTTCGTGACTCGTTCCCAGACCCCAGCCCCGCTCGCGACCCTCGGCGTGCTCTGCTTCGCGCTGGCGTGCGGCAGTGGTGACGAGGAGACGACCAGCACGGATGAGGTAGTGGCCGCGGAGCCCACCGCGGAGGTCCCGGCCACGGCGGAGGTCCACGTCGACCACACGCTCGAGCCCGGCCAGACGCTGTGGGACGTGTCGCGGCTCTACGGCGTCCCCATGGAGACCATCATGGAGGCCAACGAGCTCACGCGGCGTGAGTCGCGGCGCCTCAACGCCGGGCGCGTGCTGCGCATCCCCGGCGTGAGCGGGCCCGCCACGCCCAGCGCGGCGGCGTCGACCGACGGCGGGGTGGTCAGCACCGAGCTCGAGACGGTGGACGGCGGCGTGCTGCTCCCCGACGGCGGGGTGATGGTGGCCGGGTACCACACGCTCAGCCAGGGCGAGACGCTGTGGGACCTCGCCAACGCCTACGACAAGACCGTGGACGAGCTCCTCGAGGCGAACGCGTTCACCGACGACGACGTGCGCGGTCTGCGGCCGGGCGGTCGCATCCTGATCCCAGGTGTCGCGCCCAGCGCCATCCGCAGCGCGGTGCGGCCCGAGGGCCGCGGCATCTGGCACACCGTCGCCG
>CAZEAA010000841.1:0-1329 GCA_964510015.1 uncultured Sandaracinaceae bacterium
CGCCGAAGATGATGGCGCGGTGGCCGATGGACTTGTCGCCGGGGATGGCGACCGAACCGCGCAGCGGGCCGCTCTTCTGTATTTTGTAACGCTTCATGACGGGGTCCCCGGGGGCTCGGTGTCGCGCGCGCGGAACGCTGCGAAGGCTTCCAGCATGGTGTCGTTCTCGGCCGGCGAGCCGAGGCTCACGCGGAGGTGATGGCCGAGCGGCGGACCGAACGCGCGCAGGATCACCCCGCGGCGCAGGAACCACTCGTAGGCGACGGGCGACGGTGCGTCCACGCTCACCAACACGAAGTTGGCTTCGCTCGGAGCCACGTCGTAGCCGTGCGCCGTGAGCGAGGCGACGACGCGCGTGCGCTCGCTGGCGTTGAGCGCGATGGCCTTCTCCAAGTGCTCGTGGTCAGCGAGGGCGGCGATGGCGGCCGCCTGCCCCAGCAGGTTCACGTTGAAGGGCGCGCGCAGGCGCTCGAGCCAGTCGATGGTCTCGCGCTGCGCCACCGCGTACCCCACGCGCAGCCCGGCGAGGCCGTACGCCTTCGAGAAGGTGCGCAGCACGACCGTGCGCGGGTGCAGGTCGCGCAGCGCCATGCCGCTCACGAAGTCGGGCGCGGTGACGAACTCGGCGTAGGCCTCGTCCAGCACGGGCACCACCTCGCGGGGGAGCGCGGTGAGCAGGTGACGCAGCGCCTCGCCACCCACGTACGCCCCCGTGGGGTTGTTGGGGTTCGAGAGAAACAAGATGCGCGTGCGCGGGGTGACCGCGGCCAGCATGGCGGGCACGTCCCAGGCGAGGCCGCCGGTGAGCGGCACGTCGGTGAACGGCACGGCCCCCGCCACGCACGCGATGCGATAGCAGAGGAACGAGGGGTCTCCGAAGACCACGTGATCGTCACCGCCCGCGAAGACGCGGCACACCAGGTCGATGAGCTCGTTGCTGCCGTTGCCGAAGGCCAGCTCCCCGGGCGTGATGCCCCAGTGCGCGGCGACGGCGGCACGCAGGTCGTGCGCGCGGGGGTCCGGGTAGCGGTGGATGTCCGCCACCAGCTTGGCGACCGCCTCGGCCACGCGCGGCGAAGCGCCGATGGCGCTCTCGTTGCTGGCCAGCTTCACGGGGTGCTCGATGCCGTACTCGCGCCGGATCTGGTCGATGGGCGTGCCTGGGATGTACGGCGCGAGGCGCTGGATGTGCTGTGGGACGAGGCTGGACATCGGCTCTCTCTGTACCGGCGGGGCCGACGGGTCCGCGCTGGCCACCGCAGTATGCTGTCTCGCGCCCTGCCAGCAACCACGTTTACGGTGGTGGGATGGTTGCGTCGAGCTGCCTCC
>CAZEAA010000842.1:0-1326 GCA_964510015.1 uncultured Sandaracinaceae bacterium
CATGGAGTCTGCTCGGCTCGACGGGTGTCGAGAGGCGCATGAAGCACGCTTTCCGAACAAATGAAAAGCGCGGAGGGGCGTGCAGCCTCTCGCGAATTGGCCAGCCTGCCCGGTTCCGCGGGTGGCACCGCCAGCCAGCCCGCCATCTCCGGCGGTCCGACTCAACATAGGTTCGTACCCCTTCCCCTCGCGGGGAGCGCCGCGTCAGGTTGGCGCGATGACGCAGCACGTCGCCCCCGCGCGGCCACTCGCGATACCCTGCGGGCGCGTGACGCTCCCGCTCGACCGACTGATCCCGCCGTTCTTCAAGGCCGCCGAGCCGCAGGTTGCGGCCGACGAGGTGGACTTCGACGCGTACGCCGGCGCGCTCGCGCGTCAGCTCGGCGCGCTCGCCTGCGGCTTGATGACCTTCTTCATCCTCGCGTGGTGGCCGCTCGATCTCTACGTCATCCCGCAGACCGAGAACGTGGAGGTGTTCGCCGCGCTGCGCGTGCGGCTGCTGGTGGTGGTGCTCACGGGCCTCGCCGTCTTCGGCCTGGGGAAGCTCAGCGGGGACGGCGCGCTGCTCGCGGCCACGCTCTGCTACGCCGCCTTCACCGGGGCCATCGGCTACTCGTTGGGAGCGGCCGGCCCCGCGGGGCTGCAGTGGTTTGCGGATGCCGCCATCGCCCTCGTGCCGGTGGCGTTCATTCCGCTGCGGCTGCGTGCGCGGGTGGTCGCGACGACGCTGGTGTGCGTGTCGCTCCTCGCGAGCTACTTCCTGCCCCATCCCGGGAATTGGGCGGCCCCCGGCGCCTCGAGCCAGGTGAGCTTCCAGGTGTTCGCCGTGCTCTTGTCCGTCTCCATCGGTGAGCTCTGGCTGCGCGTCACGCGCCACGCGTTCTTCCTCCAGCGGGGGACGGCGCGGGCGAACGCCGACCTCGAGCTGATGACCGCCACGCTCACCCAGCTGGTGCACGAGCGCACCCGCGAGCTGGAGGCGCTGGCCCGGCACCTCGACGCGCTGCAGGAGTCCGAGCGTCGCCGCATCGCGCGCGACCTGCACGACGACCTCGGGCAGGGGATGACGGCCATGCGCTACACGCTCGCGCGCCTCGAAGCGCGGGTCTCGCAGCCCAGCGACGACCTGACGAGCCTCGTGCAGCAGCTGGCGGGGCTCCTCGAAGGCTCCACGCAGTCGCTGCGCGCCGTGGTGGCCAGCCTGAGTCCGCGCGTGCTCGAGGACCACGGGCTCGAGGCGGCGGCCGAGTGGCTCGTGCAGCGCGTGGAGGCCAGCTCCGGCGTAGCGTGCGTGCTGGAGTCGCGCTGCGACGACGAGCGTCAGTG
>CAZEAA010000843.1:0-1324 GCA_964510015.1 uncultured Sandaracinaceae bacterium
GTTTGACCGTTTATGACCCCACACTGGCCGAGCAGATGGAAGTGGCAGAGAAGATCATGCGCGAGGATCGACTTGTTCTGCACAAGCTGGCGCAATAGGACTGACTCGTGATTGTCTGGATCGAAAAAGTTTTTGCGCTGGCCATTCACGAGCGCCAGCTTGCCGAGCACGGCGGAAGTCCGGGAGTGCGGGACGAATCACTGCTGGATTCCGCCCTGGCTCGCCCTCGGCAAGCCCATGCGTACGCCAATCCTTCGCCAGATGTTGCAGCCCTGGCGGCGACGCTGGCCTTTGGGCTTGCCCGAAACCACCCGTTTGTGGACGGCAACAAGCGAACCGCACATGTCTGCTATCGCGCATTTCTTGCGCTCAACGGCACCAAACTGGTGGCCAGCGACGAGGAGAAGTACATCGCCATGCTCGGCCTAGCCGAAGGCAGTCTCGACGAGGCGGAATTCTCGGCCTGGATCCGCAAACACTTGGTGCCCGCGGACAATGCCGTGCATGAGTCCACTGCCGGTTATCAACGGAAGGCTGCACGCTAGGAGCCTGCACGCGTCGAGTTCGGGATTCACGGACTGGCGGAGGGCGCGGCAAGCGCCTGGACTTCCCTTGCATCAAGTTCACGCCATTGCCCCTTGGCTAGATCACCCAATTGCAGCGAACCGATCGATACGCGAATCAGGCGCAGCACTTCAACATCGAACGCAGCCAACAGACGGCGGATATGGCGGTTGCGGCCTTCATCCAGGGTAATTTCCAGCCAGGTATTCTTTTCACCGCGACGAAGTTCGCGCACTGCCTTGGCCAATAGCCGCTCGCCTGCAAGCTCGACACCTGCGCACAGGGTTTCGTACAGATTCGAATTCGGCAGGCAAGCAATCTGGACGTGGTAACACTTGTCCACGCCGCTGTTGGCCGCACTGACACGCGCTGCCCATGCACTGTCATTGCTGAACAACAGCAGGCCCTCGCTGGCCTTGTCCAGGCGCCCGACCGGCGCGATCCACGGCAATCCGGCCCCTGCAAAACAGGCGTAAACCGTATCGCGATCCTTTTCGTCCGAGGTCGTTGTCACCAGTCCGCGCGGCTTGTTGAGCATCAGGTAGCGCCGCGCAACCGGGCCGCCATCGATGTTGCCAATCTCGATGTGCGCGTCGGTGCGGGTACGCTGTTCGGGATCACGAACGACCGCGCCATCCACGCGCACATCACCCGAGCGCACCAGCGCGGCGGCTTGCGTTCGAGAACAGATTCCGCGTTTGCTGATGATCCGCGCCAGACCGTGGCTTGCCGTTTCGGCAGCCACCCGACTCCCTGAAGG
>CAZEAA010000844.1:0-1320 GCA_964510015.1 uncultured Sandaracinaceae bacterium
GCGCTGCGCCGGCTGCGGTTCTCCATCGGGGAAGCGGAGCTCGAGGGCACGGACCGCTGCGCCCCGTGCAGCCGGATGCGCGAAGCGCTGGGGCCCGGGGGCTACGCGGCCATGATCTACATGGGGGGTATCCTCGCGCGCGTGATCCGCGGCGGCGAGATTCGTGTGGGCGACGAGGTGCGAGCGCTCGGCTTCCCCAACGAGGGCTGACCCACCTTGTCCTACATGTAGTCAGTTTCTTTACATTAGCCACGGTGACCACGTAGCGTGCGGGTATGTCCATGCGTTCCGTCTTCCGTCGCACTAGCCAGGTGCTGGCGTGCGCCACCGCGCTCGGCAGCGGCGCGGGCCTGGCCCACCTCACCCACGCGGACGCCCAGAGCGGCACCGACTGGGCGCCCGGCCGCGACCGCCTGCTGACGGCCACCGAGACCCCGCGCGCCCCTCGGACCCCTGACATCACCCGCGCGAGCCCTGCAGACCTCCCGGTCGGCCTCGCGCCGCCGCCCCCCGACCCGTTCGGTGAGCACCTGCGCGACGGGATGGTCATGACCGGCGCCACGCGCCACCGCATGCTGCTCTTCACCTTCGACGACGGGCCCGAGCTGCGCACCACGCCGCAGCTGCTGGACACGCTGGACGAGCTGGGCATCAAGGCGGTGTTCTTCGTGAACGCCACGCGCTTCGACAGCGACTCGCCGCGCGAGGTGGCGCAGGGCGAGCTGCTCAACGAGATCCTGCGGCGGGGGCACTTCCTCGGGAACCACACCTATCACCACGTGCAGCTCACCGACGTGGACAACGAGGGCATCGCGGCCGAGATGCGCAAGAACGAGGACCACATCTTCCGCATCACCGGCGGTCGTCCTGTCTTGGCGCGGCCTCCCTACGGCGCGTTCTCGCCGCGCGTGGCGCGCACGCTGAACGAGCTGGGCTACACGCCCATGCTGTGGAACCTGGCCACGGGCGACACCATGGTGCGCACGGCCGACGAGGTGGCCACCACGTTCGAGCGGGTGCTGCGCCGGCAAGAGCGCGAGAAGGGCGAGTTCGGCGGCATCGTGTTGATGCACGACACGCACGGCTGGAGCATCGAAGGTTTCCCGCGCATCGTGGCCGGGCTGCGTCAGCGCAACTGCGAGCTGCTGGCCGCGGGCGAAGAGCTCTACGACTTCGTGGACGACCCGAGCGTGTTCTTCCAGTACCGCGGGGACGCCGAGCCGGACACGTTCACGCCGGCCGTGGAGCCGGACCCGAGCTGGCTCGAGGCGCGCCAGGCCGCCCTGCGCGAAGAGACCGAGCGACGCTGCAGCGCCGTGG
>CAZEAA010000845.1:0-1313 GCA_964510015.1 uncultured Sandaracinaceae bacterium
CGGGCGGTGGCGAGCTGCTGCTGATGAGCAACGTGGACAACCTGGTGGCGTCGCTGGACCCCGCCGTGATCGGTGCCCACCTGCGCTCAGGGCGCGCGCTCACGGTGGAGGTCACCCCCAAGTACGCTGGCGATCAAGGCGGCATTCCGCTGGCTGTGGATGGGCGTGCTCAGGTGGTGGAGGCGTTCCGGCTGCCCCCCACGTTCGACCAAGACAGCGTCCCGGTCTTCAACACCAACACCATGGTCCTCGATGCCCGGGCCATCGATCGCGACTTCGACCTCGACTGGTTCGTCGTGCAGAAGCAGGTGGATGGCGCTCGGGTGGTCCAGTTCGAGCGCCTGGTGGGTCAGATCACGGCACACCTGCCCACGCACTTCCTAGTGGTCCCGCGTGAGGGCTCGGGGTGCCGCTTCGCGCCCATCAAGACCCCCGAGGACCTGGCGCTCCAGCGGGAGCTCATCGAGACGGCGCTCCAGCGAGCCACGGTTCCTTGACGCAAATTCTGTATTGCAGAATTTTTCCGCCCCTGTAGCATTCAGGGCCATGAATACCAAACGGTTGTGGGTGGGTGTGGTCGCTTCGATGTTGGGTGTCGCCGGCTGCGGCGGTGGCGACTCTGGAGCGAACGCGTTCGATGTATTGTCGGCGGCGGAGTCCGACGCCATCTCGGCGGTCTGCGAGTGCTTTGCGCTCAACGACTTCACGAGCGCGGAGGAGTGCGAGGCCGAGTTCGGTGAAGACCGGACCGCGGAGGAGATCGCGTGTGCTCAGGAGGTGTACGAGACGAATCAGGCGACGCTGCAGGCCGAGACGGACTGCCTGCTCGAGGCGTTCGGCGACGCGGAGAGCTGCTTCAACGCGGTCGACGCGTGCGACGAGACGGCCCACTCGGCCTGCTTCGACGCGGTTCAGGACGCCATCGACGCTTGCCCGGAGCCGCCCGCGTCGGTGGAAGAGGCGCTGGACGATTGCGAAGCGCCGCCGCCCGTCTGAGCTCGGCGACTCTTACGGCGTGACGATCGCGCCGTCCGCGTATCGATAGCGTCGCGCTTCGTCCTGCCATGGAAGCAGGAGGGGCGCGACGCCGTCGTTCGCGAAGCCCGAGAACGGCCAGGTGGTGGCGTCCCAGCCGCGCGCCTCACCCGGGGCGATGCTGAGAGTGTGCACGCGACCACGGCGGCGCAGGTCCACCGCGTTCACGATGCGCTCGGCGTCACCGTGGTAGCGGGCCACTTCCACGCGCAGCAGGGGCTGAGCTCATAGGAACCATGAATCATTCGGGGCAAGTGTTCGAAAAGTTTACATAAACC
>CAZEAA010000846.1:0-1306 GCA_964510015.1 uncultured Sandaracinaceae bacterium
CGGCCGCTTCGAACTGCACCGCCTTTACGTGCTGGCCGAAGGGCGCCGCGCGGGTTCGCCGAAATGGTCAGATGGAGGATCTCGCGACGGAGCGAGGTCAGGTGCGGACTCTCGGTGCGGACCCGCATGCCGTGAGCATCGAGAGCGGCGGGTCATTCACCTGCGCCCTCACCGACGAGGGAGCGGCGTGGTGTTGGGGCAACCTCGGGCCGGGCTACTCACGGCATCAGCCGGTCGCCATCGAGGGCTGGGATGGTGTCGAGAACCGGGTCACCGCGTTCAGCTCGAACAACGCCGGGGCATGCGGCGTGTTGGACACGGGGGCGGTGAGTTGCTTGGGGTCGTTCGGCGTACCGGAACTCGTGAGCGGCATCGATGGTGCGAGCACGTTCGCGTTGGACGTGGGAATGGGGATGACCCACCGTTGTGCCGTGCTGGACGACGGCGGGGTGCGCTGCTGGGGCGCTGACTACTTCGGTCAGCTCGGCGATGGCCCCGATGACGGTGGAAACGAAGCTGAACCGACGCCCGTCGTGGGGCTGGGCGGCGCAGGCCCTCACGCGGTTGCCGTGGCGGGGGGAACGTCGGAGTTCTCGTGCGCGCTGTTGGCGTCTGGCCAGGTCACGTGTTGGGGGCGCAACGTCGCGGGCCAGCTCGGCATCGGGGGGAACGCGGCCGCCCACCAAGCGACTGCCACGTCGCCCACGACCGTGGACCCCGGCGTCGTGGTGAGTCAGGTCTCCGCCGGGCAGCGGGGCGCATGCGCCACGCTCGACACGGGCGCGGTCTACTGCTGGGGCGATGACCAGAACGGCCGCGTGGGCGACGGAACGCAGGGCGGCGGCAACGTCACGGCACCGTCGATGGTGGTGGGCCTGGACGGCGTGCAGCGAGTCGCCCTCGAGGTTCACACCTACCACGCTCATGCGTGCGCGCTGTTGGACACGGGCGCGGTGCTCTGCTGGGGAGCCGACAACGCTGGCCAGCTGGGTGATGGCGGCGAGTTCGGCCCGCGCGTCAGCGCCGTCCCGGTCACCGTGCAGGGGCTGGACGGAACGTCGGCCCGCGCCGTCGCGTTGAGTGTGGGGGTGCTCACCTCGTGCGCAGTGCTCGACACCGGCGCCATGCGCTGCTGGGGGCGCGTCTTGGTCGGTCAAGTGGGTGACGGAGGCGCCAACGCAAACGCCATCTTGGCGCCGGTGCCGGTCGTGGGCCTCGACGGAACCTCAAACGTCGCGGTGGGGCTATCCGTCGGCTATCAGCATGCGTGCGCGCTCCTGCGTACGGGTGAGCTGCGGTGCTGGGG
>CAZEAA010000847.1:0-1300 GCA_964510015.1 uncultured Sandaracinaceae bacterium
GTACAGAGCGGCGTCGGTGACACTTCCCGCGAACGTGATGGCGTTCCAGTAGTTTTGGAGCCGCAGTCCGGTGAACACGACGTTGGTCAGCTGGCCGCGGGCGCCGCGCAACCAGAACCACGCGGACCGCCGCGTTCCCGCTCCGTCGAAGATCGGGCAGGGCTCCGAGGCCTCGAGGGGCCGGAACTCGATGGTGTGGTCGGGCATGGTGACGGACCAGCGCACGGCGGCCGTCGCGGTACAGCTCTCCAACGTACCTCCCGCTTCCACGCAAGGGTCGGGGTAGGTCCCCGGGGCGATCAGCACGGTCACGTTGCGAGGCGCGCTCCTCACGCCGGCCTGGACCACCTGCTGAACACGCTCGAGCGTTCGCACGGCGGCGGCCGAAGACTCCCCGCTCTCGCGGTCGTCGCCTCGCGGGCTCATGTAGACGGTGAGCACCGTGCTGTCGTCGTGAAGGGGCGGGGGCAGAGGCTCGGCTGCGGTGGCCAACGACGCTTGGCCAGCGACGGCGACCATGGTGGCAGCCAAGCGGAGACGAAGCGCTGGGCTCATGTCACTCGCTCGATGGGTGCCGGCTCCGCGTAGGCGCCATGCTCGCGCAGCACGGCGTCCACTTGCGCATCGCTCACGCGTTCCCGGCCGAGCAGGCGTTGCTCGAACACAGCGGCAGCATACGCGCGCCTCGGCAACGCACGAAACCCGCTCGCCAGTGATTCGGAGCCGCTGGCCTGAGTGAGCGACTGAGACGACCAGAGCCCCAGCACCCGTGGCGCACGCACGCGGGTCATGCGAACGACAGGGGAGTCCGTGAGCCGTAGGTAGAACTCTCGGTCTGCAGCGAAGCGTGCTGAGCGGAAGCCTCCGAGCGACTCGATCACGGCGCGATGGGCCATGAGCGAGATAAGGCTCAGACGGCGCACGCCCTGATCACGAAAGACTTGGACCACCCCACTCGGCCGGACGCGCACCCAGTTGGTGAAGCAGGCGTTGGCCGACTCGGCCCGCAGGGCGTTCAACTGACTCGAAATTCGCGACGGGAGCGCGAGGTCGTCCGCGTCATGATACGCGATGATCTGCCCCTTCGCTTCGGGGAGGAGCGCGTTGCGGATGTTGTAGGGGCCCTGGTTCACGGTGGAGGAGTAGAGCCGGACGCGCCGGTCGCCAGCATAGCGCTGCTTCAACAGCGTCACGGTGTCGTCGCCCGAGGCGTCGTCGCAGATCAAGACTTCGAGGTTCTGATGGTCTTGGGCCAGCAGGGAGTCGATGGCTTGCAGCACGGTGTGCTGCGAGTTGAACG
>CAZEAA010000848.1:0-1299 GCA_964510015.1 uncultured Sandaracinaceae bacterium
CTGGCGCCATGCTGCCCGTGGGCATCGACCTGGCCGACGACGCGATTCGCCTCGTGGAGTCGGACGGCGAGCGCTTCCTCGGCGTGTTCGTCCACCTCGAGGGTCCGAGCCCCACGCCCTTCACGCAGCGCGTCGACACCGAAGTCGAGCTGGTCACGGTCAACGTGCCCGACACGAGCGTCTTCGAGCTCGGCCACGTCGGCACGGCCCAGCGTCCCACCATCGAGATCGCCATCAACGCGGCCGGCCCCGAGGGCGTGGAGTACGAGTACCAGCACCGCGTGGACGGCCAGATCTGGAGCGAGTGGACGCGCAGCCCCTACGCGGTCATCTCGCACGACTCTCTGTCGCTGCAGGGTCGCCACACGGTCGATGCGCGCGCGCGCGTCGTCGGTGGCACCGGCTCGACGGACCTCACGCCGGCGCGCGCCGAGTTCCTCATCGACGTGCTCTCGCCCATCGTGGAGACCATCATCACGGAGGACGGCACCATCCTGCGCGCCGCCGACGTCGTGACCACCGCCGACACCCTCGAGTACCGCTTCCGCGAGCTCGACACCACCGAGTGGAGCGAGTGGACCACGCTCGGCACGCCGGAGCGCCTGGTGGCCGAGGCCGACGGTCGCTACGAGTTCGAAGTGCGCGACGAGGCCGGCAATGTCGGCAGCAACACCGAGGCTCTCCGCGGCCTCCCGCCCCCGAGCGACGGCGGCGGCTGCGGCGACTGCTCCACGGGCGAGAACGACGGCAGTCGTCCGCTCTACGGCCTGCTCTCGCTGCTGGCTCTCGGCCTGATGCTCCGCCGCAAGCGCGAGGCGTGAGCCTGACCGTCCCCACCGGGACGAACCCCTGAAAAACGGCGGCCGAGAGGTCGCCGTTTTTCGTTGGGGGTCCGCCTCCCTGCCGCGCCCCGCGCCCGCCCCGTGGTACCGTCAGGGACGAGGAGCCTCGTCGTGTCTCGCGGAAACCTGATCGCCACCGGAATCGTCCTTGTCCTGCTCTGCCCCGCGCTCGGGACGAGCATCCTCACCTTCCTCCTCCCCTCCACCCTCGCCATCGGCAGCGCGCTCGTCTGCCCCGAGGGGACGACCATGGAGGAGGACTACGTCACGCACTCGGACTTCCGCGGTCAGCGCACCGACGTCCGCGCCGCCTGCGTGGACGCGTCGGGCAACCCGCGCACGGGGGACGTGTTCCCGCAGGCGTTCCTGATCGTCTACGGCATCCTCCTCGTCCTCTGGTGCGGCGTGCTGTTCTGGTTCTTTCGCAAGCCCGCGACGAAGCCCGACGCGTAGGCGC
>CAZEAA010000849.1:0-1284 GCA_964510015.1 uncultured Sandaracinaceae bacterium
GAGTGAGGCTCACCCAATCCCGGACCAACGGAGACTTCTCAAAAGGTCCCTGGCGGCGCCTGGCGTTGCGTGAGGACGGGGGCGTCGGCGTAGGGGATCGACAGGAACGACGGGCTGTGATCTAAGGTATGGGTGTCGAACGAGACGCAGCAGCGGAACGCGGAGCTCGAGCAGCTGGTGGTGGAGCTGCAGAAGGCGCTGTCCGCGATGGGAGAGCAGGTGGCTCGGCTGGTCGAAGAGAACCGGTCTCTGCGGAAGCGCCTCGAGGGCAACGGCGGGGGTGGGTCGGGCGGCTCGGGTGGCGGCCCCACGGCTTCCTCGCTGCGCGCAAAGGCGGAGAAGCAGCGGCAAGGCAAGGCTCGGCGGAAGGCAGCGCGGGCATCGGCGGAGCCGGCCCCACGTGGACGCGGCAAGCGGAGCAAGCGGCCGACGTTCGAGTTCGACGAGACGAAGTTCATCAACGTACCCGCAGCGGAGCTGCCGGCCGACGCGAAGCCGAACGGCTACGTCAACCGCATGTTCTATGGCGTGCGCTTGGTACGGCACAACGTGAGGATGCGGCTCCGTGAGTACATCTCCCCGACGGCGGGGCGCGTCGTCGCGAAGCCCCCGCGCGGTTGGAAGGGGGAGTTCACGCCGGAGCTGCACGTCGTGGTCAACACGCTGAGCGTGGGCGGGATGACCGAGACCAAGATCCGCGAGTTGCTCGCAGACCACGGCGTCAAGGTCTCGGCCGGGCAGATCAATCGCATCCTGCTGATGACCGCCGACATGCTGCGTGACGAGCACCTCGCCGCCCATCGCGCGGGCATGCAGAACTCGCCCGTCGTCGGCATCGACGGCACGCACTCGACGTGCGACGGCGACCCGCGGGTCTGCCACATCGTGGGCAACGAGGTCTTCACGACGCTGACCACCACGGAGCACAAAGACCGCGTCACCGTGTACGGCGTGCTGGCCGGCGCGCCCGTGGGCCACTGCGTCGGCGAGCATGCGCTCGCGCACCCCGACCTCGGCATCGCCGCCCGCGAAGTGCTGCGTCGTGTCCACGCCGATGAGCCGGTGCTTGCGTGGGCGGACGAGTCGCTCACCGAGTTGGCGACGAAGCTGCGCACCGATGGCCTCGACGCTGCCGAGATGGACGGCTTCCTGCGGCGCGCCATGCCGGGAGCGAGCACCGAGACGCTCCGGCACATGCGCGAGGCCACAGCGTCCGAGTGGCTTCGCTCGATGCTGCGGTTCCTCCCGCTGGTGATGCTGGCCGACGGCGGAACGACCTACCAC
>CAZEAA010000850.1:0-1280 GCA_964510015.1 uncultured Sandaracinaceae bacterium
GCGCCTGGCCGCCGTGGGAGCGGGCGACGAGGTGCACGCGTACCTGGCCGCCGAGCGCAACGCGGCCCGCTTGCTGCGCCCAGGCGCGCGCGGGTTCGCGTCCGATGATGACGGCGTGCGCTGCCAGGTCACGCTGGTCGACGGCGCGCTGGACGCTGCGGTCGAGGCCGTGCCCCCGCAGCTCATCGCGCCGGCCGGCTTCGCGCACGGAACGCCGCTGCGGCTGCGCCTGCCGGAGGGTTGCCGCTTCGGCAACGGCCAGGTCGTGCAGGTGGAGTTGCCCTCGGTTTCGGCTAGTCTTCGCCCATGAGTTCTCGAAGGCGTTCTCCCTGGTGGCTGGTGGTGATGGCATGCTCGCTCGCGGCGTGCGGTGGCGAGGCGGAGGACACGGCCGAGCCGTCGTCGGCCGCCGCGGAGGAGGGCGAAGGGCCCGAGGCCTCCGGGGCCGAGGACGAGACCGCCGAGGCCGATGAGCCCGCCGCCGAAGGCGAGGAGGCCGCCGCGCCCGCACCTGGCGATGACCTCCCCGTTCCCGTTCCCCCGGCTTCGTGGCGCGCCACCATGAACGAGCTGACGGTGGACGGGTCGACCGTCCGCTTATTCTCGGCCACGTGCGGGGCCATCGCCGTCATGCCGCTCGTCCAAGCCGTCCTCGCCAGCACCGACAGCTGCACCGAGCGCGCCGACACCCAGCTCGCGGCCACGTTCGAGGGCGGGCGCCTCATGGCGGTCAACACCAGCGGACCCGGCGCAGCGTGCGTCCGCGCTGGCGTGCTGCGGACCAACACCAACGCCACGTGTCAGGTCCAGCTCAGCTTCGGCGCAACTCCCGCCGCGCCCTCCGAGCCGGCTGCCCCCTGATCTAGCGCTGGCAGGCCGCGGCCACTTCGGGCGGCAGGCGAATGGCGCGCATCTTGTCGATGTCGATGCACGCCAGCGTGAGCTGGGCTTCGAGCAGCAGCGTCTCGCCACACAGCACGCGGTAGTCGAACAGCATGGTCGCGCGCTGGGTCGTGACGCGCACCTCGATGTCCAAGAGGTCGTCGAAGCGCGCGGGCCGCAGGAAGCGCATGTTCGCGCGGGCCACCGCCATGCCAATGCGCTGGCGCTGCTCGAGGTCCGCGAAATTCAGCCCGCGCTCGCGCAGGTAGTCAGCGCGTGCGTCCTCGAGGTAGCGCATGTACACGGCGTGGTGGATCACGCCGCTCTGGTCGGTGTCCCCGTAGCCCGTCCGCAACCGGTACACGTGGGGCGGCGGGGCCAGTGTGTCGCTGCTCATC
>CAZEAA010000851.1:0-1268 GCA_964510015.1 uncultured Sandaracinaceae bacterium
GCTCACAGGTCTCCGCAGTCGTGTTGGTGGATTCCGCAGACACGGTGTCAGCCGCGTTCTCCGGGGAATCTGCTATTTGCTCGCAGCTGGCGAGGGTGACCCCGAGGACCACCCATCGCACCAGGCGCGGGGTGGTCATGGCGCGGCCGTACCAGCTTGCGCGGGACGCTCGATGCGCAGGCCCGGATTGCAGAGGAGACACTGCGACTCCGGCAGGCCGTGTTCCTCGCACCAGTCGCCCGTGGCGCGAAACGCCGGGATCAAGTCGGGGTTGCAGCGGGTGCAGAGGGACTCGGGAACTTGGTGCTCGCCGCACCAGTCGTCATAGGAGCCTGGAAGGGCATCGCTGGTGGCGTGGGTCGTCTCGGCTTCGGCGGTGGCAGGCGAGGCGCCGTCGGGTTGCTCCGACCCACAGGCGCAGAGCGCAAGGGCGAGCATGGTGAAGAGAACGCAGGAAAAGCGCGAAAGGGACGTAGTCATCGAGATGCCAATCGGTTCGAGTGAGTGACGGAATGCGCAACGGATGCACTCTGCGGACCCGCATGCATCAGCACGCAGTCCGGCGGTCGCACCACTGGCGCTCCAAGAGAGCGCACGCGTGTTCGTGTTGTTCTCAGCCGAACCGACGGGGTGGTCGGAAGACCCCCGACGTGGCAACGCGATGGATGGAGTCGGGAACCGGGACCGCGCCCAGCTCTCGCCAGGTTCCCCAGTGTCCGGGCATCCCGAGTGCAGGGGTGACCAACGCCACAGCAGTGGCGCTACACGACGGGCAGTCGTCGGGGCAATCGTCGTCGCACGGGTCGCCAGCGTCGGGGTCGTCGGACTCATGGCCGCTCGACGCGTCCGCGTGCTCGTCCACGCCTTCGTCTGCATGGTGCCCGGCGCCTGGAGGGCCTTCGCAAGGACAGTCCGACCACAGGGCACAGGGCGTCTTGACGGGGGCGAGCGTGCCCACGACCAGCACCACCGTCAGCATGGACGCCACGGCTCGGAGTAAGTAGCGGTGTCGAGCGACCGTCACGAGACGAAAGTACCACGTCGCAGGGCACGCGCCACAGAGGCCTGGGCGTGGGCATCTCGACAGACGCCAACGCGCTATGCGCTGCATGCGCTCGACCACCGGCTACTCGCCCGCAGACGAAGTCCCTGGACCCACTGGACCTCACGAGCGACTTGCGTACCATCTCCGTGGCGGCCAATCCTGGCATCGCACTGAACTATCTGGCGAAGAGTGTTACCTATGAAGCCGGTCTGATCTGTTACCC
>CAZEAA010000852.1:0-782 GCA_964510015.1 uncultured Sandaracinaceae bacterium
CGGCCCTGCAGGAGCAGGACGGGGTCGTCGATGACCGCGTACGGCGTGCGGCTCCACTCGCTCCAGGTGCCCTCGTTCAGGCGGTACTGGTACTCGAAGCTGACCTCCTCGGGGCCGCTCGCGGCGAGCGCGATCTCGATGCGCGGACGCTCACCCGAGCCGAGGTTCTCGGCCAGGAAGGCGCTCGCGTCGGGCACGTTGACCGAGACCAGCTCGAGGGTGGTGTCCACGCGGCCCGCGAACGGCGTCGGCGTGGTCGGCAGGGCGAGGTCCACGAACACGCCCAGGAAGCGGTCGTCGCCCTCGATGACCTGACGAAGCGTGTCGGGGCCCAGGTCGAGGCCGACGGGCAGCGTGTCGCCCAGCAGGTCGCCCAGGTTGATGGTGGGGATCAGGCCTCCCGCGAAGCTCTTGATCAGCGGCAGCACGCCGTTCACCGCGCTCGCCAGGGCGGCCGGATCCTCGGTCAGCAGCTCGCTGTCGAAGACGCTGGTGTTCGTGGCGCCGATCTCCTGGATGACGGGCACGATCTCGCCGGTGTCCGTGAACTGGAGGTCGAGGGCGATGTGCAGGTCGCCGCGGAAGGTCATCATGCGGACGTAGCGCTCGGTGCTCCACACGTAGAAGTCGAGCTCCAGCGCCTCGAGGTCCACCTGGATGATGGGGTCCTCCTCGGTGCCCGCGCCGATGGTGACATCGGGCGGCGTCTGGGGGCGCAGGCCGATGGCCAGCGGCGCGACGAGGTCCGGGAAAGCGAGCCCCTTGATGGAGCCGATGAGCAC
>CAZEAA010000852.1:792-1266 GCA_964510015.1 uncultured Sandaracinaceae bacterium
GTGCTGAGCCGCGGGCTCAAGCGCGTGCCGGCCTCGATGCACAGCGTGCCACCTTCCCAGAGCTGGTAGCCGGCCCAGTCCATCATGCGCTCGGCCACACCCACCACCACGTGAGCCTCTTCGCTGTTCTGCAGCGAGGCGGCGAGCGGGATGTCGGTGGGGCGCGTGGGCGGGTTCGCGAGCGTGATGCCCGAGACGCAGGACGCGGGGGGCGCCGCGTTTTCGAAGCCGGCGAAGAAGTTCAGGTTGTAGCCGTTGCTCACCGCCTGCGCCTCACCCTGCATGGCGAAGAGCACGTCCATGATCAGGTTGGTGCCGGGGAAGATGTTCGAGAGCAGCTCGCTTGCGTCGATGGTGGTCTCGACGCCGATGCGCATGGGCAGACACTCGGTCTGGCTGGTCATGCAGATGCCGTTCACGTTGTTGCTGCCGGCCGGGCACTGCCCGCTCTGCGCCACCTGGCAGAACGTGAAG
>CAZEAA010000853.1:0-1266 GCA_964510015.1 uncultured Sandaracinaceae bacterium
ACGTTCGGCAGGTCGTAGTTGATCACGTGCGTGACGCCGCTCACGTCGATGCCGCGGGCCGCGAGGTCGGTGGCCACGAGCACGGGCAGTGAGCCGTCACGGAAGCCGTCCATGGCGCGCGTCCGCGCGTTCTGGGACTTGTTGCCGTGGATGGCCTGGGCGGAGATCTTCGCCTTCTCGAGGTGCTCCACAATGCGGTTGGCGCCGTGCTTGGTGCGGGTGAACACCAGCGTCCGGGTGACCTCGGGGCGCTTCAGCAGGTCCACGAGGAGGCTGCGCTTGTCGGCGTGGTCCACGAAGAACGCCTGCTGCGTCACCAGCTCGGTGGCCGACGAGACGGGCGCCACGGCCACGCTCACGGGGTCCACCAGCAGCGACTCGGCCAGCTCGCGGATCACGGGCGGCATGGTGGCCGAGAAGAACAGCGTCTGGCGCTTCTCGGGCAGCGCCTTCACCACGCGCTTCACGTCCGGAAGGAAGCCCATGTCCAGCATGCGGTCGGCCTCGTCCAAGACGAAGATCTCGACCTTCTTCAGGTTCACGTGGCCTTGGCCGATGAGGTCCAGCAGGCGGCCGGGCGTGGCGATGAGCACGTCCACGCCGCGCTTCAGCTCGGCGATCTGCGGGTTCTCCTTCACGCCACCGAAGATGACGGTGTGCCACAGGTCCAAGTGCTCGCCGTAGGTGGCGAAGCTCTCGCCGATTTGGGCGGCCAGCTCGCGCGTGGGCGTGAGGATCAGGGCGCGAATGGCCGGGTCGTCACCCGCGGTGGCGTCGATGCGCTGCAGCACGGGCAGCGCGAACGCCGCCGTCTTGCCGGTGCCGGTCTGCGCGCAGCCGAGGAGGTCACGGCCTGCGACCACGGAGGGAATCGCGGCGCGCTGGATGGGGGTGGGATTCTCGTATCCGGCAGCCGCGACGGCGCGCACCAAGGGATCGATCAAGCCTAGCTCTGCAAAAGTCACGGCGCTGCGTCGCACATTGGGGCGCAGACGCAAGCCTCGCGGCGCGTCAGAGGGGCTCGAGGTCGTCGCAGCCGCTGCCGTCGGCGCCTGGGATCACGATCTCGACGATCTGTCGGTCGATGAACGTGCGCCCGTCACCGCGGAAGAGCAGCTCCAGCCGGAAGCGCTGGGGACCCACGCCGGGGGCCACCACGCCGTTGCGCAGCGCCACGCGATAGACCAGCAGCGTGCCGGCGCGCACCCCCAAGAACGTGGGGGTGTGGTTGTCCACGCCGCTCACGCCGTCCGCCGGGTTCGCGCG
>CAZEAA010000854.1:0-1259 GCA_964510015.1 uncultured Sandaracinaceae bacterium
TCGGTCGCCATCCCCGGCGACAAGTCCATCGGCCACCGCGCCATCATCTTCGGCGCGCTCTCGCGCGGGGAGTGCCACGTCACCGGCCTCTCGGGCGGCCTCGACAACGTGGCCACGGCCGACTGCTTCCGCGCCATGGGCGTGGACATCCAGCTGGGCGACCGCTCGGCGCGCATCCGCGGCGTGGGCCTGCGCGGCCTCAGCATGCCCAAGCAGGTGCTGGACTGCGGCAACTCGGGCACCAGCATGCGCTTGCTCGCCGGCCTCTTGGCTGCGCAGCGCTTCGGCTCGCGCATGGTGGGCGATCACTCCTTGATGAAGCGCCCGATGGGCCGCGTCATCGAGCCGCTGCGCGCGCGCGGGGCCCACATCGCGGGCACTTCCGGCGCGAAGCCGGGCGCGCTCTATCCGCCCATCTCCATCGCCCCCCTGGTGGAGGGCGAGTCGCTCAGCGGCATCGAGTACGACATGCCCATCGCCAGCGCGCAGGTGAAGAGCTGCATGCTGCTCGCGGGCCTCTACGCCAACGGCCCCACCATCATCCGTGAGCCCGTGCTGAGCCGCGACCACACCGAGCGCATGATGATCGCGCTGGGCGTCCCGCTCGAGACGGTGGGCTCCATGTGCAAGCTGGACCCGAACGACCCGAGCTGGTCGGGCGGTTGGGACCCCTTCACCTGGGAGGTGCCGGGCGACCCGTCGAGCGCCACCTTCATGCTGGCCGCCGCGCAGATGGTGCCGAGCAGCCGCGTGACGGCCACCAACGTGGGCGTGAACCCCACGCGCACGGGCTTCTTCGACGTGCTGCGCTTCATGGGCGTGGCGCCCGAGATCGCGTCGCAGGGTGACGGTGCCGGCGGCGAGCCCGTGGCCGAGCTCATGGCGGTGCATCGCCACGCACACGGCACCACCGTGGGCGGTGAGCTGCTGGTCCGCATGATCGACGAGGTGCCCGCGCTCGCGGTGCTGGCCGCCACCGTGAAGGGGCGCACCGAGATCCGCGACGCCGAAGAGCTGCGCGTGAAGGAGAGCGACCGCATCGCCGTGATGGCCAAGGCCCTGCGCGACTTCGGCTGCCCGTGCGAGGAGCTGCCCGACGGCATGATCATCGACGGTGGCGGGCCGCTGCACGCCGCGCGGGTGGAGAGCCACGGCGACCACCGCATCGCCATGAGCGCGGCGCTGCTGGGCCTGGTGGCCGAGGGCACCACCATCGTGGACGACGTGGAGTGCGTGGAGACCAGCTTCCCCGGCTTCCC
>CAZEAA010000855.1:0-1243 GCA_964510015.1 uncultured Sandaracinaceae bacterium
GCTCGTTCTCGATGTTGGTCGCCGTGGTGAACCCAGCGAACTCCGCGCCGCGCTCTGCGACGTAGGCCGCCGCGGCCACCCCGCTGCCGAACGTGCCGAGGAAGTGCAGGAAGTACTCCCCTGGCGGGAGCCCTCCGAGCTTGGACCGCGAACGTGGCTCGAGAGCCACGTCGACGGCGGAGTTCACGAGGTCGATGGCAAAGAGCGCGAGCAGCGCTCGGTCGGCGGCGACACACGGCGTCCCCATCGCCAACAAGGCGACGATCGCAACGAAGCACGCCTGCCGGACCAGGTGGGTGACCTCCTCGCCGACACTGGCCTCGCGCTCGAACAGGCGGAAGCGGTAGAGGTGGTAGTAGAAGACGTCGATGGCCCCTACCGGGGCGATGACACAGAGCACCAGCAACGCCACGCTCACGGTGCGCTCTCCTCGCGGACCCCACCGCGCAGCTGGGCGTCGCCGTCCACGAAGTCTGGCGCGCTGAGCCAGAGGCGCAGCAGGTGCCGCTTTCGTTCGGGCTCTTCGAAGTCCTCGTACGCCGTCCGCTTGTGCAGGATCGCGGCGTTCTTCAGCCACTGCACGTCGCCCGGCTCGAACGACATGTCGAGGTAGAAGCGAGGGTCGTTCGCCAGGGCGACGAGCAGCTCGAGCACCTCGTGCTGTGGCGTGGTCAAGCGCGGGGCATCGGGCAGCTCCTGCGAACGGCGGATGTACCAGGGGATGAAGAATGTGTTGAGCCGCGCGCTCGCGCCGGACATCGCCGGGACGCTGCAGATGGGTCGCGCGAACCAGAGCGCCTGTGGCATCCCGGTCTCTTGGTAGTGCCAGGGGAAGTCGTCGAAGAGCACCGGGAAGAGGTCGGGCCGCGAGCGCTGGATCTCCGCGACGATGGCGCCGGAGCTGACGATGCGGCTCACACCGCCAGCACGTGAGGTGCGCCGGCACAGCAGCCCGATGATGTCGGCTCCGTCGGTGTGGAAGTCTTGTTCGGCGCGCGTGGTATACAGCCGCGTGCTCGAGAGCGTGGGATCGGCGCCGGTGTCCCGGATGTGCGTGAGCAGCTCGCCGTTCATGTTCTGGGGGACCGGCGTGCCGAGGTACAGCCCGAGGATCGCGTAGCGCAGCTCGATTTCCGCGGGTGAGAGGTCGTCGACCTGGACGCCGCGCACCCGGACGAAGCCGAGACCGGTGTCCAGCGCCTCACGCCAGCGCCCGGCGGCGTGCGCGAGCGGGCCACGCTTC
>CAZEAA010000856.1:0-1241 GCA_964510015.1 uncultured Sandaracinaceae bacterium
GAGCAGGCGCTCGATCGCCAGCGCATCCTCGACGACATGCACGACGGCGTGGGCAGTCACGTGCTGGGCCTGCTGGTGCAGTCTCGCGCGGGCACGTTGCGAGACGCGGACCTGGTCGCGGGCCTCGAGAGCTGCCTCGACGACCTGCGCCTGATCGTGGACTCGCTCGACCCGCAGCACGCGTCGCTGAACATGGCGCTCGCGGCGCTGCGGGCGCGCGTGACGGCCCGCTGTGACGGCCTCGGGGTCACGCTGGTGTGGAGCGTGGACGCGGACCTCGCCGAGCGCTTCTCGCCCGCCGAAGGCATGCAGCTCCTGCGTGCGCTGCAAGAGTTGTTGAGCAACGCGCTGCGCCACGCGCAGGCTCACCGCGTGGAGGTGCGTATCGCGACGCGCGGGCCGGGCACCGCCATGGAGGTCGCGGTCCTCGACGACGGTGTGGGCATGTCGCGCGAGGGCAACCCCGCGGGGCGCGGCATGAAGAGCCTGCGCACGCGCGCTCGCAAGCTGGGCGGCGCGCTGGTGGTGGAGCCCCGCTCCCCGGGGCTGCGCGTGGCCATCGAGCTGCCAGCGCCCCCCAGTTCACGGGATGGTGAGGGAGGCTCGCGCGCGCTCTAGTAGGAGCATGTCGAACGCCACGGACTCGCGCTTCCTCGCGCCACTCTGGGACCTCTTCCTCGAACACATCGGCGTGGACACCCTCGGGCATCCGCTCTTCTTCATCGTCGCCGTGATCACCACCGTGCTCGTGGCGGGCGCGGTGTTCTCGTTCGTGGACGTGTTCATCAGCGGCAAGCTGCCCTTCAAGCAGACCGCGCTGTACCTCGCCATCACGCTGCCGGGCTACCTGCTGGTCTTCGTGATGCTGCGCTACCTGCCCATCACGTTCCGCTTCGACGTGCCCACGGCGGCACCCACCGTGTTCGAGTTCGTGTTCAACCTGGCCGTCTGCATGATCGTGGGCGATGTGCTCTCGTACTGGTGGCATCGCCTCGAGCACGGCAGCCCGTTCGTCTTCCGCCACGTCCACTACGTCCACCACAACGTCTCGTCGCCGCTCACCGTGTGGAGTGGCTTCTACGTGCATCCGGTGGAGTCCTTCTGTGTCTTCGTGACCTTCTACATCTACCCGTTCGTGATGCAGGTCCATCCGCTGGTGTTCGTCACCTACGCGGCGCTCAACACGTTCATCACGATGGTGACGCACTGCGGCTACGACCTGCGCTTCTACCCGAAGCAGC
>CAZEAA010000857.1:0-1238 GCA_964510015.1 uncultured Sandaracinaceae bacterium
GCGTTGGCCGAGATCTGGCGGAGCGGTTCCTCGATGGCGCGCGACAGGATGTTCACGCCCACGCGCTGCGCGTCCGACACCTCGAGCTTGTCGAGGCCCTTCTGCGCGCGGATGAGCGCGACGCCGCCGCCCGGCACGATGCCCTCTTCGCTGGCCGCGCGCGTGGCGTGGAGCGCGTCCTCGACGCGGGCCTTCTTCTCCTTCATCTCGACCTCGGTCGCCGCGCCCACCTTGATGACGGCCACGCCACCCACGAGCTTCGCCAGGCGCTCCTGGAGCTTCTCGCGGTCGTAGTCGCTGGTGGTCTCTTCCACCTGACGGCGGATGGTCTCGATGCGCGCCTTGATGTCCGGCTTCTTGCCGGCACCGTCGACGATGACCGTGTTGTCCTTGTCGATGGTGACGCGCTTGGCCTTGCCGAGGTCGGTCACGGTGACGTTCTCGAGCTTGATGCCCAGCTCTTCGCTGATGACGCTGCCGCCCGTGAGGATGGCGATGTCCTGCAGCATGGCCTTGCGGCGGTCACCGAAGCCCGGCGCCTTCACGGCCACGCACTGCAGCGTGCCGCGCAGACGGTTGACCACCAGGGTGGCCAGCGCCTCGCCCTCGATGTCCTCGGCGATGATGAGCAGCGGCTTCTGCTGGCGCGCGATGGCCTCGAGCACCGGCAGGATGTCCTTCATGCTGCCGATCTTCTTCTCGCAGATGAGCAGGTAGGCGTCCTCGAACTCCGCCACCATGCGCTCGCTGTCGGTCACGAAGTACGGCGACAGGTAGCCGCGGTCGAACTGCATGCCCTCGACGACCTCGAGGGTGGTGTCGAGGCCCTTGGCCTCCTCGACCGTGATCACGCCGTCCTTGCCGACCTTGTCCATCGCCTCGGCGATGATGCCGCCGATGGTCGGGTCGTTGTTGGCCGAGATGGTGCCGACCTGCGCGATCTCGCGCTGGTCCTTCGTCGGCTTCGACAGGCCCTTGAGCTCCGCGATGACGTGCTTCACCGCCTTGTCGATGCCGCGCTTGATCGACATCGGGTCGTGGCCCGCGGCGACCATCTTGGCGCCCTCGACGAAGATCGAGCGGGCGAGAACCGTCGCCGTGGTGGTGCCGTCACCGGCGACGTCGGAGGTCTTCGACGCGACTTCCTTCACCATCTGCGCGCCCATGTTCTCGAACTTGTCCTCGAGCTCGATCTCCTTGGCGACGGTGACGCCGTCCTTGGTGATGCGCGGGGCGCC
>CAZEAA010000858.1:0-1234 GCA_964510015.1 uncultured Sandaracinaceae bacterium
GGTACCGGGAGCGAGCGCCAGCGCGAGCGTTCCCTGGCGAGGCCCCCTCGGGCCCCGCCCCCGTACTTGGGTAGGGTCAGCTGCAGCCCATGGAGTTGCCGCAGTTCAGACACTTGTAACAAGCGCCATTCCGCACCGTGATGTGCCCGCACTTATCGCACATGGGCGCGTCGCCCATCATCTCGCCCAGCTGCGCGTCCAGCGCGTTGGCCGGCGCATGGCCACCCCCGAAGCTGAAGGTCACCTGCTCGGCGGGCTCGATGGCCGCAGCGACAGCCGCGGGCGCCTCGCTGTAGCCACCGCCCTCGATGCGCTGCACGGCAGCCACGTCGGTGGGGTTCTCGAGCTCGGCACGCTGCTCCTCGGGCGGCACCTGCGCGAAGTCGTAGCGCTTCAGGTACTCCACGCCGAGCACGCGGAACACGTAGTCGATGATGGAGGTGCTGAACTTGATGTTCGGGTGACCCTCCACGATGCCCGACGGCTCGAAGCGCGTGAAGGTGAACTGCTCCACGTAGCTCGAGAGCGGCACGCCGTGCTGCAAGCCCATGGACACGCTGATGGCGAAGCTGTTCATCAGCGAGCGGAAGGCAGCGCCCTCCTTGTGCATGTCCACGAAGATCTCGCCCAGGTTGCCGTCCTGGTACTCACCGGTGCGCAAGAAGACCTTGTGGCCACCGATGCGCGCCTCCTGCGTGAAGCCGCTGCGCTTCTTGGGCAGGCGATGACGACGCGTCTCGGGCGGGCGCAGGCCCTCCTGCGCGGCAGTCAGCGGCGCGGGCTTCGCGGCAGCAGCGGGCTTCGCGGCGATGGCGGGGGCGGCCTTCGCCTCCGTACCCTCGGCCTGCTCGTCTTCCTTGCTGTTGAGCGGCTGGCTGCTCTTGCTTCCGTCGCGGTAGAGGGCGATGGCCTTGAGGCCCAGCTTCCAGCCCTCCATGTAGACCTGCTTCACCTCTTCCACCGTCGACTCGTTGGGCATGTTGACGGTCTTCGAGATGGCGCCCGACAGGAAGGGCTGCGCGGCGGCCATCATGTAGACGTGGGCCATCGGCTCGATGAAGCGCTTGCCGGTCTTGCCGCAGCGGTTGGCGCAGTCGAACACCGGGAGGTGCTCGGCGCGCAGGTGCGGGGCGCCCTCGATGGTCATGCGACCCACGATGACGTCGTTGATCTCGAGCAGCTGCGCGGGCGTGAAGCCCCAGTGGCGCAGCAGGTTGAAGCCCGGCGCGTTGTA
>CAZEAA010000859.1:0-1224 GCA_964510015.1 uncultured Sandaracinaceae bacterium
TCAGCATGCTGAACACGGGGGTCTTGAAGGAGGCCAAGGCGAAACTTGCGGAGGCCCTCGACCAGCACGGCAGCGCTCGCCAACAGGTACAAGAGGCAAGTGTTCACCTCTTCGAGCAGAGACGCCGGGCAGCAGGGGACGTCATCGCGTCGGTCGAAGCGTACGTCAACACCCTCGCGAACTCGCCCAAGGAGTTCGATAAGTCCGTGGCCGAGTATCGCGTCGATGTCAGTCGGTTCGATTCGGAGGTTCAGCGTCTTGAGGTAGCCGCGGCGGAGACCAAGAAGATTGGCAGCGCGATGGGAGCCGCTGGGACTGCCGCGGGTGTGGGGGTCGCTGCGTTGGGTCCCTCAGCGGCGCTCGCGATCGCGACGACCTTCGGCACAGCCTCCACTGGTACGGCCATCTCGACCTTGTCGGGTGCCGCCGCCGCCAATGCCGCCATGGCATGGCTGGGAGGGGGGGCACTGGCTGCAGGCGGTAGCGGGATGGCGGGTGGTCAAGCGCTGTTGGCCATGGCGGGACCTGCCGGCTTGACCATAGGCGGCGTCGCGCTAGCGGGGTCGGCCATCTATCTTCACTCTCGCAATGGAAAGCTGGCGGAAGAGGCCGCCAAGCAGCGGGTGCGCATTGAAGGAGAGAAGGCCGCGCTTGCGCACGCAGGCCGCGACATCGAGGGGCTCCGCGACGGAACCAAGCGACACGCCGACGGGTGTCTGGCGGGACTGTCCTGGCTCACCCAACACGCGCCACAAGACTACCGTGGGTTCTCGATGGACCAGAAGGAGCGCCTCCAACAGTTGATCAACGACATCAACTCTTTGGGCGCGCTACTGCGGCGCGAGGTGAGCCTTTGAGCGCGTCTCGCGAGCGTGACACGGGTCCTCATGTCGCGGCTCAAGTAGCGGCGGACTGGACCGCAGCCGACGCCGCGCTTCGGGATGCCGGCCTGCGCGCTGCCGAGGACAGATGCGCGGCAGCGCTCGAACGTGCCCTTCAGGAGATCGAGGCGGTTCGCAATTTCGTGGGCTCCCCCGAGTCGATCCTGGGGAGCAACTCGACGAAGCACGGTGAGATCGCGGAGCAGGTTCACGTCGGCACGGTTAGGGCCTTGGACTACCTGCTCGGCCGCAATGCATCGGCGACCTTTGAGGGGGTACCACGCACGGGGCCGGCGGATTACCAACAAGATGGGGTCGAGATTCAGTCGAAGTTCATCAACGG
>CAZEAA010000860.1:0-1222 GCA_964510015.1 uncultured Sandaracinaceae bacterium
GACGCCCCCGCTCCACTGACGGGGGCGGCCCGCTCGCCAGGGAGTGGACCCCGCCCCCCGGGACCCTGGTATCCTTCCGGCCGATGCTGATCTGCCCCACCTGCCGGCTGAACCATCCCGACGACGCGCGGGTGTGTCTGGTGGACGGGACGCCGCTCGAGAACATCGCCGATCCGCGCATCGGGAGCCTGGTGGGCGGGTGCTTCCGCATCGAGCGGGTGGTGGGCAGCGGCGGCATGGCCACGGTCTACGCCGCCACGCACACGCTGAAGCCCGGGCGCTTGATGGCCATCAAGATCCTGCACCCGCGCTTCGCGGACGACAGCAAGGTGCGCATCCGCTTGGAGCGCGAGGCGCGGGCGGCCGCGACGGTGGCGCACCCGAACGTGGTGGACGTGTACGACTTCGGCCTGACCGAAGACGGCGTGCCCTATCTGGTGTGCGAGCTCCTGGTAGGCAGTCCGCTCGACCGCTACCGACAGAACGGCAGCATCAGCGTGGCGGACGCGGCGGGGCTGGGGCTGCAAGTGGCCCGTGGGCTGGGCCGCGCACACGACCTCGGCGTGGTGCACCGCGACGTGAAGCCCGAGAACATCTTCGTGTGCCGTAGCGCCGAGGGCGAACCGGTGGTCAAGCTCGTGGACTTTGGCATCGCGCTCGGCAACGACGACTCGCGCCTGACGGCGGCGGGGCACTTCGTGGGCAGCCCGCAGTACATGGCCCCAGAGCGCTTTCGGGGCGACGCCGACACGCCCGCGAGCGACATCTATTCACTGGGTGTGGTGCTGTACGAGCTGATCACCGGGCAGCCGCTGTTCACGGCCAGCACGCTCCCGGGCTACCTGCTCATGCACCTCGAGCACGCGGCGCCCGACGTGCGTCAGCTGCAGCCGAAGTGCCCGGAGGGGCTCGCGCGCCTGGTGGCCGAGATGCTGGCAAAGCGCCCCATCGACCGGCCGGCCGACGCACACATCGTGGAGAAGCGCCTGCTGCCGTTCGCCACGCAGAAGGCGCGCGTGGTGCGGCGAGTGAGCGCCAACGCGGTGGACGCGGCGAAGTCGCGCAGCACCGACCTCGACCTCGACGCGTGGAACCGGCGCGTGAGCGTCTACCGCGAGATGCTGGGGATCGGCTGGCGAGGCGCGCCGCCGCAGGAGCTGGTGACGTTGGTGGACGGCCTCGCGCGGGCGGTGGCCGCGCTGCGCGAAGCACGCGCCACGGA
>CAZEAA010000861.1:0-1216 GCA_964510015.1 uncultured Sandaracinaceae bacterium
GACGGCCTCTGAGTCCACGTTCACTCAGTCCCCCGCACGGGGGACTTTCAGGTCGCCCGGGCCTGGTTTGCTGCCCTCCGCTTCAGCGGGGGGTGCCCAAGTGCCTTGAAACATGCTGGATTCATTGACAGCAGAAGCCCACCCAAACACTCCGCCCGGCCCCATAGACGCCATCCGACTTGTGATGAGTCGATCGAAGGCGACGGCGACGGCGACGCCTCCCTACCACCGCTTACCCGGACGCTCAGTCCGCTTTCGCCGTACGAACTGGCCGCTCGAGACGCTCCGCCCCGCAGCACTTCGACATACCCTCCCGCCATGCGCCGCATCGGAGAGCTCGACGACTACCCCATCCACCAGGACGCCACCACGCTGCGGCAGCCCTCGCACCCGCACCGCGACTTCGACGACGCGACCTACTTCTTCATCACCGACCGCGAGGGCGAGCTCAGCATCTTCGCCACGCTGGAGGTGTTCCCACACCGCAACCTGCTGCGGTCGGCGGTGTTCGCGCGGGTGGGCACGCGTCACGTCCGCAGCATCTGGTTCGAGAAGCTGAACGCCAGCACAGGCCGCGTCATCACCGTGGGTGAGAACCGCTTCGAGATCGTGACCCCGCACGAAGAGTGGAAGCTGCACTTCGAGGACGCCGAGGTGGGCCTGCTGGCCGACTTGGTGTGGCGCCCGCGCTGCCCCAGCTATCACTTCAAGCATGTATTCCTGCCGGGTGACCCGGACCCCATCATCGAGATGGAGCACCTGACCACCAGCTCGCTGTTCACGGGCGAGGTGCGCATCGGGGAGCGCCGCTTCGTGGACCCCATTGGCCACAAGAACCGCAGCTGGGGTGTGCGCCGCTGGACCGCCCTGCCCTTCTACACGTGGCTCAACGCGCAGTTCGACGACGCGTGCGTGAACCTGTGGCTGCAGGAAGACCAAGACGGAAAGCCGCTCTACGTGGACGGCGCCATCACCACGCCGGAGGGGCAGGTCACGCCCATCCGCAGCTTCGAGCACGACATCTTGGAGCTGCACGAGCCGCACCGGAAGCGCGCCAAGCGCAGGCGCCTGCGCTTCGAGACGGTGGACGGCGTGAAGCACGTGATCGACGTCGCAGAGATTGGCTCGGTGGTGCTGGCGCCGCTGCCCGACGACTGGGACGAGACCGACGAAGAGGCCATGAACGCCGCGCAGGAGGCGGCCATGTGGTACGAGC
>CAZEAA010000862.1:0-1207 GCA_964510015.1 uncultured Sandaracinaceae bacterium
GCACTGACGCCGGTACTCGCACGACGCACAGCCGAACCCCGGGGAGGGCGGGAAGTGGCCGGCGGCGATGGCCCGCTCGATCGCTGCTGCGGTCTGCCAGAACCACAGCTTGATCTCGGGCGTCGGGACCAGCGAGATGCGCTGGAGGCGCGGGGTCTTGGTCTTCACCACGACCTCGAGCTCGAGGCGACTCGCCGAGTGCTGCTCGTCCATGGCGGTGAGGTACGCCGCGAGCTGGATGCTCGTGCGCACGGTGGTGTCGGTGTACTCGGCCCGCGACGTCTTCAGCTCCACCACGCGATGGTCGCTGAGCACGAAGTCGTAGTAGCCGAGCAAGGCTCGAGGCAGGGTGCGCCCCGTGGCGGGATCCACGAGCGGCAGCGTGAACCGCACCTCGCTCGCGCGGACGGGCATGTCGCCCAGCGTCTCGATGGCGAAGCGCACCATCGCCTCCGTGTGTCCGCGGAAGTCGGTCTCGGTCCAGCGCCCCCACTCGACCGGCGGGCCGTCGAAGGAGGCCTGCATGTCGGCCTCGGCCACGCGCACAGCCTCCTCGATGGAGGGCGCTCCACCGTGGTTGCGGCGCTCGTGCCACCACCCGAGCGCGGCATGCACCGCGCTGCCGAGCACCAGACCCACCGCGGTGGACTCGCGCTCAGCGCCTTCGAGGTAGCGCAGCTCGTACTTGCGGGGGCAGCTGGCGTAGGTGGTCAGCTGGGACGCGCTGGTGTGCTCAGGCAGCTCCATGGCGACCTCCCGCTTGCTCGCCGCCCATCAGGCGGTCGATCAGGTCGCTGGCCTCGCGCATGGAGGGCGGTCGGCCGGTGCCCTGCGGCAGGCCAACTTGGGTGCGGATGAAGCGCTTCGCGTCCTCGCCGGTGAGGCCGCGGTCGTAGCAGAGGCGGTAGATCAGGCGCTTCTGCTTGTCGCTCCAGGCCTGGTCCTGGCTCTGGTGGTCGTGCGGCACCGGCCCGCGGCGAACGTCGTTGGCAGGCGTGGGCCTCTGGGCCGGCCCGCCAGGAGGGGGAGTCTTCGCATCGGCGGCCTGCAGGGTCTCGAGCGCGTGGCGCAGGAGTTCGCCCGGGATGGTGATGGTGATGTCCTTCATGGTGATGTCCTTCGGTGAAACGCGAAGAGCCCGAAGAGCACGACCATGGGTGGTGCTCTCCGGGCTCTCTCGTGGGGTGATGGGTGGTGAGGGCTTGGG
>CAZEAA010000863.1:0-1205 GCA_964510015.1 uncultured Sandaracinaceae bacterium
TGAACATGTCGTTGGCGGCCTCGGGCGTGGCCTCGCTCAGCATCTTGAGGTCGCCGCCGGCGAAGAAGGTCTTCTTGGCCGACGTGAGGATCACGCCCTTCACGGCGCCCGACTTCACCTCTGCCTGGAGACGAGCGACGGTGCGCTTCATCGACTCCTGGTAGAGCTCGTTCATGGTGTTGGCGGACTGGTTCGGGTCGTCCATCGTCAGCGTGACGATGCCGTCTTGTCCGAGGTCCCAGCGGATTGCGGTCTGTTCAGTCATGTTCTTATTCCTATTCCGGTTCCGTGGGACTCAGATGCGCTCGATGATGGTGGCGATACCCATGCCGCCGCCGACGCACAGCGTGGCGAGGCCGTAGCGCTTGTTCTGCCGCTCGAGCTCGTCGAGGACGGTGCTGAGGATCATGGCGCCCGTGGCTCCGAGCGGGTGACCCATGGCGATGGAGCCGCCGTTCACGTTCACGGTGTCGGGGTCGATGTCCATGTCCTTGATGAAGCGGAGCGCGACCGACGCGAAGGCCTCGTTGATCTCCCAGAGGTCGATCTGGTCCTTCTTCAGGCCTGCGCGCGCGAGCGCCTTCTTGGCGGCGGGACCGGGGCCCACGAGCATGATGGTGGGGTCCGTGCCGGTGACCGCGGTGGCCACGATGCGACCGCGGCCCTTGAGGCCCATGCGCTTGCCGGCCTCTTCGGTGCCGATGAGCATGAGCGCCGCGCCGTCCACGATGCCGCTGCTGTTGCCGGCCGTGTGCACGTGCTCGATCTTCTCGACCCAGTGGTACTTCTGGAGCGCCACGGCGTCGAAGCCGCCCATCTCACCGATCATGGTGAACGCGGGCTTGAGGCTGCCGAGCGCCTCCATGGTGGCGTCCCCGCGGATGTACTCGTCGTTGTCGAGCACCACGAGGCCGTTCTGGTCCCGGACGGGCACCACGCTCTTGGCGAAGCGGCCCTCGGCCCACGCTTGGCTCGCGAGGCGCTGCGAGCGCAGCGCGAAGGCGTCCACGTCTTCGCGGGTGAAGCCCTCGAGCGTGGCGATCAGGTCTGCGCCGATGCCCTGCGGCACGAAGCCGGTGTCGTAGTTGGTGGCCGGATCCATGGCCCACGCGCCGCCGTCGCTGCCCATGGACACGCGCGACATGGACTCCACGCCCCCCGCGAGCACCAAGTCTTCGAAGCCCGAGCGCACCTTCTGCGCGGCC
>CAZEAA010000864.1:0-1201 GCA_964510015.1 uncultured Sandaracinaceae bacterium
CCCGAGACGTGGGCCACGATCCTGGGCTTCCTCGACCGCCACATCGGTGAACCATGACCCGCGCCCGCTTCGCACTCCCTGCCCTGCTGATCCGCGTGTTCGTCGTGGCCGTGCTGGCGCTCCTCTCGACGGGCCGCGCGCGCGCCCAGGCCGAGGAAGCCGTACCGCCTGCTGACGACGAGGCTGAGAGCGACGAGGTGGTTCACGACCCGCACCGTCACGCGATCTTCGCGTACCCGTACTCGCTGCTGCGTCGCGGCATCGTTCTGGGCTACGAGTACGCCGTCCCCGACACGCGGCTCGGGCTCATCGTGGAGTACTCCTTCGAGCGGCGCGCGCGGGGCGACTTCCGCTCCACCGCGTCGGGCTTCGGCCTCGGGTGGCGCTTCTACTTCATGGGAAAGAGCCGCTTCGGCAGCTTCAGCGGTCGCGCCTGCGTGGGCCCCTTCATCGGCGGCATGGGGTCGCTGCGCATCGTGGGCGTGCGCGAGGAAGGCAGCCGCGACGTGGTCGGCCGAGCGACGCGCGCCACGGCCGAGGGCCAGCTGGGGGTGCGCTTCCCCATCCGCGCCAAGGCCGAGCTCTCCACGCTGGTCACGGCCGCGCTGAACACCGACTTCGTGGGCGGGCTGGCCCTCCAGCTGCGCCCGAGCGTGGGCTTCGCGCTCACCGTGGGGATGCTGCTGTGAGCGTCGACGGGCCGGCGGTGCCCACCGCTGCTAGTGTCGGGCCCGTGACCGAAGTCAGCCCCGAGACCGGAGAGACCCCGAAAGCGTCCCCTGCGCCTGCTCCCGCGAAGCCGCCGGTCGCGCCCGAACAAGCCGTGGCGCAGAAGGCCGCCACCGTGCTGGGTTGGTTCTCGGGCGCGAGTCTCGGGCTGATGGCCAGCGTGGGTCTCGGCGCGTGGCTCGGCTCGGCCTACCCCATGGTCATCGGCAACTTCGCGGGCGTGGTGCTCGGCGCCTTTGGTGGCATGGGCCTCGCCGACCGCTGGGGTGAGCGCAGCCTGAAGCCGCTCGCGTTCCTGACCGGCGTGCTCATGCTGGTGGCGCTGATGCTGACGCTCACGGTGATGGGCTCCCCCGAGCCGTAGGCGACGAGTCTCGACGTTCGATTCCGTGTACGCCGCCTCGCAGGGGAATGCTAACTTCTGGTACGGACCCATGGAACCCCAGGATCGACTGATCCGTCGGGTGGATCA
>CAZEAA010000865.1:0-1197 GCA_964510015.1 uncultured Sandaracinaceae bacterium
TCACTCTGGGCTCCGAAGGAGCGCTTGCGCCAGAGCACGAAGGCGCGCAGCTCGCGCTCGGCGTGGTTGTTCGTGGGCTCCACGCCGTCGACATCGACGAAGGTCCACAGCGCCTCGCGGTGCTCCCACATGTCGGAGCAAGACCCGCTCAGGCCCTTGATGTCGGTGTCGATCGCGCGACGCAGCGTGCGCTCGAAGTCCGTGCGCACGGGCGCGATGCGCGCGGCGAATTGCTCGCGCGTGAGACGACCTTCTTTGAAGTCGTACCAGTAGGCGAAGATCACTCGAGTGCAATCGAGCAGCTCGCGCCCCAGGGTGCGCGTGGGCCCGTCACGCTCGGTGAAGGACACGAACTTGCGGAGCAGGTGGGCCCAGCAGATCTGCCGAAGGTGCATCGCCCAGAACTTCAGCGCCGAGGCCCGGTCGCTCACCAGCACGCCCTTCGTCGAGGTCAGCAGCTTGGTCTTGAGGGTGTCGCCCTGGCCGTTCGACAGGATCTTGAACACCGTCACGCCCGCCGTGGCGATGGTCCACAACGCGAGAAGCATGCCTGCCTCGAGCCACGTCGTGCCGTCGACATGTTTGACGGCGGCTGACTGGGCCTCGGCCCACGCCTCATCGACGGCTGGCTCCACCGCGACGCTCATGCGGCGCTCGAGGTTGCTGACGCTCCCTGTCGAGATGCGCAGGCCGAGCAGCTCCTGCAGCAAGCGCACCGTGCTCCGCCGGCTCAGGTGGTACACGCCCGTCAGCAGCGAGACCACCGCCGCCACGCGCGGACCGAACGCGTAACGCGGGATGACATCGTCGTCGTAGTGCGCGCGCGTCCAGTAGCCGCAGCTCGGGCAGCACACCTCGTGACGGCGGAACTCGGTGACGTGGGGCAGCAGCGGCGCGAGCTCGATGTACTGGTGTCGCGTCGGGTCGGGATCCGGCGTCTTCGGCAGCGACTCGTGACAGTCGTCGCAGCGCGCTGGGAACATGTCGATGGGCTCATGGACCTGGTCGGCAGCCACCAGCACTCGGTGCGACCCCTTGTGCCCGGGCTGGCCGCCGCGCTTGCGACCTTTCTTGTCGGGCTTCTTGGTCGCCTTCGGCGAGGCGCCGCCCGGGCCGTCGCTCGACGGTGGCAGGTTCGAGTTCGTGGAGTTGCGGCTCTGCTGCTCCACGAGCTTCTTCACCAGGACCTCCAGCACC
>CAZEAA010000866.1:0-1185 GCA_964510015.1 uncultured Sandaracinaceae bacterium
CCCAGGTGTCGAGCGCCCCCCACTGGATGAGCGTGGGCACGCGGATTTGGCCGACGCGGCTGTCCAGCTCCGTGTCGGGAGGGCCCGTGAGGCGGTCCACCAACGCCTGCCGGTTACCCTCGCGCAGCAAGATCGCTTGATAGCGATCCACGAGTTCGTCGGTGACGAGGTTTGGGTCTCCGTACACTTGTTCCACGTTGCCGCGGACCAGGAAGCGCGGTGAGATGAGCGTCAGCAGCTTGTTGAGCACGGGGATCTGCGCGAAGCGAAAGATGGGTGGCGGCGTGTGTCCCGTGAGTCCCGCCGCGTCCAACAGGATCAAGCGGCGCACCTGCTGGGGGTGGGCGAGCACGAGCTCCGCGGCCACGCGCCCGCCGAGCGAGTTACCGGCCACGTCAGCCTGCGGGATCTGGAGGTGGTCCAAGAACGCCGACGCCACGCGCGCCAGGCGCACTGCGCGGTAGTCCCCATCGGGTGCCGGCCCCGTGAGCCCGAAGCCCGGCAGGTCCAGGCGCACGACGCGGCGATGATCCTTCATGGCCTCGGTCCAGGCATCCCAGGTGTGCAGCGACGACGAGGTGCCGTGGATCAACAAGAGAGGTGGCCCCGCGCCTTCGTCGCGGTAGTGCACCTGCATCCCCTCGAGCTCCACGAACTGCGAGGCACCGGTGGCGTAGCGCGGCTTCAGCTCGCTCACGGGGATGTCGCGGCGGATGCCGGTGGCGAGGAGGACCACCAGCACGAGAACAACGCCGAGAAGGACGCGCAGCGCGCGGCGACCTCGGCTGACGGTGGGGCGCGGTTCGTTCACGAGGGAATCCTAGAGCGTCGGCTAACGGTGCGCTCACCGATTCTCATCGGGGCGCAGTTGCTCGGTGCGGAGCGCGCGCGGCGTGACGTATAAGACGAGGCGTGACCCAGCCCACTGCCTCCTCCCCCCAGAAGGCCGTCGTCATCGGCGGCGCTGGTTTCCTCGGACAGCGACTCGTCGCGTGCTTGCTGGGTGACGTGCCCGACGCGCCTTCGGGCTGGCCACGCTTCGAGAGCATCCACGTGTTCGACACCGCGCCCTTCGCGCCGCGGCAGGCGCCGTCCGACCCGTCGCGCGTCACGAGCCAGGTGGGCGACATCCGCTCGCGGGCGGATCTGCGCAAGGCCATCGCTGGCGCCCACACGGTGTTCCAC
>CAZEAA010000867.1:0-1182 GCA_964510015.1 uncultured Sandaracinaceae bacterium
CGTGAAGGTCTTCCAGCGCACGCCGGGCTGGGTGGTGCCGCGCCCCGACTACCGCGTGCCCGAGCGCACCAAGGCGCTCTTCCGGCGCAGGCCGGCGGCACAGCAGGCCGTGCGCGACGCCCTCTTCTGGGGTCACGAGAGCACGGCGCTGGCGGTCATCTGGCCGTCGCCGCTCACGCGCGTGGCCGAGCGCATCGCGCTCTCGCACCTGCACCATCAAGTGAAGGACCCGTGGCTGCGCCGGCAGCTCACCCCCAACTACCGCATCGGTTGCAAGCGCGTGCTGCTCAGCAGCGACTACTACCCCGCGCTCCAGCAGCCCAACTGCAAGCTCATCACGTGGCCCATCGTGCGCCTGTCCGAGGGGGGTGTTCAGACCGCCGAGGGCGTGGAACATCAGGTGGACTGCGTGGTGTTCGCCACCGGCTTCGAGGTGCACAAGCAGAGCACGCCGTTCCCAGTGGTGGGCCTCGAAGGCCGCGTGCTGGGCGACGAGTGGCGCACGGGCGCGCAGGCCTACAAGAGCATGAACGTCACCGGCTTCCCCAACTTGCACTTCATCCTCGGGCCCAACTCCGGGCCGGGTCACAACTCTGCGCTGGTCTACATGGAGTCGCAGATCGACTACGCCGTGCAGGGCGTGCGCGCGCTGCGCGCCAGCGGCAAGCGCTTCCTCGACGTGCGCCCCGAGGTGCAGCGGCGCCACAACGAGCAGCTGCAGAATCGGCTGCGGAGGACCAACTGGAGCTCGGGGTGCAAGAGCTGGTACCTGACCGAGGGTGGCTTCAACGCGACGATGTATCCGGGCTTCGCCACGCAGTACGCAATGCAGCTGCGGCACTTCGCGGTGGAGGACTACCGGTAGGGATCGTCGACCACGACTACGCCCACGCCAACGTGGGTGGCGCGTCAGCGGCCGCGCTGCGTGATCGCGTCGCGCACCGCGCTCAGCGGCGCGTCCACCAAGCGCACCTCGTCGCCGTCCAGCACCACGCCGAGCGCGCTCAGCTGCCCATCCGTGTCCGGCCACTCGCTCCGCGCGGCGTACTCGTCTGCCAGCGCCACCAGCTCGGCGTCGAACGCGGCCACCAGCCTGCGCGCCTCCACCGACGTCGCCGTGTGCTGCACCTCGCGCAGGCAGCGCGCGATGGCCACGTCGAGCGAGCTGCCGCGCTCGCGCAG
>CAZEAA010000868.1:0-1182 GCA_964510015.1 uncultured Sandaracinaceae bacterium
AGCCATGCCGTGGCCTTCGGTGATCACCGTGACCGTTGGCGCCGTGAGGTCCGGGAACACGTCCACGGGCATCCGGGATGCGGTGTACCCGCCCCACACGAGCAGGACACCCGCAGCGACGAGCACCGGGATGCGGTGGGAGAGGGACCAGCGAAGGATGTAGTCGATCATGCTGGGGCCTCAGTGCGCGTGCCCGTGGGCAGGGATGGCGCCGCTCGAGGCAGCCAGCTTGACCGACCAGGCTCCCACCGTGACGACGTGCTCGCCGGCTACCACGCCGCTCAGCACCTCGACGTAGCCGCCATCGCGCGTGCCCAGGCGGACCACGCGACGCTCGAAGGCCTCGCCCTCCATCTGCACGAACACCACGAACATGCCGTTGTCGTCGACCAGCGCGGACTCGGGGATGGCCAGCGCGGTGCGCGCTTCGCCGTTCACGATCAGCACGCGCGCGAAAGCGCCCACCGGCAAGCGAGCGTTCGCATTCTCCACGGCGAAGACCACCGGCAGCGTCCGCGTGCGGGCATCGACGCGGCTACCACGGGCGACCAGCGCCGCGGCTGGGAGCTCGACGGCCCCCGTGGCACCGTCCACGAGAAACGAGGCCCCCTGGGGCGTGCCAAACCGCCCAAGGTCGGCCTCGGGGACGCGCGCCTCGAGCCAGAGACTCGTCAGGTCCGTCACCCGGAAGAGTGGCGTGCCAGCCTCCACGAACTCACCGGGCGCCACCAGCACCTCGGTCACGGTCCCGGCGAGCGGCGCACGCAGCGGGACGGAGGCTTGGCTGCGACCACCAGTGCGCTCGACTCGCTGAAACTGCTGTAGCCGGCGCTGGCCAGCGATGAGTGCTGCCTGGGCAGTCTCGGTGGCCACAACCGCCTCATGCAAGCGGCGCTCGGGCACGGCTCCTTCCGCACGCAGCGCTTCGAGGCGCTCGCGCTCGCGCTCGGCGTGGCGCTGCTCGAGCGTCGCCTCGGTGACCGCTTGGTCGAGGGACGCACGATCCGCAGCATCGAGGCGCGGCGTGATGAGTCCCAGCACGTCGTCGAGCGCGACCTGAACCGCGAGGCGCGGGAATACGCCTCCGCTGGCAATGACGCGCCCTGCGACCGGGGCCGTGATGAGCACCTCTCCATCGGAACGCGCGACGAGGCTGCCGGTCGCCCTGAGCATGGGACGAAC
>CAZEAA010000869.1:0-1175 GCA_964510015.1 uncultured Sandaracinaceae bacterium
GGTAACTCATGTTGAGTGCGTCCAGCCCGCTCTTGCCGGCAATGTACCAGATCACCAGCTTGCGCACGGCGCCATCGGCCAGGGGTACTTCCTTGCTGTCGACCTTGACCCCGACCGTGGTGAGATAGCTGTCGGAAAAGGTGTTGCGCACGTAACGCGCAACCAGGCTGGTCTTGCCCACGCCGAAGTCGCCCAACAGGCAGACCTTGCTGGCATTGGTGCTCATTGCGTGGCATCCGCAAATTCAATGCGCACACCCGCACCACGGAACTCGGAATCCTTGCCGCTGGCTCCTGAATCCATGACCGCTCCCTCCAGCAGTTTTTCGTCCACGCCATGCTCACGCAGCTTGTCACGCAACCATGCGGCCCTCGCGACGCGCAGGTCAAGATTGATCTGGTCGGTTCCGGGGGTATCCGTGTAACCAAACACATGCAGGGCAAACGGAATGCCGGAATTCGTCGCCAGGGCGTGAGCTCGGGAAAGTGCACTGGCCATCACTCCAAGGCTTGCCGCGGCATCCGCATCGGCTTCGCTGTCGCGCAGGAATATCACCCGCGTCTTGTCCAACCTTGCCGAGATCTCATGCAGCTCGGCGCGCGCGACCGCCAGTGCGGCCGTGCGTGGATCGTGCCCGCGTACCTGCCAGTCAACCTGCCGCACGCCCGCGATCAGGCTGGCGCGCGGCTTCTCGCGCGTGACCCACTCCAATTCGGCATCGCCACGTACCGTCAGCACGCCATCCTTCACATCGACCTGTACGCCGTGCGGCGCGTCCAGCATGCGGCGAGCCCGCTTTGCCACGACGGTGTCATCGGTGGAGACAAAGCCCCGCACCTGGATTTCCGGTCGGATCCCGTCGAGCCCGGCAGCATCAAGCACCGGCGCAAGTGGTTCAGCATCGGCATCCAGAAGCCCGCGAACGGTGAGTTTTTCCCATGGCTCCGAATCCAGCGTGGAAAGTTGGAAGCCCGGATGTTTTTCCAGCTGCGCGCGCAACTGCAAGACCTGCTCGTTCCAGCGTTCGACGCGCAGGAAATGCCATCCGGGCACAGCCAGCAGAACCAGCAATGCGAGCAGCCAAGGCCAACGCGCGGAGCGTTTTCGCGCGGGCGATTCCTGCTCGACCATCGATGCGCTAGCAGCCACCAGCGACATCGGCTCCAGGCTTGCAT
>CAZEAA010000870.1:0-1174 GCA_964510015.1 uncultured Sandaracinaceae bacterium
CTGCTGAACATCGCGTCGGTGGCTGACCCAGCGCACGCCGACCGGCGGCGCGCCGAGCTCATCTACTTTCCCACCGGCGGTGGCAAGACCGAGGCGTACCTGGGGCTCATCGCGTTCACGCTGCTGCTGCGGCGGTTGCGCGGCAAGAGCCGGCCCGACGAGGGGCGCGGTGTGGCGGTGGTGCTGCGCTACACGCTGCGGCTGCTCACGCTGGACCAGCTGGGGCGCGCGGCCACGCTCATCTGCGCGCTCGAGCAGCTGCGCCATGCAGACCCCAAGCTGCTGGGCAACGCGCGCTTCACGGTGGGGCTGTGGGTGGGGCGCAGCGCCACGGCCAACACGCTGAAGGAGGTGCAGCGCACGCTGTCGGACTTCACGTCGGAGCGCGAGTCGCCGTTCCCGCTGCCCTCGTGCCCGTGGTGCGGCGAAGACATCAAGACCGAGAACATCAAGCTGGTGGACGACGAGGGCAAGCCCAGCAAGAGCAAGTACACGCGCGTGGTGGTGTATTGCGGCTCGTCGCGCTGCGCGTTCAACGAGCGCACGCGGCAGGGCAAGGGGCTGCCGCTGCTGTTCGTGGACGAGCAGATCTACCAGGAGGTGCCCGACTTCTTGGTGGCCACCGTGGACAAGTTCGCCATGGTGCCGTGGCGCGGTGAGGCGGGCATGCTGTTTGGTCGCGCCACGCATCTGGACGCGCAGCGGGCGTATGGCGTGATGCACACCAAGATCGTGCCCAAGGGGGCCACGCCCTTGCCCGAGGGGCTGTTGCCGCCCGAGCTCATTGTGCAGGACGAGATGCACCTCATCAGCGGCCCGCTGGGCACCATGGTGGGGCTCTACGAAGCCGCCGTGGACTACCTCAGCGAGCGCGAGGTGGGCGGCGTACGCCGGGCACCCAAGGTGGTGTGCAGCACGGCCACGGTGCGGCGCGCGCGAGAGCAGATCAAGGCGCTGTTCGGGCGCGACATGGCCATCTTCCCGCCGCGCGGCATCAACGACGGCGACAACTTCTTTGCGAAGGTGAACCACGAAGAGCTGGGGCGCCTGTACGTGGGCGTGGCCGCTCCCGGGCGCGCGCTGCGCGGTGTGTCCGTGCGCACCTACACCACGCTGCTGGCGGCGGCCGAGAAGCACTTCGACCGCAAGAGCGCGGGCGAGCAGGCGGCCGACC
>CAZEAA010000871.1:0-1170 GCA_964510015.1 uncultured Sandaracinaceae bacterium
CTCTCGCGCCGTGGCGAGCGTGGCGGCAGGCGCTTCGTCCACCGCAGGGCGCCCGGTCGCCACGTGGGCCGCTGCGCTCTCTCGCACGCCACGGCCGTCCGCGATGCCCGTTCCCGGACTGGCGGTGGCCGACCCCCGCAGGGCGTCGCTCGCTCGCCGGGCTTCGCGTTCCGCCGCCGTCTCGCCATCGGCCGCGAGCTGGGCCGCGAGCAGCTCCGCCGCCTCGTGCTGGGCGGGGCTCGCGTCGTCCACCCCCTCCGCGCTGCGCACGGGAGCCCGCGGTGCCCCTTCGTTGGGTTCCAAGATGGACACCCGACGGCGCTCGCGGTGGGTGCCCGTTCCCGACGCCAGAAACGGCTGGTCGTGGGGGTGGGGCGTGGCGCGGCGGTCGTCCCACGACGCTCGCGAGGCGTCGGTGCGGATGCGCTGCACCTGCGCCACCCCGACGGCATTCCAGGGTGCGTCTTGCAGCCGCACGTCGTCCACGTTCATCGCCAGCAGCACGCCGTCTTCGGGAGAGCGCCCGTCACCGCCGCCGCCGGCCACGTCGCGGTCCACGTTCTGCGCGCTCTCGGGTCCGCCCAGCTCGATGGGGATCTCCCCGACTCGGGCGTCGCCGCGGCCAACTCGCGGTGTGGACCCGGAGGTCGTCTCTCGCTCCACGCGTCGTGCGTCCCTCGGCTCGTCGCGAACGCCCGGCGCAACGGGCAGGGCGCCATCGAGCCAGGCCATCAGGCCCAGGTGCAGGCACCCCGACACCAGCACGGACACGACGGCAGCGACATCGCGGCGCATGGGGGCAGCATAGCCTGGGACATCCCCACTTGCATGAGCATGCGTTCCGGTGCTTGCTTGGCCTCATGAGCACCCAAGAGACCCTCCGAAAGATCGTGGACGACAACGAAGTCGTCCTCTTCATGAAGGGCACGCGCAGCGCCCCGCAGTGCGGCTTCAGCGCCACCGTGGTCACCATCCTCGACGACTTCCTCGACGATTACGCCACGGTCAACGTGCTGGCCGACCCGGAGGTGCGCGCGGGCATCAAGGAGTTCTCCAGCTGGCCGACCATCCCGCAGCTGTACGTGAAGGGCGAATTCATCGGCGGCTGCGACATCGTCAAGGAGCTCAGCGCGTCGGGCGAGCTGGCCTCCGTGCGCGGCCGCAAGCCCG
>CAZEAA010000872.1:0-1169 GCA_964510015.1 uncultured Sandaracinaceae bacterium
GCTTGCGGTAGACCTGCCACGCGTATCGGGCACGCGCCTGTGTGCAGGCCGTTCCCTTGAGCTCCGAGCACGCGGCGTTGTAGGCGCCCACGGCATCCCAGGAGACGCCGTTGCGGGCGAATGAGTGGGCCAGCAGCCAGGCACCGACCTGGATGTTGGTGCAAGGCTCGTACAGCTGCGCCTCCGTGATGCCGTGTCGGGCCAGCGTGCGCAGGTGCGAGCTGTTGATCTGCATGAGGCCGATGTCGTAGGACCCCGTGCGCTGCAGGTGCGATCGGTTGACGGCGCGCGGATTCAGGTCCGACTCGACGCGCGCGACGGCGTAGAGCAGTTCGGCGGACAACCCATAGCGTTGCGCCGCCTGCTCCCAGCACGCCACGGCGTGCAGCGGTGCGCACAGCAGCAGGATCGATCCGGCAAGGCAACTCGAACGCATGGCTCAACCCGTCGTGAACTCCAGGACAGAACAACCGCCGGCCGGGGGGCTGGCGAGGGGAGGTCTGGGCCGTCGGTACGGCCTGGGTCGGGTTCGGGTAGGGCCGGGACGCTTGCCGGCAGGGTGAGATCAGGTGACGCTGGGCGGCGGAGCCAGGCCCGCAGCGTTGTCAGTCAGCGCGGGGCAGCCGCCAGCGCGTCGACCGATCGGCCATGTTCAGGCGTGCCTGCTGCAGGACGAGGGTGTCGGCGTGCTCCAGCTGGCGGCACAGCGCCACGCAAGCGGTGGTCAGTTGGTCGAGCTGGAACTTCGGATGCGGGTGGCGGTTGGCCGGCGAGCGTTGCACGGCAAGCAGCAGGTCGTACTGCTGGCGCCACATCGACTCGCGCCGCCTCGGGGTGGCGGGCGTTCGCAGCACCAGCTGGCTGCCGAGAAAATCGAAGATGCGCCCGGCTGCATCGTCCTGCGCGAACACCAGCGACACGCAGGCGCTGATCAGGTCCGGGAAACGGAACGTCGGCGAGACGTTGTCGCTGCTGCGCAGCAGGCCGTAGAGCCACTCGTGCTCCTCCAGCCAGAGGCGGGTCTCGATGGTGTCCGGGTGCTCGGCCTCCGGGGCGCCGTGCGCGGCTTGCTCCTGGCGGGCGGTGGGCAGTGCGGAGAACATGGCGCTTCCCTCGGGTCGGTGGCTGCGGGCGATGCTCTGTCGAGCGCGTGACCGAAGGGTAGGGTG
>CAZEAA010000873.1:0-1165 GCA_964510015.1 uncultured Sandaracinaceae bacterium
GCAGCGGCACGCGCGCCCCTTCCCCGCCGAGCGCGACGAGCGCCGCGCGATGACGCGAGCCTCCCGCAGGCACCGGCACGACGCGCAGGTCGACGTCCAGCTCGCTGAGCGCCTCACGCACCAAGCGACACTCGGGGTCGCCCTCGGCATCGAAGAGGGTCAGCGCGGTGGCGGGCACGCCCAGCTGGCCGAGGCGCACGGACCCGTACCAGCGGCGCACGCTCGACGCTGCGAGCGAGATCTTCACTTGATTCGCATGACGACCCATGCGTCGGGGATAGCACGGGCCGGGGCCCCGGACGCTGCTATTCTCCCCGCCGTGAGCACCGCCCCCACCCCCACGCCGGCCCCCGCCGGGCCGCCGACACCTCCTCCTGGCAACCGCGTGACGTGGCTTGCTGCAGGCGCGATCCTGGTGGTGCTGGGCGTGCTGGTCTGGCGCATCCGCCGTGACGAGGGCGAGGCCGTGGCCCAGGGGCACGTGGTGCAGGTCAGCCCGCACGAGGGGCAACGCCGGCCTCCGCGGCAGCACGAAGACCCCGTGGAAGCGGAGCCCACCGACAGCACCATCCCGGCTCCCGAGGCGCTGCGCGTGCGCGTGCTGCGCCGGCTGCCGCACGACCCGGGGGCCTTCACGCAGGGCCTCGAGGTGCACTCCGACGGACGGCTGTTCGAGAGCACCGGGATGAACGGCCACTCGTCGGTGCGCGAGGTCACGCTCGAGAGCGGGGAAGTGGTGCGTCGCCGCGACGTGGACGCGCGCTACTTCGCCGAGGGCCTCACCATCGTGGAAGACCGCCTCCTGCAGCTCACGTGGCAAGAGGGCGTGGCCTTCGAGTACGACCTCGCCACGTTCGAGCCGCGGCGCGAGCTGCACTACGAGGGCGAAGGCTGGGGTCTGTGCCTCGACACGCGCGGCAATCGCCTGATCATGAGCGACGGGTCGTCCACGCTGACCTTCCGTGACCCAGCCACGTTCGAAGAGCGCGGCACCGTGCGCGTCACGCGCCAGGGTCGTGGGCAGCGCATGCTCAACGAGAGCGCCGACGGCTGGGACGCCGTCATCTGGAGCGGCACCGCCTACCGCACCCTGGGCGACATGAACTCCGGGGATCTGGCCAAGCGGCACCGCGTGCCGGGTGGCAACGGCCACGAGTGGCTCAGC
>CAZEAA010000874.1:0-1164 GCA_964510015.1 uncultured Sandaracinaceae bacterium
AGGTCGGCCACCACGGCCTCACGGATGGCATCGAGCTCACGGCCGAACGCGTCGGCCTCGGACTTGCTGAGGGGCTTGCTGACTCGAGTCATGAAGAGAATCTCCAGAAAAGTTGGGGAAGGGGAAGGCGCCACGTGCTGGGCGCGCGGGGTGTGAGGGGCGGGGCTCAGCCCAGGTCGAGCGCGAGGTCGGAGTGGGGCTTGCTGATGCAGAGCTGGATCTCTTCGTCGGGGGCGCTCGAGATCACGCCGGTGATCAGGTTCTCGACGGTCCCGCTCTGCTTCGTGCACTTGCAGGTGTGGCAGATGCCCACGCGACACCCGCTGGGCGGCCGCTCTCCGGCGCGCTCCAGCTGCTCGAGGAGGCTGCCGGCTCCGCGGGCGACCACGGCGCGCTCCGAGCGCAGCAGCTTCACCTCCACGGGCTCGCCCGGGGCGACCGAGCGCGCGGTGGCGATGGCCGGGACGAACGCCTCGCGCTGCAGCTGACCGCTCGCTCCCGCGGCCTCGAAGACCGCCGTGACCCGCTCCATCATGGGGCCGGGGCCGCACAGGAACGACGCGCGCGTGGTGAAGTCGGGCACGAGCTGGGCGAACGCTTGTTCGTCGAAGCCGCGCGACGCACCGGGCGCGTCGTCGAGGCACAACACCAGCCGCAGCCCCACGTGCTTCTGCGCCATCTGCGCGAGCTCGGCGCCGAAGATGACGTCCTTCGCCGAGCGCGCATAGTGCAGCCAGACTACGTCGCGCAGGTCGTCCTGTGCCGCGAGCGTGCGCGCCATGGACATCAGCGGCGTGATGCCGCTGCCGCCGCTGAGGAACAGCAGCTTCGCGGGGCGCTCGGCGGGGAGCACGAAGTCCCCCGTGGCGGGGCCCAGGGTCAAGACGTCCCCGACCCGCGCGTGGTCGTGCAGCCACGCGGAGACGCGCCCATCGGGCACGCGGCGCACCGTGATGGTGAGCCGACCCGCGTCGGGCGCCGACGAGAGGGAGTAGCAGCGCGACGTGCGCACGCCGTCCACCTGCACCTCCACCGACACGTACTGGCCCGCGCGGTGCCCCCCGAACCGGTGGTTGGGCTTCAGCACGAAGGTCTTGGTGTCGGGCGTCTCGTCGACGATGGCCTCGATGCGCGCGCGGCACTGGTCACCCGCGTGGAGCGGCG
>CAZEAA010000875.1:0-1160 GCA_964510015.1 uncultured Sandaracinaceae bacterium
ATGATCTTGGCGACGACGCCAGCGCCGACGGTGCGACCACCCTCGCGGATGGCGAAGCGCTGCTTCTCTTCCATCGCGACGGGGTAGATGAGCTCGACCGACATCTTCACGTTGTCGCCGGGCATCACCATCTTGACCTCTTCCGGCAGGCCGATCTTGCCGGTGACGTCCATGGTCCGCATGTAGAACTGCGGCGTGTAGTTGGCGAGGAACGGCTTGTGACGGCCGCCCTCTTCCTTCTTGAGGACGTAGACCTCGCACTCGAACTTCGTGTGCGTCTTGGCCGAGCCCGGCTTCACGAGGACCTGGCCGCGCGAGACGGCGTCCTTCTCGATGCCGCGGAGGAGGCAGCCCACGTTGTCGCCGGCCGTGCCCTCGTCGAGCAGCTTGCGGAACATCTCCACGCCGGTGACGACGGTCTTCTGGGGGGCGACGAAGCCGAGGATCTCGACTTCATCCTGCGGGTGGATCTTGCCGCGCTCGATGCGGCCGGTCACCACGGTGCCGCGGCCCTTGATCGAGAACACGTCCTCGATGGCCATCAGGAACGGCTTGTCGATGTCGCGCTCCGGCGTCGGGATGTGCTGGTCCACCGCGTCCATCAGGGCGACGATGGAGTTGACACCCATCTCCTTGCCCTGGATGGCAAGAAGGGCCGAGCCACGCACGATGGGCGTGTTGTCGCCGTCGTACTGGTACTTGCTGAGGAGCTCGCGGACTTCCATCTCGACCAGCTCGAGCAGGTCGGGGTCGTCCACCGCGTCCACCTTGTTCAGGAAGACGACCATGGTGGGCACGCCGACCTGGCGCGCGAGGAGCACGTGCTCCTTGGTCTGCGGCATGGGGCCGTCGACGCCGGACACCACGAGGATCGCGCCGTCCATCTGCGCGGCGCCCGTGATCATGTTCTTCACGTAGTCCGCGTGACCCGGGCAGTCCACGTGCGCGTAGTGACGCGCCTCGGTCTGGTACTCCACGTGGCTCGTCGCGATCGTCACGGTCTTCGTCGCATCGCGCACGGTGCCGCCCTTGGCGACGTCCTGGTACGAGATCACGTTTCCGCCGTGCTTGTCGGCCATCACCTTCGTGATCGCCGCCGTCAGCGTGGTCTTGCCATGGTCGATGTGACCGATGGTCCCGACGTTGATGTGCGGCTTGTT
>CAZEAA010000876.1:0-1157 GCA_964510015.1 uncultured Sandaracinaceae bacterium
TGTTCACCGGGGTGATGACCACGCTCATGTGGCTGGGGACGCTGTTGCTCTGCGCGTGGGAGTACGAGCGCTTCATCGGCGTGCTGGTGCCCGGGCCGCGGCGCGGCGAAGCGCACGTCGGTGACGCCCGTCTGGGACCGCCCGTGGATCTGCGCCTCTGGCGCACTTGCGGCATCGCGGTGATGGGCCTCTACCTCGCGTCCTGCGCGCTGGCCGGCGGCGTCTACCGTCCTCGCGGCCTCGACCTGGGCCACCTCGAGTTCTACGTCTTCCCGCTCATCGCGTGCTTGCCCGTCATCACTTGGGCGTGGGAGCGACGGAGCCGCGGGGGCGCCTGAGTAGGCACGAGACCTGGTATCGTGTCTGCGTGCATCCCCATGTCGTGCTGAAGAGCTACTGGCGAGCGTCCTCGAGTGACACCCCGCAGCCGCTGGACGGGCGGCGCATCGAGGCCTCGGTGAGCCGAATGCCCGCAGAGGCACCCGAGCACTGCACGCGCTGCGGCTCGACCGACCTCGTGCCTCACGACGCGAGCGACGACTCGGGGACCGGCTGGCGCCAGCTCTTCTTTCAGTTCCGCTGTGCCGCGTGCGGAGCATACTCGCTCTTCCACTACGACGACTGAGCCGCCATGCGTTGACAGTCGGCCTGCGCTTCTAGCGCCCGCCAGAGTGCGGGCTTGCCCTCGCCTGAGCGCTACCGCGCGGGCGAGCCCATCACCGTGAGCGTCAGCATCAGCGCCACCAGCATGAGCACGCCGGTCAGGAACGCGAGGGGCTTCAGGCTGCGCTCGCCCCAGCGGTCGGCGAGGCCCATGCCACCGAAGGCGCCGAGCACCACGCCAGCGAAGTTGCCGATGACCATGGGGTAGGCCGAGCCGAGCCAGGCGCCGAGGCCCACGCTGGCCATCAGGCCGAGGCTGGCCCCTGCAAACCAGCCGAGCACGGTGGAGGCCTTCTGTGCCACGGCTCGAGCGGTCGCGACCGGTGGCTTCGCGGGGGCCGGCGCAGGGGACGCGCTCGCGGTCTCTCGGGTGTCGGGGCTGGCTTCGTCCACGGGCGGGACACTAGCAGCGGTGGGCCGCGTCAGCCCGTCGACGCTCACAGCAGCATCCCCACGGTGAGCGCGAAGCCCACGCTGGGACGCAGCTGGAGGGC
>CAZEAA010000877.1:0-1152 GCA_964510015.1 uncultured Sandaracinaceae bacterium
GCTCTGGAGCGGCGACGGGCGCGGGACGGGCGGGCAGGCGCTCCTCGGGCTGCGGGGCCGCAACGGCGGCCGGCGCCTCATCGGCGGCTTCCTTCTTGCGAGTCCGCTTCACGACCGTGGGGCGAATGCGCTCCTCCACCACGTTCCCGGCGTTTTCCTTCTCGATGGCACGACGGATTTGCTCGACCTGGAACGGTTCGAGGACGCTCATGTGATTGCTGACAGGGATCCCCAGCTTGGTGATCCGCGCCATGAGATCCTTGTTCTCGAGCTTGAGATCTCGCGCCACTTCGTAGACTCGCACTAACCTTCGTCCTCTCTGAGTGCCCGTATTCTCGTGGCCGCCTGAGCAAACTCAGCGGACACCCCGGCGTCGAGGAGGGCGAGCACACCGACCTCATTCTTGCGAAGCAGCACGCCGAGCGCTGCCTTGTCGCCAAACACCACACACGCGGTGCCCAGGCGCTCCGCGGCTTTCTCAATCTCGAACCTTCGTCCTGCCGCGTCGTGTGCCACGACCAGCAACGTGATGCCACCCGCGCGCATCGCTTCCCGGACGGCGTCGGTGCCCTGAACCAGCTTGCGGCTGCGATATGCGGCCATCAGCAAGCTGCTGGCACGCCGCTCTTCGAATGCGGCGAGCGTCTCGGCGATCGCGTTCAGATCCAGCTGGACCGGCTGCCGGGCCGCCCTGGCGAACCCGCCCCGCGCGATGGCCAGCCGGAGACACGCCCGCGTGGGGTGCACGGAGGCCCCCTTCCCGCCCAGCCGCCGTCCCGGATCGGGGGCAACGTAAGGGGGCGTGGGGCCCAGCGCGAAGCGCACGAGGTCCTGCCGCTCGGCCTTCTGCCGGCAGCCAACGCACGTCCTCTCGGGGTGCGCCTCGGGTTCCTCGTTCGCTTCCTGGGGGTTCATGGATAGCGCGGCGTGGTGAGTCGACGCGGCGTCGTCCGCGTCGTCGTCCGACGCAGCGGGAGCGAGCGCGCCATCTGGCGGTGTGTGCTCGATCGCGAAAAGACGAACGGGAGGAAGACTTGAGAGTCTCCAGCATCCAAATTAAGAACTTCCGGGGCGTCCGGTCTGGCTTCATCAAACTTGGCAAGCATCCGGTCTTTGTTGGGGACAACAACACCGGCAAGACGACGCTCTTCA
>CAZEAA010000878.1:0-1142 GCA_964510015.1 uncultured Sandaracinaceae bacterium
CGATGCGACACTGCGCGCCGCCGGGCTGGCTGGACTGAACACTAGAGCGCCCGGTCTCGCCCGCTAGACGCGGGGCAGGAAGACCGGCTCTTCCATGGTGCTCTCGAAGTGCCGCTGCACCACCGCGGGCCCCGGCGCCCGGCGCGCGCCCGCGAGGCCCATGAACGGCGGGTGCCGCGTGTCGAAGCGCGTGAGCGACATGCTGCCCGGCGAGACGTCCGCCTTGAAGCTCGCCCGGAAGCGGACGCGCGTCTTCCCGTCATTGGCCTGCAGCGTGGTGGTGCTCGCGCGCAACGTCTTGGTGGGCCCGAAGGCTTTGACACGCAGCGCGAGCGAGGTGCCGTCTTCGCCGTCCACGCGCACCTCGTCGGCGCTGCGGTCGAAGGTCGCCAGCGTCTTCGGCAGCTTCCAGATCTCTCGGCCCGCAGCGAGCGTGGTGCCGTCGTTCACGTACATGACCGACACGTACCAGCCCTTGGCGCCTGGCCCGCAGCGGCGGTCGCGCACGAACGCGGGCATCCAGATCAGCTCGTCGTACTGCAGCGGCGACGGCGCCTCGTACACCACGTAGCTGAGCAGTCCCACCGTGAAGCGCCCCGGGTTCACCACCTCGAGGCCCTCGGGCAGGCGCAGGTCGGCGACCCGCACGAGGTAGGGCGCCACGAACGCGTGGCCGTGGGTGAACCAAGGCGCGGGGGGATAGCTCACGGCAGACACACGGACATCCCTTCTTCCTCGCCTTCGACCGGGGTGCAGCGCAAGCCCACAAAGCAGTCCTCGGGCACGCTGCACGTCGCGAAGCAGAGCGGGGTCTCGGTGGCGTCCCCGTCGAGCACCAAGCAGGCGCTGTCGGCGGGACAGTCCTCATCGCTGTCGCAGCGCAGCGTGCACTGGCGGCCTTCGCCCTCGCTCCCGTCCGAGCGCGTGAAGCGCAGCGCGTAGCAGCCATCCGACGGCGGCGCGCATTCCTCGCCGCCAGCGCAGCGTGTGAAGGGTGGCCCTTCCGTCACGCAGGCCGGGAGGCTCGCGAGCACCACGAAGGACGCGAGCACAGCGAATTCACGCACGACGCGGCGGAAGCGCGAATGGACAGCCCAGCACATCGGGCGAGGGTACCTGCAACGCCACGTCCAGCGCTAGCC
>CAZEAA010000879.1:0-1137 GCA_964510015.1 uncultured Sandaracinaceae bacterium
CGCGTGATCAGCTCGTTGATGGGCGCCCCCGAGCCATGTGCGCTGGCCAGCGCCGCAATGGCGCCATTGAGCTCGTCCACTTCGGTGAGGCGCCCGCGCTCGAGGTCCTGCAGCGTGCTGGTCTTGGCGGCCGGGTCCACGGCCAGCATGGCGCGCGAGACGCGGAAGAAGACGGTGTCGGGCAAGCCCAGGACGAGCGCGACGAGCCGCGGCGAGAGCACGCCCAGCTGACCGACCGGCAAGCGAGCCACGCGGGCCACGGCGAGGCCTTCGTGGATGGCCGCAGCGAACACCCTGCGCGTGGTGCGGTCGGCCAGCATGGCGGCGAGCGGCATGCCCGTCAGCGCGCACAGCCCGTTGTTCAGGTTGAGCAGCAGCTTGCCCAGCTGCACGGCTGGCATGTCGGTGCGGAGGCGCGCGTCGATCCCCCGAGCGGTGAAGCTCTCGCGCAGCGCCTGGACGCGGCGCCGGCTCTCGGCGCGCTGACCCGGCCCGAACACCAACGGGCCCGCGGTGGCCTGCCGGAAGCCCTCGTTCGTGGTGATCACGTTGAAGGTCATCATCCCCGGCACCACGTCGAACTCGGGACCCACTGCGGCGCGCAGGCGCTCCACGTTGCGCAGCCCGTTCTGCAGGGAGACCACGGTGGTGCGCGGCGACAGCGTGGTCCGCACGGCCTCCGCGGCCGCCGCGGTGTGCTGCGACTTCACGGCCACGATGCACACCTCCGGTGTCCCCACCTCCGCAAGGTCACGCGTGACACGCAGCGCGCGCAAAGGCGTGTGGCTCTTGCCACTCAGGTCGAACGCGACGGGGTTCGGATGGGGCAGCGCGCTGCGCCCCACCAGCACCACCTCGTGCCCATGCGCCGCCAGCACCGCCCCCACGAAGCTCCCCACGGCGCCAGCACCGACGATCGCGACTATCATCAGCGGAGCCTGCTGCCGAGCGCCCCCGAGCACAACCCGCGAGGCGCCGCCGAGGGGCGTCGAAAAATCGTCCGAGCGCGAGCGCGCCCGCAGCAGACGGGCGAAGGAATACTCCTGTATTTCAAGCCTGGCTGCGACAGGACGTAAGCCGCGCCCGGGCGATTTGGCGACGCCCGTCAGCCCCCGCCGCCGTGGCGGACGTCCACAC
>CAZEAA010000880.1:0-419 GCA_964510015.1 uncultured Sandaracinaceae bacterium
GCTGTGCGCGTCGTACTCGTTCACGGCGTGGATGACCTGCCCCTGAGGGAGCCCCCAACGAGCACCCATGACCACCCCACCCATCGACCTCCGCTCCGACACCGTCACCAAGCCCACCCCGGCCATGCTGGAGGCCATGGTCACGGCGCCCGTGGGCGATGACGTCTATGGCGAGGACCCCACGGTCGCGCGGCTCGAGGCCACGGTGGCGGAGCTGGCGGGCAAGGAGGCGGCCGTGTTCGTGCCCAGCGGCACCATGGGCAACCTCATCGCCGTGCTGTCGCACTGTGGTCGCGGCGACGAGATGATCCTCGGCGATCAGTCGCACATCCACCGCTACGAGCAGGGGGGCACCGCGGCGCTGGGCGGTGTGCACCCGCGCGCGCTCCGCAACCGCGCCGACGGCACGGTCGAAGCGG
>CAZEAA010000880.1:429-1134 GCA_964510015.1 uncultured Sandaracinaceae bacterium
ACGCTGGACCTCGGCGAGGTGGAGGCCGCCATCCGGAGCGACAACGAGCACTTCCCCGTCTCGCGCTTGCTCTGCTTGGAGACCACGCACAACCGCTGTGGCGGCGTGGTGCTGCCCGTGGACTACATGGACGCGGCGGCGGCGCTGGCCCGCCGTCATGGCCTCGCGCTGCACGTGGACGGCGCGCGACTCTGGAACGCGGCGGTGCACCTGGGGGTCTCGCCCGCGCGGCTGTTGGGCGGGGCCGACAGCGCCAGCCTCTGCCTGAGCAAGGGCTTGGCAGCGCCGGTGGGCTCCGTGGTGGTGGGCAGCAGCGAGTACATTCGCAAGGTGCGCCGGCACCGCAAGCAAGTGGGTGGGGGCATGCGCCAAGCCGGCGTCATCGCCGCGGCCGGCATCGTGGCCGTCACCACCATGGTGGAGCGGCTGGCCCAAGACCACGAAAACGCGCGCGCCCTGGCTGAGGGCCTCAGCGCGCTGGACGGCGTCTCGGTGGACCCCGCCGCGGTGCAGACCAACATCGTGATCTTCGAGCTGCGCCGCGCGGACATGACGCCGGTGCAGCTGGCCGCGCGGCTGAAGGAGCACGCGGTGCTGCTGAGCCCCATGGATGGCAACCGGCTGCGGGCGGTCACGCACTACCAGGTGGGCGAAGCGGACATCGACCGGACGCTGGGAGCGTTTCGCGCGGTGTTGGCGGGGGTG
>CAZEAA010000881.1:0-1132 GCA_964510015.1 uncultured Sandaracinaceae bacterium
GTCACCTCTGCTCATAGGCTCCGCAGGACCCAGGACTTGTGATGAGTCGATAGACAACCACGACAACGACAACGACCACGACCACGACCATGCGTCGTCGACGGCGACGCCCATCCTCGTCGCCAGCGGCAGTCTGAACTCCGGCCAGCCCTCAAATCGTCAACGGGTCGTCGCTGATGGTCAGCGACCCCCCGCGCAGCGGGCGCAACACCAAGCACGTGGCGCCATCGGCCTCCCCCTCGCTCCGCATGAAGTCGGGGACCGGCTCCCACGCGGCGACGCCCAGGACCGACACCTCTTCCCCGCGCTCGAGGACGCCCTCCTCGTAGCGCAGCGCCTTCTTCATCCGCAAGATGGTCTCGCTCTCCGTCCCGTGCCCCTTCAGGAACGCCTCGGCCCGCTCGGCGTGGTCGCTGAGTGACCCCGAGCGGACGTGGCCGTCGCGCACGAGGACGAGGTGGGCACCCGACGCCATCACGAGCGCCTTTCCCGTCTTGTCCTCGACTACGAACGCGACGGCATCCTCCTTCATGATGATCGTGTCCCAGTTCGCCTTGGCGCCCGACTGCGTGCGCTCCTTCACCTCGACCACGTAGCCGACGCAGCGCCGACCGGTGAGCGGTCCTTCGAGCTCCGCTTGGTCCGCGAGGAGCAAGCGCCCGGTGATCTTCACCAAGGCGCCCGCTTGGGCATCGGCGATGGGTGTCGTCTCCACGCTCAGGAGGCGCCGCTTCCCCACATGGTCAGCGGAGAACCACCACACGCCGAGGCCGAGGCCCGCGAGGACGAGGAACACGATCGTTAGGAGAAGGGCTTCCATGGGCGAGCCGACTAGGCCTCCTCGGGTCCCTCAGCCTTTGGAGGCGATGGTACCTCCACCGGCGCGGGCGGCAACGCCTCCACCGCGGGTGCGGGCGGCAACGGCTTCTCCACCGGTGCTGGGGGCGCAGGCGGCAACGCCTCCGCCACGGGTGCAGGTGTCGCCGCAGGCAACGGCTCCGCCACGGGTGCCGGTGCCGCGGGTGTCAGCGCCTCCGCCACAGGCGCGGGCGGCGCGGCGGACAGCCGCTCCTCCAGCCTCGCCTCCAGCGAGAGCTCGTCGGCGTGGTCCTCGAAGGTGAACGGTGTCTCT
>CAZEAA010000882.1:0-1131 GCA_964510015.1 uncultured Sandaracinaceae bacterium
GCGCTGGCACTCTCTCCACCCCCAATGACTGCAGCCATTCTGTCCATCGGTACCGAGCTCACCCGGGGCGAGCTCGTCGACACCAACGCTCCCTGGCTGGCCGAGCAGCTCATCGCCCTCGGCTTCGAGGTGCGCGAGAAGGCCACCGTGGAGGACGAGATCGAGCTCATCGTGGACGCGCTGCAGCGCCTCGCGAAGCGCGCTGCCGTGGTCATCGTGACGGGAGGTCTCGGGCCCACCTCGGACGACCTGACCGCCGAGGCCGCCGCCAAGGCCGCGGGGCAGCCGCTGTTCCGCGACCCGGTGGTGCTGGACGCCATCAAGAAGAAGTACGCGTCGTTCGGGCGGGTGATGCCGGACGAGAACGCCAAGCAGGCGGACCGCCCCGAGAGCGCCAGCGTGATCCCCAACCCGGTCGGCACGGCGCCCGGCTTCGCGCTCCCGCTGGGGGATGCCACCTGCTACTTCATGCCGGGGGTGCCGCGCGAGATGCGCCACCTCTTCCGTGAGTCCATCGTCCCGGCCATCGCGCAGAAGGCCGAGCGCAACACGCACCAGGTGCACCTGCGCACGTTCGGCAAGACGGAGTCGCGCGTGGCGGGCCTGCTCAAGGGCGTCGCCGAGGAGTTCGGCGTGACGCTGGGCTACCGCGCCTCGTTCCCCGAGATCGAGGTGAAGATCCACGCTCGCGCCGCCACGGAGAGTGACGCGGTGCGCGTCGCCAACGAGGCCACTGCCGCGGTCCGGCAGCGCTTGGGGGACTGCATCTTCGGCGAGCGCGACGACACGTTCGCCGACGCCGTGGGGCGTGCGCTGCGCGACAAGGGCCTCACGGTGGCGCTGGCCGAGTCGTGCACCGGCGGCATGGCGGCGTCCATGCTCACCAGCGTGCCCGGCAGCAGCGACTACGTGCTGCTCTCGGCGGTGACCTACGCCAACTCGGCGAAGTCACGCGTGCTCGGGGTCAACTCCGAGGTCATCCGCGCGCACGGCGCCGTGAGCGCCGAGGTGGCCTCCGAGATGGCCGACGGCGCGCGCCGCCTCGCCGGGGCGAGCCTGGCCGTGAGCATCACGGGCATCGCGGGACCGGGCGGCGGCAGCGAAGAGAAGCCCGTGGGTACGGTGTGGTTC
>CAZEAA010000883.1:0-1128 GCA_964510015.1 uncultured Sandaracinaceae bacterium
CATCGCCGCGCAGGGCGGCATCAACGCCGCCAAGAACTACCAGAACGACGGCGACAGCGTCTACCGCCTGTTCTACGACACGGTGAAGGGCGGCGACTTCCGCGCCCGTGAGGCCAACGTCTACCGCTTGGCCGAGCTGAGCGTGAACATCATCGACCAGTGCGTGGCGGCCGGCGTGCCCTTCGCGCGCGAGTACGGCGGCCTCCTGGCCAACCGCTCGTTCGGCGGCGCGCAGGTCTCGCGCACCTTCTACGCGCGCGGCCAGACCGGCCAGCAGCTGCTGCTCGGGGCCTACCAGGCGCTCGAGAAGCAGATCGACGCGGGCACCGTGGAGATGCACACCCGCAGCGAGATGCTCGACCTGGTGGTCGTGGACGGCAAGGCGCGCGGCATCGTCACGCGTGACCTCAAGACCGGCGAGATCGAGCCGCACGTGGCCGACGTGGTGGTGCTCTGCACCGGCGGCTACGGCAACGTCTTCTACCTCTCCACCAACGCCATGGGCAGCAACTGCACCGCGGCGTGGCGTGCGCACCGCAAGGGCGCCCTCTTCGCGAACCCCTGCTACACGCAGATCCACCCCACCTGCATCCCGCGCGCGGGTGAGTACCAGGGCAAGCTCACGCTCATGAGCGAGTCGCTGCGCAACGACGGCCGCGTGTGGGTCCCTCGCAAGAAGGAAGACTGCGGCAAGGCGCCGGAGCAGATCGCCGAGAAGGATCGCTACTACTACCTTGAAGAGAAGTACCCGGCCTTCGGCAACCTCGTCCCGCGTGACGTGGCCAGCCGCAACGCCATGTACGTGTGCGACCAGGGCCTGGGTGTCGGGCCCGTCGTCGATGGCGAGCGCCGCGCCGTGTACCTGGACTTCGCCGACGCCATCAAGCGCCTGGGCGAGCCCATCATCCGCGAGCGCTACGGCAACCTCTTCGAGATGTACCAGCGCATCACCGGCGAGAGCCCGTACCAGACGCCGATGCGCATCTACCCGGCCACCCACTACACGATGGGCGGCATCTGGGTGGACTACAACCTCATGACCACCATCCCGGGCCTGTTCTCGGGCGGCGAGGCCAACTTCAGCGACCACGGCGCCAACCGCCTGGGCGCGTCGGCGCTCATGCAGGG
>CAZEAA010000884.1:0-1127 GCA_964510015.1 uncultured Sandaracinaceae bacterium
TGAGGTATAGCGATCTGCCCTCGTGCAACGTGACCACGGGTCAGTGCGTCGAGTGTGACGAGGAGAACGAGGCCGGAGACTGCGCCACCGACTCTCCCCTCACCCCGCGCTGCAGCGCCACGCGCCAGTGCGTCCAGTGTCGCCCGGGTACAGCCACGATCGACTGCCAGTCTCCAACCGCCTCACGCTGCAATGGAAACTCATGTGCGCCCTGCACGGGAGACGCGCACTGCAGCCACCTCACCAACGCCACACGGTGCGTTGCTGGCACGTGTCGCCGCTGCACCCCGGCCACGGAAGCCGCGGACTGCGGGGCCAACAGCTGCAACCCCGCGACGTTCATGTGCACGAGTACGCCTCGCAACTCGCGAACGGTGTGCCAGTCGTGCGTATCGGATTCGGACTGTATCCAGAACCTCGGCACGTCTCGCTGCATCTCGATGAACTACATGGGCACGCCGCGCGGTGGGTACTGTCTGCGTGCCGCCCCCGGATGCGTCCGGCCGTTTGGCGTGACCATCAACTCGCCCAGTCTGTCTGGCGCGTCTGCCGTCGACTACTGCGGAATCGATCAGTCCTCCGTGAGCTGCGAAGCCGTGAATGCGTTGCGCTCGAGTCAAACGTGCCCCAGCGGCAACGCGAGCGAGTGTCCGGGACCTGGTGCGCTGTGCGAGACAGTTGGCGCCTTCGACGATCGATGCACGTATGCGTGCTCCTCCCCCGACGAGTGCCTTATGACTGGTCCTGGCGCTACGTGCGGTGCCGGCTACTGCGGCTCATAACCGCCCCCACGCCCCTCCGAATGACCGCCACCAACTCGACCACTTGGCTTCTCGCCCTCGCCGTTCTCCCGCTCGGCTGCGCCGACCTGGGGTGTCCCGAAGGCACCTTCCTCGATCGCACGTCCGGCACCTGCGTCGGGGCCCGCGACATCGGCTTGCCAGACATGGGGATCGATCAAAGCGAGGACGCCGGGACGGATGGCGACGCGTTGGCGCGGGTCAAGGCGCTGTGGGAAGGCGTGGGGGCTCGAGTCTTGACGATGACGCCCGCCCATCACGATGTGCTGGTGAGTCGAAGTAGTCATCTTCCGCATCTGGTGGCGGCGGCGCTGGCCCGGTATGTGT
>CAZEAA010000885.1:0-1121 GCA_964510015.1 uncultured Sandaracinaceae bacterium
CCGAGATCCCCGCGCTGCTGCGGCCGCTGATCACGCCGCAGATCCGCAAGGGCGCCTTCGCCGCGATGCAGGGCCACGGCCTCGGGCGGCACTCGCGCGCCGAGATCTACGAGATGGGCATCAGCGACGTGCTCTCGCTCTCGCGCTTCCTCGGGGACAAGCTGTTCTTCATGGGCGACGCGCTCACGGGCGTGGACGCCACGGTGTACGCGATGGTGAGCTCGATCCTCGATGCCCCGTTCGACAGCCCGCTGCAGGCGGCCGTGCGGAGTCACGCCAACCTGGTGAGCTACAACCAGCGCCTCGCGGCCCGCTTCTTTGGGTAGCCAGCGCAGGTCACATTGAGGTGAGCGAGCCCTCCAGCGGGCTGCTAGACTTGCGCCAAATCCTCCCGTCGGAGTCGGTCATGCCTGTAGTGGGCGCACGCAAACCCTTCATCAGCATCGAAGACTATCTGGCCGGCGAGGCCGATGGCGAACAGCGCCACGACTACATCGATGGGCAGGTGTACGCCATGACCGGGGCGAGCCGCCGACATGGCTTGATAGCGAGCGCGCTTACGTTCGCCATGATGCCCGCCGCGCGGCGCAAGGGTTGCCAGTTGTTCGTCGCGGACATGAAAGTGCGCGTGGACATCGCTGGCAAGACGAGCTTCTACTACCCCGACCTGCTGCTGTCGTGCGACCCGCAGGACCAGGGAACCCACTTCAGCACGGCCCCCTGTCTACTGGTGGAGGTGCTGTCCGAGTCGACCGCTCGCGTGGATCGCCGCGAGAAGCTGCTGGCCTATCAGACCCTGCCCAGTCTGCTTGGCTACCTGCTGGTGGAACAGGACATCATGCGTGTGGAACTCTATCGCCGAGACAACGGCTGGCGCGTGGAGGAGTTCGAGCAAGGCGAAGTCGCGCTGCCCTGCCTGGACATGTCGCTCGCAGTCCTGGACATCTATCAAGATGTGGAGTTCCCGGCCGGGCAGTGACGCCACGTCCAGCGCGCCTCGCGTTGCAAACAGCATGACGCGATGAAGCGCGGGTGGACGACACCCCGGCGCGCGGCCACGCTAATCCCGTGCAAGACGAGTCGCTCGCTGGCGTCGCGCTCCCGGCTCGGCCCGAGTGGTC
>CAZEAA010000886.1:0-1116 GCA_964510015.1 uncultured Sandaracinaceae bacterium
TCGGGCGCTCGATCGTGCTCCTCTGCGTGACGCCATCGAGGGTGATGTGGCGGTCGAGGCGGGGCGCGCGCGCGCCGTGCGGGCCTATCCGAATCCCCAGATTACGTATGTGCGGGAGCAGACCTTCGGTGCCTTCGGTACGGGCGAAGACTACCTGACGGTCGCGCAGACCATCGATCTCGGCAACCGGCGCGGCCTGCAGGGGGAGGCGGGCGAGGCGCGTGCGCGCGCTGCCGAACAGGATGGTGAAGCCTGGCAGCTGGCGGTGGCGGCCGAGGCTCGCCTCCGCTTCTTCGATGTCGTGTACTACCAAGAGCGCGTCGTGGTGCTGGAGAGCTGGGTGGGGCACATCGACCAAGCGCTTTCCATCGTGGCCCGGAGGGAGGAGCGCGGAGACGCCGCGCCCTACGACAGGCGGCGGCTCGAGCGAGAGCAAGCGGTAGCTAGGGGAGCGCTAGAGACCGAACGTGCTGCCCTCGAGCGCGCGTCTGCTCAGCTGCTGGCGATGCTGGGGACGGCCACGCGCGACCTGCGGGTGGCCGGGGATCTGTTGCCGGAGGCGGACCCACACCCGCTCTCTGAGCTGAACAGCGCCGCGGCGGCACGCCCGGACCTGCTGGCGATGGAGCTGCGCATAGACGCGGCCGCCCTCGACCTGCGTGCCGCTTCACGGTGGTGGGCGCCGGACCTGCGACTCGAAGCCGGGTGGAAGGGCGTCGATCTCGGACCTCAGGGACGAACCGACGGCTTCCTGCTCGGCGCATCCCTGTCGATCCCGCTCTGGGACCGTTCATCCGGGGCTTCCCGCATCGCCGAGGCCCAAGCGCAATCGGCGCGAGGCCGCCGTGCGCTGCTCGAGTCCGAGCTGCACGGCGAACTCGAGGGGGCTCGCGCGCAAGCCGTCCGCCTGCGGCGCGCAGCGGAAGAATTCCGCGAGCAGACGACCGCCGCGTCGAGCGACCTCGTGCGCATCGCGTCCGCTGGGTACGAGGGGGGAGAGCTGGGGTTGCTCGAGCTCCTCGATGCGTATCGCGGCACCGCAGACGACTCGCTCGCCGCGCTGGACATGGAGCTCGCTGCGCGCCGCGCCAGCATCGACATCGACCGCCTTACGGG
>CAZEAA010000887.1:0-1116 GCA_964510015.1 uncultured Sandaracinaceae bacterium
GGGTGTATGTGAAGCGGGTCCTCATGGTGACCTTTCCGTTGGGTCGCTGATGCGTCCATCGGGCTGGAGCCGCTCACCAATAAGCGAACAGCGTGTTTGTTTTGGCTCGCTAACACAAAACGAACACTCTGTGCGGTAATATTTGTGTCACGGGCAAGCCCTCGTGAACATTGCGCAAGTTGGGAACACTCGGCACATCTGCTTCTCCTGTCGGCGGTGAGTGGGCTTCGCGACTCGCTCCGTTCGGGAGCTTCGCAGCCCGTGCGGGTCCAACCCCGATGAGCCCCGAGGAAGAGTGGCAGGCCGCCGTCAACCGAGCGCGAGCGCCCCGTGTCCGCGACGGTCTCTTCGCGCTCCGGATCTACCTCTTCTCGGTTCCGGTTGCGGCCAGGCTCTCGAACGAAGTCCACTGGCTCGTCGCGCTCGTGGCATGGCTGCTGCTCCCTTCGTGCTGCCGCACGAAGCGGTTGAATCAGAGGGCCGGTCGGGTTAAGCCCCCGCACAGCTTTCACGGAGATCCGTCACATGAGCACCCGCATCGAATCCGACTCCATGGGCACCATCGAGGTGCCGAACGACCGCTACTACGGCGCGCAGACGCAGCGCTCGCGCGACAACTTCCGGATCGGTGAGGAGCGCATGCCCACCGACATCGTGCGCGCGTTCGGCATCCTCAAGAAGGCGGCGGCGCTCACCAACCACGCGCTCGGCGAGCTGGACGGGGCCACCAAGGACCTGATCGTGAAGGCAGCCGACGAGGTCATCGCGGGCACGCTCGACGACCACTTTCCGCTGGTGGTGTGGCAGACGGGGTCGGGCACGCAGAGCAACATGAACGTGAACGAGGTCATCTCGAACCGCGCCATCGAGCTGGCCGGCGGCGTGATGGGCAGCAAGAAGCCCGTGCACCCGAACGACCACGTCAACATGTCGCAGTCGTCGAACGACACGTACCCCACGGCCATGCACATCGCGGCCGTCATGAAGATCGAGCGCGAGCTGTTCCCCAAGGTGAAGAAGCTGCGCGACACGCTGGCCAGGAAGTCCGTGGAGTTCGAGGGCATCGTCAAGATCGGCCGCACCCACCTCCAGGACGCCACCCCCATCCGACTCGGC
>CAZEAA010000888.1:0-1108 GCA_964510015.1 uncultured Sandaracinaceae bacterium
GGTGCACGTCAAAGCGAGCCGTGCTCGGTGATCTCTTGGCGCGCCACAGGACGGATCGGGTGCTGGTGTTCACCTCGAGCGCCGAGGTGGCACACCAAGTCGCTCGTGCGTTCTTGATCCACCCCATCACCGCGGAGGTCGGGCGCGCCGAGCGCGAGTACGTGCTCGCACGCTTCCGAGCAGGAGAGGTTCGCGCCATCGTCTCGGCGCAGGTGCTCAATGAAGGGCTCGATGTCCCCGACGCCGACGTCGCGGTGATCACGGGAGGGCTCCACGGGACCCGCGAGCACGTGCAACGCGTGGGGCGCGTGTTGCGCCCAACACCGGGAAAGCGTGCTCTGGTCTATGAGCTCGTCTGTCGGGACACCCACGAGGTCGCGCAGGCGCGCGCGAGGGGCTCCGCGCTTGTTGCCTGAGGCCCAAGTCCGAGCGGCGGTCGACGTGCGCGCTCGGCGCCCGAGATACCTCGGCGAACAAGACCTGCCATGGGTCGACTCGCTCGTGGAGGTGTACCGGGCACACGCGGGTGCGCGCCGCGCGGAGCTCGACCAGGCGCTCCGAGGCTTCCTCGCCGAACAGCCAAACGCGGAACGCGTGCGACGAGCCATCACGGTGATGGACCGCTTCGTGGTCACACGTGTCCGCGCGTCGGTCGACCCAAGGACGATTCGCGCCCGCCTCTTCGAGCCGCGAGCTCTGGGGGTATCGAGGGCTGCAGCGCTCGCGCAGACGGCCCAGGGGCTCGGTCTCACCGTCGACGACCTCGAACGCATGATGTTCGCCGACTTCGCGAGGGAGCGTCATGTTGAAGCCCTTCCCGAAGAGGTCGGTGCGCCCGACGTGGTGAGCCTCGCGAACCTGGCGCTCGTCCAAGGGATCGTCGCGCGCTCAGATTTCGTGAGGATGCGCGCCAGGAGCGGCGCGCGGGATCTGATCCGCCACGCCCGTCTTGTCGGACTCATGCACGTAGTCACCCGCGACCACGACCACCAAGACGGCTTCGTCATCGACGTCTCGGGACCGCTTGCGCTGTTCCGCTCGACGCGCCTCTATGCGCGCGCGCTCGGCTCCATCGTGCCGCGGCTAGCCTGGTGCCGAGGCTTCGCCC
>CAZEAA010000889.1:0-1108 GCA_964510015.1 uncultured Sandaracinaceae bacterium
GCTGTACCACGGGAATCAGTCCGCGGTCGAAGGGACCGGGCGAAAGGAATTCATGATCAAGCACAAGAAGAAGTCCGGGTTCACGCTCATCGAGTTGATGATCGTCGTCGTCATCATCGGGGTCCTCGCGGCCACCGCCATCCCGGCGTTCTTGCGCTTCGTGAAGCGCTCCAAGTCGGCTGAAGCGCCGGCTCAGCTGAAGGCGATGTTCGACGGTGCCTCGGCCTACTTCAACCGCAACTCGGTGAACCGGACGTGGACGTCCACCTCCAGCACGCTGAGCCGCTGCATCCTCGGCTCGGCCGTCACCACCGGCATCACGCCGCTGGCCGAGAAGCAGATCATCCCCGACGCGAACCTGATCGGCTTCCAGCCCATCGACTGGGGTGTCGTCGACGGTGTGTACTTCAACTACACGGCGACGCCAGGCACGGGCGGCACCAACAACTGCAGCGTTCCCGAGGGCGTCCTCGCGTACACCTTCACGGCCAACGGCAACCTCGACGGCGACAGCGTCCAGTCCACGTACGAGCTCGCGGCCGGTGTCATGACGAACGGCCTCAGCCACATCGGCATCTGGGCGGATCCCAACACCGAGCTCGAGTGAGCCGCCGGCGAGGGAACCCTCGCCAGTGAGCCGGGACAAGGGGCGGACATTCGTGTCTGCCCCTTCTTTTTGTGGGGGCGGTGGGCGCGGCGCCGCCGGAAGGTCAGAGCGGGCCGGGGCGGTCGCGGGCCCCGGCGCGATAGTTCGGGAAGCGGGCGGTGAGCTGTTCACGGTGGCGCGCGCTGGCGTCGACGTCCCCGGCTTCGGCCTCGAGCACCGCCAGGTTGTGGAGCACGCGCGGATCCTGGGGGTAGCTCTGGACGAGCCGCTCGTAGAGCATGATGGCTTCTTCACGACGCTGGGTTCCGGCGAGCAGGCGGCCGAGCGAGTTGCCTGCGACTCGCCCGCGCTCACTGCGCAGTCCATCACGAGCGAGCGCCGTGCGGTACGCGACCTCGGCGTCGGCGTAGCGCTCCTGCGCCATGAGCGCATCGCCCAGCATGAGGGGTGCCTTCGGATCCGCGCTCGTCTCGTTGGTGGCTTCGAGGAACAGCGCCACCC
>CAZEAA010000890.1:0-1094 GCA_964510015.1 uncultured Sandaracinaceae bacterium
GCGCCGGGCACGATCCAGGGCGTCTCCACGGTTCGCCCCTGACGCTGGTCGCTGGTGAGGCGCGCTTGGTTGGTGAGGCCGCTCGGCAGCAGACCCTGCACCGTGACGTAGGGGCCCGGCCGGTAGCGCGGGCGCATGGCGGCGGCACCCGGATCGGACGCGGCGCCGGGGGCGACCACCCCGGGTGGCGGCGGCGGCGGCGGCGGCACGGGCGCGCTGAACGGCGAGTCGGGATCGCCGCTCTCGGGGTCCCCGGCCTCGGGGCCGCCGCCGGGCTCGCTGAAGCCCTTCACGAAGTGCCAGGTGAGCCCCGCGCCGAGGCACAGCAGCAGCGCCACGACCGTGGGGCAACCGACCAGGATGGCGAGGTTCTTCCCGGACGTGGGGCTGTCGTGGGCTTCCGGCGTGGCCGCCAGCAGCGCGTCCTCTTGTTCGCGGCCCAGCCGGGCAGCGCGCTTGCGGCGCGGCGTCGCGGCCGACGTCTCGTCGCGGTCCTCCCCCGCGTTGCCCCGCGGCTCCTTCACGGGCGCCCTGGCCCCGGCTCACCCATCAGCCGCGAGAGCACCATCGACGGCAGGATGACCAGCTTCTTCTCGCGGTTGACGCACACCAGCTGCACCTTGCCTTCCACCAGTCGCTTCCCGTCCGCCTTGCGGTGGACGTCTTGATGGAAGACCAGCCGATAGTCGGACTCGCGCTCCACGCGGGTGTGGATCTCGAGCGCGTCGCCGAACACCCCGCCCTCACGGAAGGTCATCTCGCACTTGTAGACCACGAAGCCGATGCCGTCCGTCTCCCACAGACCCACCAGCTCGGTCACGCCCAGGAAGTGCTCGCGCGCGCGCTCGAAATACTTCAAGTAGTTGGCGTGATAGACGACCCCGGAATGATCCGTGTCCTCGTAGTAGACCTGAACCGCGTGGACGTGCGGGGGTGGCACCATCGGGCCGATATATCAGGCGGGGCGGGCAACCGCATCCGGCTATCGCGGCTGGTGGCGCTGGCCGTCGTCGTGCTGACGGCGTGCACGGAGCCGGCCGAGCCCGCCACCCCGCCCGGCACCGCCACGCCCGCGAGTCCCCTCGAGCCCGCGA
>CAZEAA010000891.1:0-1091 GCA_964510015.1 uncultured Sandaracinaceae bacterium
GCCGGTGCACGCCGTGCGACGACACCATGCACACGCTCACGTCTTCGAGCAGCGCGGTCCACTCGGTGGCCGCAGGCACCAGGCTCGCGCCCTCGGCGCCGTAGCGGCTGTTCATGAAGCGCGCGATCTGCCCGCCGTCCAGCTCGATGCGGTCCTCAAGAGCCGTGGCGCCGATGCGCTCACCCGCCTGGCACGCGTCCGCATTGCGCCCACGCACGAAGCGCAAGCTGCCCGCCGCCACCGACAGCTGCAGCTCGGCCCACAGGTCGTCTTCGGCGTCGGGCCCGCGGCGCAGCGAAAACCCACGGTCACTGCGCGTGAAGTCCGGCACCAGCAGCGCGCGTTGCTCCGCGTCGCTGGCGAAGTAGTCGAGCAGCGCCGTGGGCCGGCCCGAGCTCACCTGGCCAAGAGGATACGCCGTGGTGCCCTCGACGCGAGCCACCACGCGCCAGGGCCCCTCGCACTCCGGCAGCGTGATGCTGCTCTGCGTGCGCGGCATGGCCTGCGATGCGGAACCCGAGCCGCACGTGAACTCGAGGTCCATCGCCGGCGCACCGCACTCGTTGGACGCGCGCCGCACCGCGAGGCGCCGCGCGTTGGGGTCCGGCTGCACCGCGAACGCGCCCTGCGCCTCCAGCACGAAGTCCGTGCAGTGCGCGAGGATCAGCGAGGAAGCGGGCGTGACCGGCACCGAGGCCCCGCCACCCCGAGCCGGCGTGGCCGGCGCATCACTCCCCGCCGCCGCGCGCGGGCGCCCATAGAGCACCGGCAGCTGCGGGCTGCGCCAGCCCAGCTGACCGAGCACCGCCAAGAACGCCACCTCGCGGTTGAGCCCCAGCGACCGGAACCCCGTGCTGCGCGACAGGCTGTACTCGCACTCGCTGGTGAGCCGCACCGTGGTGCCGAGGAACGCCGCGGCGCTGCCAGCCGCGCCCGGGCCGAAGCACTCGGGGAGGCGGACCGCCGCCTGAGCCTGCGTCGTGGACGCGGGCAGCGCGGTGCACGCGAGCGCTGAGAGCAAGCCCAGCGCGAGCCACGCGCGGCGCACCAAAGGGAGAGAGGGGGAGATCAGGTGGGGCACAGAGACACTC
>CAZEAA010000892.1:0-1089 GCA_964510015.1 uncultured Sandaracinaceae bacterium
TCCTGAATCAACAAGAACTTGGATCCGCCTCTCGGCGATCCTGGTTAGTGCGACTTCCGCAGGGGGCCGTGGCGGTCTTCGGCCCGTCTGGCCAGACGAACTCCGCGGACGGCGATGTCTCCAAGCAGATTGAAGAGGCGCGCAGCGTCAGACGGTTCCCCGAGCGAGAGTGTCGCTGCGAGTGTGGCGTCTCCGAGGCGCATCCCGTCCGCGAACAGGCTCGCTGCCAACGAGCAACGACGTGGACGGCGAGGCGGCCACGTTCGACCTCGCGTACTACGCGGCGCCGGGCCTGAGCGGCGAGACGCCGCTCACGCTGACCATGACGCTGAACGGCCAGCCGGTGGAGGCGCACGACGTGACCGAGACGGGTCTCGGGACGTTGACGTTCGCGTTGCCCGCAGGCTCGTTGCTCCCGGGACCGAACACGGTGCGCATCCGCGCGACGTCGGCGGCGCCGGCAGGCACGGCGCTGGCGTACGTGGACCGCTACACGGTGACGTTTGGCGCGGCGCTCGAGTTCGCGGACGCGGGGCGCTTCCAGGCCACAGAGAACGGCGCGCTGGCCTTCGAGCTGAACGCCGCGACGGGCACATCCGCCTTCTTGGTGGACGCGACGCTGGACCGTGTGGTCACGGCGACGCGCACGGACATCGACGGCGCGAGCGCGCGCTTCACGTTCGACGCGCAGGCCGGGCACGAGTACTTCGTGTCCACGGCGAGCGGGCTGCAGGTTCCGACGGCGCTGCGCGCACGTTCGGATCAGCACTTCGAGGACGCGAGTCGCTCGGGGCAGTACGTGGTGATCGCGCCGGCGGCCCTGTACGACGCGGCGACGGCACTGGCGACGCGTCGTCAGACGCAGGGCCTGACGACCACGGTGGTGGACGTGCAGGACATCTACGACGCGTTCGGTCACGGCGACCACAACCCGTACGCCATCCGCGAGTTCCTTCGCGTGGCGCGGGAGAACTGGAGCTCGGCTCCGCGCTATGTGTTGTTGCTCGGTGACGGCAACTACGACTACCGCGGCGTGCGGGCGACGGGTTCGGGCAGCATCCCGCCGATGATGATCCAGACCCCGCACGG
>CAZEAA010000893.1:0-1086 GCA_964510015.1 uncultured Sandaracinaceae bacterium
GCGCGCGCGCTCGGCTCCATCGTGCCGCGGCTAGCCTGGTGCCGAGGCTTCGCCCTCGAGGCCCACCTTCATGTCGGAGGTGAGCGAACGGCCGTGCAGATTCGGGAGGGCGATCCGATCCGGCCTTCGCGCAGGCCAGCGCCGTTCGACTCGAAGCTGGAGGCGCGCTTCGCGCGCGAGTTCACGCGCGAAGCCACCGACTACGAGCTGGTCCGCGAGCCCGCGGCGATCGAGGTCGGTGCCCACATGGTGTTCCCGGACTTCGCCGTCGTGCATCGGACGGACCCCACGCGGCATGGGCTCGTGGAGATCGTGGGCTTCTACACCCAGGACTACCTCTCGCGAAAGCTCGCTCAGATGCGGAGCGAGCGGCTCTCGAGGCTGGTGCTCTGCATCGACGAGTCACTGCAGGTCTCGGACAGCGATCTCCCACGCCACGCACAGGTCGTTCGCTTCAAGAAGAGGGTCGCGGTGACAGAGGTGGTCCAAGCCATCGAACGGCTCTCCCAGCACGACGCACCTGCTTCTCGGCGTCAGCTTCGTTCATAGGGCGTTGAGCGGCGCCAACCAGTCGCCCCAGTTGGCGCGTAGCTGCTCCCGCTCGAGCTCGGCGAGCACCTCGCGCTGTCGGTCATCGAAGTTCGCGCGGCGGATCCGCTCCAGCATCCGGATGGCCTCACCGTTGCGTCGCACACGCTCGGCGGGCGTGAGTTCGAGGTTGCCCAGCAACATCGCCACGTCGACGCCCATCGCGGCGGCCGCTTCGATCTCCGGTGAGGTCCGCTTCATGGGAGGCATCCTAACGCAGGGCGAGCGTTTCCCCCAGAGCGCCCTGCCCCGCTGACTCCCTGGTACCCGCCCGTTCCCGTCTGTACCCACGCGGACCCGCTCTCCCTGCAAAAAGGTCGAGGTTTGTTCGCTTGCGACGGGAACGAACGGCCTTTGCCAAGGTTGAAGTCGTGGGTTCGAATCCCATTTTCCGCTCCCAGATTTGCTTGTGATTCCGGTCGGTTAGTGAAAGCTAGCCGGCCGTTTTCGTTTGGGGGGTTGGGGCGGATCGCCACGGCATGGGCCAATGTGTCAAAG
>CAZEAA010000894.1:0-1061 GCA_964510015.1 uncultured Sandaracinaceae bacterium
CGGGACGCCGATGGGCAGCGGCACCCCGAGCGCGTCCCGCAGGCGGCTGGCGTCCTCCATGACGGCCCAGCGCGGCTCGCCCGCGAGGGTGGCGCGCAGCACGCGGTTCTGACGCGCGAAGCCCAGCAGCAGCTCCTCGCTGACCACCCCTTCGTGAGCGCGCGCGTGCAGCTCGGCGGTGCTCTGGGGCCCGAGGAGACGCAGCAGATCGAGCACGCCCTCCGCGTCTCTCGCGTGACGCGAGGGATCGAGACGCTGCATCTCGCGCTCCGTCTGCGCGATGACCCCGGGGTCGAGCAGCTCGCGCAGCTCGGCGCGGCCCAGCAGCTCGGCGAGCAGCGTGGGGTCGAGCGACAAGGCCGCCGCGCGACGCTCCGCGAGCGGCGAGTCGCCTTCGTACAGGAACGCCGCCACGTACCCGAACAGCAGCGAGCGCGCGAAGGGCGAGGGCGCGTCGGTTTCCACCGTGACGAGGCGCACCTTGCGGGCGGCGATGTCGGACGTGAGCGCCGCCAGCGCCGGCAGGTCGTACGCGTCCTGCAGCACCTCGCGCACCGTCTCGAGGATGATCGGGAAGCTCGGGTACTGGCGCGCCACCTCCAGCAGCTGCGCGCTGCGTTGCCGCTGCTGCCACAAGGGCGACCGCCGCCCGGGGTTGCGGCGCGGCAGGAGCAGGGCGCGCGCGGCGGCCTCGCGGAAGCGCGACGCGAAGAGCGCCGTGCCACCCACTTCGGCAGTCACTCGCTGCTCGAGCTCGTCCTGCTCGAAGAGGAAGATCTCGGCCCCTGGCGCGCCGGCGTCCGTGTCGGGCAGCCGCACCACGATGCCGTCGTCGGAGGCCACGGCGGCGCCATCCACGCCCCGCTGCTCGCGCAGGCGCGCCGACACCGCCAGCGCCCACGGCGCGTGCACGGGCTTGCCGTACGGCGAGTGCAACACCACGCGCCAGTCGCCGAGCTCGTCGCGGAAGCGCTCCACCACCAAGGTGGCATCCGTGGGCACGCTGCCCGTGGCCCGTTGCTGCTCGGCCACGAAGCGCTGCAGGTTCTCGCTGGCCCACG
>CAZEAA010000895.1:0-1060 GCA_964510015.1 uncultured Sandaracinaceae bacterium
ACTCCGCACACATCGAGCCACCACCCCGAGTGGAGGTGCCCGACGTGCTCGTGTCCTTCGCCACCATCGGGCGCGCCGGCGCCGTGCGTCGCTTGCTGGCCACGCTGGCGGACGAAGTTCGCGAGTCGGGATATCCGGGGCGCGTGGGCGTTCTTGTCGTGGAGAACCATGAGCCCCAGCTCGCGGCGGTTCATGACGCGCCGCCCGGGCTCACCGTCCATCGTGTCCCGGTCGGCGAGCTACGCGGGGCCGTTCGGCGCGCGACGCGAGCGGGAGTGCTGCCTGCACTCGACACGACTCTGCCGCTGCCGATTGGCGCAGCTCGGGAGGCGCAGTTGGCAGCCATCCACGCCCACTTGTGCGCCCCGCGGCCTGGGCTGCCCCACCCGAACGAGCGCCCCATGGTGGTTTGGATGTTGGACGACGACGTAGCCTTCCAACAGCTCGGCGAGGACGGCGAGGCGCGTCGGCGCACGAACCTGCTGTTTCGCGTCGCGCGCTACTGGCGGAGCCTGCCGCAGCACTCGGCGATCATCGGTACGCTCACAGGGGACCCGCCTGTCCCAGGGCTCGACAGCCTCAGCGGGCAGCTTCACGACCTGACAGCGAACGTGCTGCGCATGCAACACCTGGGTTCGACCGGTCGGTGGGTACCTTCGAGTGCCCCGGCGCCCGTCTTCGACGCCTACTACGACCTGAGCGAGGCTCGCTCGCCCGACGCCGACGCGGTGTGGCCATACGGCCGCCACCTAGGCACGCTCCCGACACGCGGCGCGGCGCTCTCCCTGCTGCGCGACTTGCCGCGGCTCTTGGACGGGCAGCAGCTGACCCGCGCCATCACATGGGATGGCCAGGACGTGATTCCCAAGGCGTCGCTTCGGCGAGGCGGAAATGCCCTGTTTCTGGACCTTGACACAGTCTTCCGTTGGCCCACGCCGGTCATGGGGTCAGCCGATGGCGTGCAGACACGACGGGCGGACACCCTCTGGGCGGCCCTGGCGCACAAGGATCAGCAGGGAGCGGTCGTGGAGGCGACGTTGCCGCTGCTACACGGTCGCGA
>CAZEAA010000896.1:0-1059 GCA_964510015.1 uncultured Sandaracinaceae bacterium
AAGAGGCCAAGATCGCGTCCTCGCTGGCCCACCCCAACATCGTGGACGTGGTGCACCTCGGACGTGACGAGGCGGGGCGACACTTCGTCGTCATGGAGCTGCTCATAGGGGAAGATCTCCAGCGGCGGCTGCAGTACGTCGGCGACGAGAGGCTGCCGCTCGCGGAGGTGCGCAGCACGCTCGAAGCCGTGCTGGAGGGTGTGGGTGCCGCTCACGAAGCAGGGGTCGTCCACCGGGACCTGAAGCCCGCGAACATCTTCCTCGCGGACAAGCGCGGTCGTCGCGAGGTCAAGGTGCTGGACTTCGGGATGTCCCGAACGCTCGACGCCGACATGCACGTCACGCGCACCGGCGAACTGGTGGGCACGCCGCTCTACATGGCTCCCGAGCAGAGCAAAGAGGCGGCGGTCGACGCCCGCGCCGACGTCTACTCTCTCGGTGTGGTGGCCTACGAGATGCTGTCGGGGCGTGTGCCGTTCCCGGCCGAGACGCTGTACGCGTGTGTCCTGAGCCACGCGCTGCAGCCCCCTCCGCCACTCGAGTCGGTGCGGCCGCAGCTTCCTCGGGAGGTGGTGCAGGTGGTGCATCGCTCCCTCGCCAAGGACCCGTCCGAGCGCTTCGCCGACGCGCGTGAGTTCCGGCGCGCTTGGAGCGACGCCTGGGTGGACACCGGCGCACAGTGTGAGCCAGAACGTCCTCCGATTGGCGCGGTGGAGCGAGTGGACGCGCCATCGGAGCTCGCCGTCCACGCTCCGCCACGCCGCGGGGGCGAGACACCCGTCGGGTCCCGCCGCGCCGCGCTGTTCCTCATCGCCGTCTTGGCGGTGGGCGCCACCTTGGGCGTGCTCGGGTGGCTCCGTTCCGTCGACTCCGCCTCGTCGATCGGTGCGACGCCAGCGGCTGCCACGCTCGCTTCCGAGGAGGTGGTCGCCCAGGCGCAGGAACCCTCCGAGGCGCCCGTCCCCACGTTGCCCTCCCCATCGGAGCCGCGGCGTCAGACGCTGGCGTCCGTCCCGGCCGGAGCCTCGGTGGTGGACGCCCGAGGCACGGTCTTGGGCG
>CAZEAA010000897.1:0-1056 GCA_964510015.1 uncultured Sandaracinaceae bacterium
GGGTGGCTTGATGGCCGCGGTGCTGGGCGCGCAGGTGGGCGTAGCGCCGGTCTACCTGGGTGCCAACGTGCCCCTCGCCGAGCTGGAGTCCACGCTGCTGCGCACCGGCGCGGAGGTGGTGCTGCTGGCCATCTCGCGCGAGGTCACCCCCGCCGAGCTCGCCAGCCTGACCAGCGTGGTGACCCTGCTCACCCGGCACGCCAGCGTCTGGATCGGCTGCTCACCCGGCCAGTCCATCGAGGCGCTGAGCGAGCTCGCGCGCGTCCGCGTGTTGACGTCCTTGCCCGCGTTCCAGACGGCGGCGCTGCATCTCGCTCGACGGCCATGAGAGGGGCCCCGCGCGCTTGCGTGTAAGCCCAGGTGCGTGACATGCCACATGGTGCGTGCTAGCCAGAGGGCCGTGACCACGTGGACGCGGATTGGGTTCGTCGCCTTGTGCGGCGTGTTGGGGGTCGGCTGCCTGAGCGAGACACGCTACGTCTGCCCGCCGGGCAGCGACGTCACCGCGTCGGTTCGCTGCGGAGCCGCGTGTGCTTCCGGTGAGCTGAGCGCCGCCGACTGCGTGCTGGTGGAGGCCGCGTGCGCGGACGGCCGCTTGAGCGCGGTGGACTGCGAGGGCCTCGGCGGCGACATGGGCGTGGACGACATGGGCGTGGAGGACCAGGGCGACACGGGCCCGGATGGGGATGTGATCGCGGAAGTGGGCGTGGACGGTGGCCCGTGTGACGGGCTGTGTGGCGGGGGGGAGCCGCACTGCAACATGACCAGCGGCGAGTGCGTGGAGTGCCTCGACTCGAGCCACTGCGCGGGCCAGCAGTGCAGCCCGGAGGGCGTGTGCGTGGAGTGCCTGGACGCGTCGCACTGCACCGACCCGCTGAGGCCGGTCTGCCTCGCTGGCAATTGCGTGGCTTGTGAGGACGCCGCCGACTGTGACGCCACCAACCCGGTCTGTGAGACTCCGGCGCAGACCTGCGGCGACTGCACGAATCGCGGTCACTGCTTGAGGTATAGCGATCTGCCCTCGTGCAACGTGACCACGGGTCAGTGCGTCGAGTG
>CAZEAA010000898.1:0-1042 GCA_964510015.1 uncultured Sandaracinaceae bacterium
CTGTCGGCGCCGGTGTTGTTGCTGATCACCGGCATGGAGATGCTGCGCTTCATGCCGCGTCGGGCTACGCCGCGCAGCCACCCGAGTCAACCAGCGGGGAGGGCTCCGTGTCCCCCGCGCACTGCAGCGTGCAGGCGGCGCCGTTGGTGCAGCGCACGTTGCAGTCCCCCTCGCAGACCACGTCGCAGGTGGCCCCCACGCCGCACTCCACCGTGGAGCCGGCGCCCAGCGTGAAGGCGCCCGTCGCGCGCTCCACCTCGATCTCGCTGAACGGGCCCGCGGCCACGGTGCAGGTGCTGTTGCCGTCGCAGTCGATCTCGGCGTTGCCCCCCGCGTTGAACTCGCAGGTGGCGCCGCTGTCGCAGTCGAGGTCCGCGCTGGTGGTCGCCGCGACCACGCACTGCGCGCCGCGCGTGCAGTCGATGTCCACGTTGCTCTCGGCGTCGATCTGACACGTGGCGTCCGAGCAGCTCACGTTGGCGTTCGACAGCGCGTCCACGTCGCACGCGGTGCCCGGCGAGCACTCGATGTTGCAGTTCGTGCCGCAGGTCACGCCACAGTCGGCGCCGCCTTCGCACTCGAACGAGCAGACGCGCGTGGGCGTCTCGATGTCGGCGCAGTCCAGGTTGCAGCTGCCGCCCTGGCAGTCGCACTCGGCGCCGCTGCAGGGGCAGCCCACGCCGGGGCACTGCACGTTGTCGCCGGGGGTGTTTTCTTCGCATCCCAGGAACAGCGCGCTCAGGGCTGTGAGGGAGGCGGCGATGAAGAGGGTCTTGGTCATGGGAATCACCTCGTTGGGGCCGGTCTGTTCCGACGCTCTCAACGTGGCGTGCCCTGTATTCCGTGGCCATCTTCGGGGGGCTCGAAGCGTATTCGTGAGAATACGTGATTTACACGAAATTATCCGGCACTTTCGAGGTTCACGCGGGCGCTGACTGTAGCCTGTGTATTCCCCAGACTACACTTTGGCGCGCCGTCAGACGCCGCCGTAGTGCATGGCCAGGCCGGCGCCGATGGGCACGAAGCACATCAGCAGGAAGAC
>CAZEAA010000899.1:0-1042 GCA_964510015.1 uncultured Sandaracinaceae bacterium
CTGCCTTCGCTGCCGAGCAGGCATTCCTCAGCGTTCGACGCGGGTACCACTTCATCCCGAAGCACATCTTCGGGACTCCGTCGGACGTCTTCGCCCACGACGGGCCCACGTTGCCCCACTGGCTCGAGGTGCGCGCTTTTGGACTCATGCTTCGACTAGTGAACGGCGATCTCACCCGGCTCGGCCTCACCGTTGGCGAGGTAGATCTTGCCGTCCACGTCGGGGGCCTGGCCCCACCAGCGGCCCTCCAGCAGGAAGTCGCTCTCGTCGCTCACGCCGTCCACCAGCACCTCGAGCTCGGTGCCTACGCGGGCCTCGAGCTTGTCGCGGCTGATGGGGCGCTGCAGGCCCATGAGCTCTTCGTGGCGCGCGGCGATCACGTCGGCGTCCACCTCGTCGGTCATGGTGCCCGCGTGCGTGTCCTCTTCGTGCGAGTAGCGGAACACGCCCACGTGGTCGAACTCGGAGTACTGCACGAACTTCTTCAGCTCGGCGAAGTCGGCGGCGGTCTCGCCCGGGTGGCCCACGATGAACGTGGTGCGGAACACCATGTCGGGGATGTTCTGCCGCAGCGTGTCCACCACGCGGTAGAGCCGCTCGCCGCCGTGCCCACGGCGCATGCGCATGAGCATGTTGTCGGCTGCGTGCTGCAGCGGCATGTCGATGTACGGCAGCACCTTCGGGTGCTTCGCGAACAGCTCCACCAGCGGCTCGGTGAGCGCCTCGGGGAACAGGTAGTGCACGCGGATCCAGGAGATTCCGCTGACCTCGCCCAGCGCCTCGATGAGCTGCGCCAGGGTGGCCTTCTGCGTGAGGTCGCGCCCGAACGCGATGGTGTCCTGGCTGACCAGGTTCAGCTCCTTCACGCCACGCTCCGCCAGCTGCGTGGCCTCCATGACCACGTCTTCGACCGTGCGCGAGCGCTGCTTGCCGCGGATGCCGGGGATGGCGCAGAACGAGCACTGCCGGTTGCAGCCCTCGGCGATCTTCACGTAGGCGCTGTGGCCACGCTGGGTGAGCGTGCGCGGGTCGGTGGCGCGGA
>CAZEAA010000900.1:0-1041 GCA_964510015.1 uncultured Sandaracinaceae bacterium
CGAGAAGAGCGCCACGGTCACGCGCGGCAGCGAGAGCTTCGAGCTGCGCAACGGCGCGGTGGTCATCGCGGCCATCACCAGCTGCACCAACACGTCGAACCCGGCGGTCATGTTGGCGGCGGGCCTCGTGGCCCAGAAGGCCAACGCGCTCGGCATCAAGACCAAGCCCTGGGTCAAGACCAGCCTCGCGCCCGGCTCGCAGGTCGTCACCGAGTACCTCAAGCAGGCCAACCTGCTGAGCGAGCTCGACGCGCAGCGCTTCAACATCGTGGGCTACGGCTGCACCACCTGCATCGGCAACAGCGGCCCGCTGGACGACGACATCACGGCCGCCATCCGCGACAACGACCTGTGCGTGGTCTCGGCGCTCAGCGGCAACCGCAACTTCGAGGGCCGCGTCTCGCCGCTCACGCGCTGCAACTACCTCGCGTCGCCTCCGCTCGTGGTCGTGTACGCGCTGGCCGGTCGCATGGACATCGACCTCGCCACGGAGCCGCTCGGCCAGGGCAAGGACGGCAAGGACGTCTTCCTCAAGGACGTGTGGCCCACCAACGCCGAGGTCAGCGAGGCCATCCGCACCGCCGTGAAGCGCGAGCACTTCATCGAGCGCTACTCGGTGGTGCTCGAGGGCCCTCCCCAGTGGCGCGAGGTCTCGTTCGCCGAGGGCAGCCGCTACCAGTGGGACGACAACTCCACCTACGTGCGCAACCCTCCGTTCTTCGAGGGCGTCACCGCCGGCGCGCCGCCCAAGCCCGTGGACATCGTGGGGGCGCGCGTGCTCGCCCTGCTCGGCGACTCGGTCACCACCGACCACATCTCGCCGGCCGGCTCCATCTCGCGCAAGTCGCCTGCGGCGAAGTACCTCGAGGAGCACGGCGTGGTCCCCGCGGACTTCAACAGCTACGGCAGCCGCCGCGGCAACCACGAAGTCATGATGCGCGGCACGTTCGCGAACATCCGCCTGCGCAACCTGGTGGCTCCGGGCACCGAGGGCGGCGTCACGCGGCACCTGCCTGACGGCGAGCAGATGAGCATCTACGA
>CAZEAA010000901.1:0-1039 GCA_964510015.1 uncultured Sandaracinaceae bacterium
TGGTGAGCGCGCTCGGCCTCACGCTGGACGCGCAGGGCTTCGTGCAGGTTCACGAGCTGCACCGCGAGACCTCGCGCCGCGGCATCTACGCGGCAGGTGACCTGACCACGCGCGCGCAGAGCGCCGTCTTGGCGGCTGCGTCCGGGATGATGGCCGCCGCCGCGCTCAACCACGAGCTGACGGTGGAGCTCGCGACCACGGGCGCGCTCGCCTGAATTTGCACGTCAGCGGGTGGCGAGCCGAAGGCGCAGCAGCAGCAGCGCCGCCAAGAGCGTGAAGCCCCAGGCCGAGAACACGGCCATCGCGCCGCAGTTCATGGCCGTGGACGTGGCCTGCGCGAGCTCCGCGGCCCGGGCGGCGGTGTCGGCTCCCGAGATCATCACGGAGGCAGCGACCCGCAGCACCAAGAACACCACCGGTGCCGCCACGGCCACGGCGAAGCCCATGGTCGCGAAGCCTCCAGCCAGCCGCGCCGCGGGCGTGTCCACGACGGGAGCCACGCGGCGAGCCCACTGCAGCACCCACCACGGCACGACGAAGTGAGCCACGAAGACGGTCAGGGCCAGGACGGGAACGAGCGACGGCACGGGCCGAGACTAGCTCGCCACGACGTCGTGCGCCGCGTCGGTGAGGGCTTTCCGTGAAATGCGGGAGGGCCTCGGCCTCTCTCGCGCGGCTCAGGCTCCGCGGAAGAACGTGCCCAGCTTCTCGCCCAGCCACGCCCGGAACTCGTCCGTGGTGGGCGGGCTGTGCTTCACCCCCGGCAGCACCTCACCGTGCACGAGCGTGGGGAACAGCTCCTTCGCGCGGGCCAGCAAGCGCTCGCCGGGGAAGCTGTAGTCGTCGGCCGCGGCGATCACCAGCACGGGCGCGCGCAGCGCCGTGAACTCCGCGGGCTTGGCCAGCGGCGGCACGCTCATGTTCATGCGGTAGCTCTGGAACGCGTCGCCCAGGTAGTTGCTCCAGTCGTCGTCCGTGGTGGTCAGCAGGTTGCCCAGGAAGCGCGCCCGGTTGGCCTCCGTGGGAGACCGCCGGAAGC
>CAZEAA010000902.1:0-1036 GCA_964510015.1 uncultured Sandaracinaceae bacterium
GCTCGAAGGGCGACTCGAAGGCGATGGCGGCCGACTGACCCACCGCGTACTCGCTCTCGCGCGAGGTCAGCCGGATGGCCGTGCCGGGCGGATCGCGATCGGGCACCTCGTCGGCGGCCGCCACGTAGGTGCGCACCGCCGAGAGCGTGCGACGCCCGGCTTCGTCGGTGACCTCGGCCTCCAGCACGTAGGTGCCACCGCGCGCGGGGCGATGCTCGCAGGACGCGGGCTCGGCCGCGGAGCGGATGGTGCACTCGTGGGCCACCTCGCGACGCAGCTCACGGCGCTCGCGCACCTGGCCACCCGAGCGGTCCCAGAACGTCTGATAGCTCTCGCGCACGAAGCGGCCGCGCACCGTCTGTCCGGCGACGGCAGCGCCCGCCCGGTCGATGACGATGGCGGTCAACGTGAGCGGCTCGGCGCTGGGGATCCACCCCTGCACGTGGCGCACGCCCACTTCGACCGCGGCGGGGTAGAGCGTCACCACCTTGTCGGTGCCCACGCTCTGCCCAGCCTGGTCCGTGACGCTGGCCTCGAACACCACGCGCGTGCGCTGACCCGACTGCGCGTCACCGGGGATGGTGACCACGGTGCTGGCGTCTTCGCGCAGCACTTCCACGCCGGCCTCGAGGGTCCCGCGCCCGCCGGCGCTCTCGCCCGTGCCGAACTGGAACGCCTGATAGGCCCGCGGGTAGTTCGCGGCCCCGTGACGCGACAGGCTGTAGCGCAGCTCACCGCCGGTGAGGCGCCCACCGAAGAGGTAGTTGGCGTCCACCGCGAAGCGCAGCGGGTCGCCCGCGAAGGCGTGGTCCGGCGCGCTCACGTCCACCCGGAACGACGGCTGACGGAAGGACGACACGTCGAAGGTGGCGCTACCCACGCTCACATCGCGGGCCGCGTCGCCGTCGCCGCGCCGCACGAAGATCTCCACGCGGTGCTCGCCGAGAGCGGCGTTGCGCGGCAGCCGGAACTCGGCCGCGCCCGCGCCGAACGAGTCCACCTGCACGTCGGTGGCTTCGATGGGCGCGCTCTCGCT
>CAZEAA010000903.1:0-1030 GCA_964510015.1 uncultured Sandaracinaceae bacterium
GCTTCGACCGCGTGCTGGCGATGGACCGCAGCAACCTCGAGAGCCTGCGGCGCCTGGCGCGTAACGAGGACGACCTCCGAAAGCTCAGCCTGTTCCGCGCGTTCGACCCGCTGGCCACGCCGGACGACGACGAGGTCCCGGACCCCTATTACGGCGGGCCCGAGGGCTTCGAGTTGGTGTTCGACATGTGCGAGCGCACCTGCTCCGCGCTGCTGGACGACCTGCTGCGGAGCCGCCGTTGAGCGCGTGCTGAGCGCGCGCTTTCAATTGAGCGCGCGCCGGGCGTGCGCCACGCGGAGCGCTACTCGCGCTCGTATCCGTCCGCGTCGTCGTCGCTGTCGTCGCCGAGGGCGATGCGCTTGATGCCGTCCTTCCAGACGCCCACCTTCTCGCCCTGGCTGCGCTGCCAGTCGCGCACCTCGTCGAGGCGCTGCTCCACCACGCCGCGCACCTGGTGAGCCCCCGCGATGAGCGCGGCGGGGCGCACGCTGCCGCGCTCGGGACGCTCGCTCCGCTCGGGGCCGGGAGGCGGCGGCATGGTGCTGGGCGAGCGCCGCGTGTCCTCGCCGGTCTCGAGATAGCTGCCGATGGTGCGCCGCGCGCGCTCGATGAGCTCTTCGGCTGGGGCCGTGGGGTCCTGTGCGATGCGCGCCAGCTCGGTGCGCAGGCGGTCGAGCGACACCAGCGAGCGGGCCGAGCGCGCAGGCTCGGGCTCGGGTTCCGGCTCGGGTTCCGGCTCGGGCTCCGGGGGCCCCTCGAGGTCCGCCAGCGTGGGCACGCGCCCTTCGCTGATGGCGTCCACGGCGCCGCGCGCGCGATACAGCAGCGCGTCCACCTGGTTGCGACGCTCGCCGCCCAGCAGCGACACCAGCTCGCCGCGCAGGCCGTCGATGGTGACCCCGTCCGTCAGCAAGCGGCCGAGGCCACCCTCCGCCGTGAAGTGGTCGCCGAGGCCCACCACGCAGAGCTCCTCGAGGTCGTCCAGCTTCTCGAAGAGCGCGTCGAAGTCGCCGAGCGCGTCCACCTCGGG
>CAZEAA010000904.1:0-1024 GCA_964510015.1 uncultured Sandaracinaceae bacterium
GTCCCGTGGGTGGTGGCGCCGCACCGCACGTGGGGGCTGGCTGGCACCCTGGGCTTGGCCGTCATGGTGCGGGCGTCCCTCGGTCTCTACGTGGAGGGCACGGCCAGCATCGTCGCGGGCGGCGGCACGCGCGACGCGGTGTTCACGCGCCACGCCATGTTCTCGTTCGACGCCGGGGTGCGCCTCGACCTGGAGCGGCTGCCATGAGCGGGGTGGCCTGGCACGTGCGCAAGCGGCGCTCGGCCGTCTGGCTGTCGCTCCTGGCCCTGCTGCTGGTGGGGCCGGCCCCCGGCGAGGTGGGCAGCTGCGGGGGCGACCCGCTGGTGGTGGAGGCCGAGGACTTCTGTCGCGATCAGGAGGCCTGGGAGTGTCGGCGCGCCGAGGCGCGCGGCGAGCTCGATGACGCGCAGCTGACGGCTTGTTTCGAGGCGATCCCGAACGCGTGCGTGGGGGCGGGCTGGCCACCGAGCTGCGTGCCACGGCCCACCAACCTGCAGACCGACGCGTGCATCGACGCGCTCTCGCTCGAAGAGAACGTGCGGGTGCCCATCGAGGAGCTCGCGGCCTGCATGGACGTGTGCCCGCCGCCCCGCAGCGAGGGGGCGCCATGAGCGCGGCGCTGCGTTCGCGCGCCCTGGGGGTGGCGTTGTTGTCGGTGAGCCTCACGCTGGCGGCCTGCACGCTGGGCGCGTCGCATGGTGACTACGGGGCCTACCGCAGCTACCGCCTGGCCACGGACCCGCACGACCGCGCCCTCGCAGGGGCAGACTACCTCGCTGGTTTTCCCCACGGGGTCTACGCCGACGAGGTGCGCGCGGCGCTCGGCGCGGAGGAGGAGCGCTTCTACGCCGCCCGCGCCGGCTCCGCTCAGGGCCTGCACGACTACCTGCGTGTCTTCCCGAGCGGTCGTCACAGCGAGCGGGCGCGCGCCGACCTCGCCGCCCTCGCGCGCCGGGATGCCGAAGACCGAGCGGAGGCCGAGCGCGCCCAAGAAGCTTCGGAGATGGCCGCTGCCGAGGCGCTG
>CAZEAA010000905.1:0-1023 GCA_964510015.1 uncultured Sandaracinaceae bacterium
GGGCACGCCCTCGAGCAGCGCTTGGCCTCCCGCCAGCAGGCACGTGAGCACACCGTCCACGATGTCGTCTTGGCCGACGATCATCTTGCCGATCTCGGCCTTCACCCGCTTCACGTCGCGGCCGAAGCTCTCCACCACCTCGGCGGGGGTGTCCTTGCTCATGGGTTCGTCTCCTGCGGTTGACCCGCGCTCTGCGTCTCGGCTGCGTCGCGCGGCCGAATGAGTTGGAAGTAGCGTCGCACGTAGAAGCGGTAGCCGGGCGGGACCTCGTCGCGCTCCAGCACCTCTTCGGCGTGGTTGGAGTAGTCGGTGTGCACGTCGCGGTAGCCGCGGCCCACGAAGCCCCGCTCGGCGGCGCCCAGGATCACTTCGCTGCGCGACGGGCCCTCGCCGTGCTGGCCTTCCACGCGCGAGTCACGGGTGTTCGAGTTCAAGCGGGTGGGGTCGTCGCCCAGCATCTCGCCGCCGGTCTCGGTGCCGGCACCCTGGCCCATGCTGCCGCCGCCCTGGCCCTGCTGCTGGCCCTGGCCCTGGCCCATGCCGGGCAGCTCGAGCTGCGCGTTGCCGCCGCCCTGGCCCGACGGGTCCAGCGTGAGCTCCATGTCGCCCTGACCTTGGCCCTGACCTTGGCCCTGGCCCTGACCGCCGGGCTGTCCGCCCTGGCCCTGCTGACCTTGCCCTTGGCCCTGACCTTGCCCCTGTCCCTGTCCCTGTCCCTGGCCCTGACCACCCGGCTGACCCTGGCCCGGCTGCTGACCCTGACCCTGCTGGCCTTGTCCCTGTTGGCCCTGACCCTGCTGGCCGTCACCGGGCATGCGGATGCGCACCTGCTGCCCGCCTTCACCGGCTGCGCCCAGGCGGAAGCGCTGCATCATCCCATCACGCCCCTGCTGCTGACCTTGCTGGCCCTGCTGGCCTTGTTGACCCTGCTGGCCTTGCTGCTGTTGTTGCTGCTGGGCGCGCCGGATCATCTCGCGCAGCTGCTCCATCTGGCGCTGCATCTCCTGCCGCTGCTCTTCGCTC
>CAZEAA010000906.1:0-1021 GCA_964510015.1 uncultured Sandaracinaceae bacterium
GCGCTGACCTTGCTGGGCTTCATGGCGGCGCGCCGCCGAGGCCGCACGGTGTGGCCGGCGATGGACGTGATCGTGGGTGCGTTCCCGTGGGTGATCGCGCTCGCCGCGCAGAGCATGCGGGGCGGGAACAACAGCGTCCTCGCGCGCTCGATGGCCTCGTACGACGTGGAGCCGTGGGGCCTGGTGCCCTCGACCGAGGTGCTCGTGACGGCGCTCACCATGTGCGAGGAGCGCGGCATCGGCGCGCTGATGACCGCAGCCTTGTGGGCGAGCGCCGCGGTGAGCTTCTTCCTGCCGCACGCGGATGCCCCCCGATGGCGCGGGGCGAGCTTGGTGGTGGTGACCCTGCCGGCCTGGGGCGTGGCCTATGGGTTCGGGTCGAGCGGCAGTCTGCTGCCGTTCATCGGAGCCGCCTGGCTGAGCGGCCTCGTCTTGTTCGCGGGCACCCAGACCAGCCCGGCCGCCCGCAGCGCAGGACAGACGAGCGTGCTGCTGGGCGCGTTGGTCGTCATCGCGCTGAACGTGAGCGCCGCGTGCGAGGCCTTGGTTGCGCTGCCGGCCTTCGACGCGCCGAGTTACTTCGCCGTGCACGCTCGGCTCTACGACACGCTGCGCGCGCTGAAGCTGTCGGGCTTCCTGCTGTTCCTGCCGGCCGTGCTCGCTCGCGTGTGGCTGGCGCGCTCCGACGACCCCCCGGCCGAGTCGTCTGGGAGCCGCGCGCTGCTGGCCGTCGCCGTGGTGAGCATCCTGGTGTTGGATCACGCCGGCACCGGGCTCGCCCTCTCGCGCGTCACGCCAGCGGAGTGGCCGCCCTGGGCCGGCCTCGACGTGGAGCCCATGCTGCTCTCGGACAGCGCCAGCGGGGCGAGTCGCAGGTCGGCGACGCCGCGCTACATCCTGGCCGCCGGGGAGCTGCGCAACGCGCGCGGAGAGCAGGTGGCGCGGCTCTCGGACGCGGCCGCCATCCAGGCGGAGCTGGCCCAAGCGCCCATGGCTCGGCTCGACCCCCGGCTCGGTGACG
>CAZEAA010000907.1:0-1015 GCA_964510015.1 uncultured Sandaracinaceae bacterium
ATATTGAGAAGCTCACGGGCGTGATGGCCGTGGAGCGAATCTAGGCCCGTCCCGCGGAGAGAGTGGTTGGTGTCCATCAGCGTCGACAGATTGCTGGAGAGTGTTGATGAATTGGACGGGTTCGATCTCGACGAGATCGAGCCCACCCGCGTCATGTCGTCGTTCGAGGACGGCTTCTTCTTCGCAGACCGCTTCAAGATCGACGAGGTCCTCGGCAGCGGCGGCATGGGCACCGTCTACGACGCCAAGGACATACAGACCGGGCACCGCGTCGCCCTGAAGGTGCTCAAGAAGACCAAGTCGTCGTCCGAGTCGGAGGAGCGCTTCCGGCGCGAGGCCGAGATCCTGGCCTCCATCGACCACCCCGGCATCGTGGGCATCCACGGCTTCGGGGCGGCGCCCGACGGGACCCTGTGGCTGGCCATGGAGTACCTCGAGGGCCTGACCCTGCGCGAGAAGGTGGCCCGCGACGGCCCCATGACCCCGGCCCAGCTGTGCCCCATCGTCACCGCGGCGTGTGCGGCGCTGAGCGAGACGCACGCGCGCGGTGTGGTGCACCGCGACCTCAAGCCGGACAACGTGTTCCTCACGTCGAGCACCCCGCCCGAGGTGAAGATCCTGGACTTCGGCCTGTCGCTCACGCTCACCAGCAAGAAGCTGACGGCCACCGGCACCATCATCGGCACGCCGCGCTACATGGCGCCCGAGCAGATCAAGAGCGCGCACGCCGCCGGAGCGCAGGCCGACGTCTACGCGCTCGGGGTGATCGCCTACGAGTGCCTGGCCGGGCAGTCGCCCTTCGTGGCGAGCGACCACGGTCAGCTGCTGGGCGCCATCTTGACCGGGCGCACGCAGGCGCTGGCCGCCCTCAAGCCGGACTACCCGGAGGCGCTGGATGCGTGCCTGAAGAAGGCCATCTCGCCGGACCTGGGTGTCCGCTACAAGACCCCCGAGGCGTTCGCCGTGGACTTCGCCGACGCGGCGTCCATCTACGCGGCGCTGATCGAGATTCCGC